>JBIIVI010000002.1:0-37588 GCA_044339555.1 Cyclobacteriaceae bacterium | reverse complement strand
AGTTTTTGCGCAATACCACACTAAACTTCAACGCGGCGTATATTCAAAGCCAGGTAGATGTGGGCAGCGATCCGCGGTTTGCAAATCAGGCGCGTTTCCGCCCGCTTACCGGGCAGTCGCCTTACATCATCAACTTTGGTGCATATTATAACGATGAGGAAAGTGGGTTCTCCGTAAATGCCGCGTACAACGTATTTGGGCGCAGAATCTTTGTTGTGGGGGATGTGTTGTATCCTACCTGGTTTGAAATGCCGCGCAACATCCTCGATCTTCAAATCGCGAAGGAGTTTAAGCAACGATTCGAACTGAAGTTTAATGTGCAGAATCTATTGAACGCCCGGTACGCGTTCCGGCAAGACAATACCAACAACAGCACGATCGAAGCTTCCGACCCGATCATGCGGGCATTCCGAATGGGCGCACAATACACGCTTTCGTTTTCTGTAAAAGTGGGAAACTAAAGCCGCGGCGCTTAACATTGAAATAACGTATTGATAAAAGGGGAGTAATTCGCTCCCCTTTTTCATGTTCTATTTTTGCCGCTGATAGAAGGGTACAAACCCGCGAAAACCAAAAAAAATTACACATGAAGAAATTTTTCCAGTTAATGGCTTTCAGTGTCCTGACAGTGGGCCTGTTGGCGGTGCAGAGTTGCGACAACGAGGACGGTCCGGGGGAGGGTCCGGTTGTTGTGCTAGATAAATCGACCGATCAAAACATTCCTGGTGGCAAAATCACCGTAACCGCAACCGTAACCGCGCCCAACGGAGGCCAGACGCTTACCGTTTTTGTGGCGGGTGTTGAAACGCAAACTTTTGAAATGGCCGGAGCAACCGAATTCCAACAAGCGTATGAATACACCATTCCCACAAATGCCGTGGTGGCGTCCAAGATTGTCATTACGTTCCAGGCTCGCGATAACTCCAATTACTCATCGGGTGTAGCGAATTTGGTGGTAACGGTGGGCGATCCAGTGGTGGTGCTGGGTCCTGGTAACCTCACTACACAAACGCTCCGCAAAGGTGTTCCTTACCTAATCAAAGGTCAGACTTTTGTTCGAGAAGGCGTAACACTTACCGTGGAGCCGGGCGCAATTATTAAAGGAGACAAGGCCACCAAGGGCACATTGGTAGTAGCACCTGGCGGCCGACTGGTTGCTAATGGAACGGCTGCCGAACCGATCGTATTTACGTCGGCTCAGGCACCCGGCGAGCGCGATCGTGGCGACTGGGGTGGATTGGTTCTTCTCGGCAACGCTTACGTTAACCAAACTACATTGCCAGCCATCGAGGGTATTGACCCCCCTCAGACGTACGGCAATAACACCAGCCCGGCAACAAATGCCGACCATAACGCCGGTACATTGCGTTTCGTGCGCATCGAGTTTGCGGGCATTGAATTAACTCCTAACAACGAGACAAATAGTTTAACGATGGGTGGCGTAGGTCGCGGAACCGTTGTTGAAAATGTGCAGGTTTCTTTTGGCGGCGATGACGGATTTGAGTGGTTTGGCGGAACCGTAAATGGCAAATGGCTGGTTTCTCACTCCACTTGGGATGATGATTTTGATACCGATTTTGGTTGGAGCGGAAACGTTCAATATGGTTTGGTAGTTCGCAATCCATTCTTTGCAGATCAATCCGGATCGAATGCTTTTGAAAGCGACAACCAGGGTAACGGCAATGCGCTTGCCGGATTATGTGATGCTACTGCGGCTGCTGCGGGTAATGCAACTGGCTGTACGCGTGGTGTGTTTTCAAACATTACCGTACTTGGCCCGCGTGAGACAAACGCCCGGGGCATTTCTGGAAACTATCAAAACGCCATGCACATTCGCAGACGTTCCGCAATATCGGTGTTCAATTCGTTCATTTCTGGTTTCCGGATTGGATTGCGAATTGATGACGATGGAACGTTTTTTAACTTAGCTCAGGGGCACGGCAAACATGCAAATAACGTGTTGTCGGTGCCGGGTCCTGCAGGAACCGGAACTTCGGCAACCGCGGCTGAGGGCATCTATGTAACAGGTATCCGGTTTGCGGCAGCCAATGATGGAACAATCGATCCTGCGGCTACGGCTGGAAACGCCACCCCGATTGCAAACTACTGGACGAGCAACGCGAATACCGCCTTCAACAATGTTACTGCGGTTTCTACGTTGGCAGATCTTGGAATCACAACCGCTAACTTCTGGGCCGGACAAACGGCGGATAATTATCCGTCAAACCCGAACTTTGCCTTGGCTGCGGGTGTATCAGCGAATGCGAACAACCTGAATGTGGGCGCAAGCTTCAACGACAGTAAACTTTCGGATGCATTCTTCGTGAAGACCGGAACGTTCCGTGGTGCATTTGGCAGCACAGACTGGACCGATGGCTGGGCTGAGTTCCAACCTCGTAACAGAGCGTATTAAGAATAGTCATTATCTATGGATTAAGACCTGCCGAAAGGCAGGTCTTTTCTTTTTTTAAATAGCTTTACATCAGAATTTATGAAACCATTTTTTTATACGCTCGCGCTTCTGTTCTTCCTTACGGGATGTAAACAATCATACACCCCGAGCGATTACCTTTCTGAAAAAGAGCAATACAACCTGCAATGGAAGATCATCCGCTACCTCGGTCGCGCGCCCGAGGGCCTCACGTTTGAAGAACGCTTTTATAAAGCCTACGATGCCCATTACGAGGAACAAATGGGCCTGCATCGACTGGATGCGCTATACGAAAAGGATGACACCTATTTCTTTTTGATTAGCCGCCGGGCGCCCAGCATTCAGGACAAGCGCGTTACCACGGGTGGGCGCATTAAATTGGACCGCGATGGGAATCTGATGGAGTACGAAGAAGTATTCCGCACCTGGAAAATGCCCGAAGCCGATCTTGCCAAAAAAGGAATCTTCCTCTTCGACAAAATGGTGAAAGGCGAACCATTAGAACCGTATCTCACCAAAAACTCCTGGCCGGAAGAATACATCGAGTTTCCGGATGATGTTACCTATTTCGATAAAGCCAGTCGAAGGTGGTTGCAGCGGCAGCCGGTTCAGTAGTGTAGCCTTGTAGCGTGTAGCGTTTTAAAGCGCTTAGCGCAAAATCTACAACGGCAACTCCCCCATCATCGAGTGAAACAACACCCGACGCGCGAGGTCACGCACTTTTGGGAGTGGTAGTACCGGCCGGTTCATTTCTTTTGCTTGCTCGTCCCACTGGCGCATTTGCACGTACTCTTTGAACAATGGATCGCGCTCAAACTGGTCTGCTTCTTCTTCGGTCATCTTTCCACCCTGGTACTCCAGTGTTTTCTTACTCGCGTCCGACAACTTATTGTAATACTCGGGAAACCGCGCTGTGAGGTAGCGCTTGGCTTGTACATGGCTTTCCACCAGTAAAGCAACTCTTTCCGGAAAGCCTTTTTCGCGGAGGTAGTCGGCACCCACTTTTTCGTGGGAAACGGTGCCTAGTCCGTGCAAGTCGTTGGCCGCCGTGCGGTGAACACACAAGTGGCCGATATCGTGAAAGAATGCGGCCACTACTACTTCGTCATCAAATCCCTGTTCCAGCGCTAACTCAGCCGCTTGCGACATATGTTCAATTTGCGATACGGGCTCTCCGATGTAATCTTCGGAACCGTGCTTTTCGTAGAGCGCAAACACGTCATCCAAGATCGATTCAATGTCAACTTTTGTCATGCTTCAAAGTTCGAGACAAAACGGCCCCCCACTTACCGTTCATTATTATCGAATGATTAACTTCGTTGGAGGCGAATTCAAATTTAATTTACAACCAATCGCCCGGAAATTTGCCGAATCACGTCAACTTACAGGATGATTACACATTTTCCACTTTTAGCCGTTTTTGATCTGGCCGGCACCACGGTACGCGATGATCGTTTTGTACACAAAGTTTTACAAAAAAGCATGGCCGCTCACGGCATCGCCATTACGCTGGAGGAAGCAAACGAGGTGATGGGCATCCCCAAACCAATCGCCATGCGCGAACTGCTGGAACAACACCACCGTGTGGCCGATCCACAGCTGATTGAAACCATGCACCGCGATTTCGTTCAAAACATGACGCGATTCTACCAGCAGGAACCCGAAGTGCGCGAGATCGAAGGTGCCTCCGATGTTTTCCGGGCGTTGATTAATAAAGGAGTTAAAATCGTGGTTGATACCGGATTTGATCGGGCCATCACAGATCCACTGCTGGCGCGTATGAATTGGGACGGACTTATTCACGGCAGCGTTACCAGCGATGAAGTGGCGCAGGGACGTCCGTATCCAGATTTGATTTATCGTGCGATGGAACTAACAGGTGTTACAGACGCGAGCCGCGTGATGAAAGTGGGTGATACACCCTCTGACATGCAAGAGGGCAAGGCCGCTCAATGCGGTTGGATTGTTGGGATTGTTGGGAACTTTAGTCGCGAGCAACTTGCTCGGGAACCACATACCCACATTGTGGATCGGTTGACGGACGTGCCCGGCCTATTGGGCTGAGCCCAGCCGCATTTTCCGGTAGAAATAGAACATCGAACCGGAGATGAGCAGAAATCCTCCTATGGAAACCCAGTAGCCGGTTTGGATATAGAAATCCAGCCAGGAAATTTCCAGCTGACTAAACTCTTTCACCAAAAGCACGCTCACACTTCCGAGATAGCCCACGGAGTCGGCCACGTACATGATGAAACCCACCGTGCCTACGTATTGAAAGGCCGCCAGCATGCGATCGAAAAAGATGCTGTTGAACGGTACGTACCCCATGTACAAGCCAATGCCGATCAGAATCATCCACGTAACGGGCGCCAAAATGCCGAGCTGAAACAAGTACGTGCTTACACCAATCAACAAGAGCCCCAGCGCAATGATAACGTGATTCAACATGAGCGCCAGCCGGTTGTTTTTAACGATAATCAAGCTGCCGATGATGAGCAACACGATGATGGTGACTGGAATTTCGGTGGTGCTGTAAATGGAAGGCGATTTACCATAGCCCAACGCACTCCACACCTCGGCCGAAAAGTTGTCGCGGAAATCGCGGTACACCGTAAGCAGCAGATACGCCAGCGTAAACATGACAATACCGGGCCCAAACATTTTTACAAAGGCCAGGCGCTCGGCCCCCATCATGGGTTGGCGCTTCGTGCGCAACCGTTGGTCTTCGGCATCGGGTGGTGGCACTTGATCCAATAACTTCAGAAAAACAATCAGCGGAAGTGTAAACAAACAACTACTTACGAACGGCATCCAAAATTCGGATACATGCCACTGCTGCATCACAAAACTGCCTACCGACCGGCATAAGCCCGCAGAGAAAATGAAGCTCACCGATAATGCAGCACCTAGCACTTCGGTAGTTCTGCGTCCCTCCAGGTAGCTAAACACCAGCCCCCAGACCATCCCCAGCGGCAAACCGTTTGTGAACAGGAACAAGATGTTATAAGGTGCCGGTGTAATCGCGAAAAGCAACCACGATACGCCTGCAATCAGTACCATCAGGCTAATGCCGGTGAATCGTTTTTCGGGTGGCAATTCCGAAACGATTTTAATCCCAATAAACTTAGACGTAGCATAGCCCAACACTTGTGAAGTAACCAGCCACACTTTATAACTCACCCCCGCCAGCATCATTCCGTCAAATGTGGCCACAGCAAATGTTTTGCGAAATGCATACACACAGGTGTAGAGGCAGAACGCAGCTAAGGCTGTGAATAAAGAGAAAAGAAACGGGTTGGTATTACTGAGCCATTGGCGTAGGGGCGTGGATTTCATTCCTGCAGGAGTTGGTGGATGTGGTGCTCGGCAAAGCCGGCCGAACTGGTCATCCCTTTTCCACCAATACCTGTGCAGATTCGAATCCGTTCGTCCACATCAAGCAACACAATATCCTTGTCGGGATGTTGCGAGTAAAAGCCGGCCCAGGCCGTTTGCAAGTCAAACACATCGAAGCTTACGATTTTGGCCGCTTCTTTCAAAATCAGTTCCTGAATGTTTTGATCAACGGCAAATCCCAACTGTTCGGGCTGCGTACAAGGCGCGTATTCGTGGCTATCGCCAATAATCACCGATCCATCCCGTGCCTGCTTGAACAGAATATGAATGCCCCACTTCTTCAGCTCTTGTAAATGCTCGGGTGTTTTTAGATCAGCGAAAGACGGGCACTCGGTAAAAGATTCGTATCTGCGGATGGTGAGGCCCGAGAGGATGTTGCCAGCTAGGGTGGCATTCACAGGCCGGGTTTGCATCATCTGCAACTTCACCGCTACCAAGCCACTCGCCTCAAAGTATTCCGGAAAGAGCAACCGAAACTCGTTGCCGCTACAGATTAATACCCGATTGCTGTTCCAGTGCTCGCGTTGTGCACTTACAATCTCTACATGGCCGGATGTTGGAATACAATCGACAATGGGTGTTGCGGCCCGAAAGTGAAAGCGCGTAGGGAACTTGAATTGCAGGTACTCGATCAGGCGGTGAATCATTAAGTCTGGTTCCAGGCTCGCATCGAGCGGAAAGTATAATCCCGCTTTGCAGTAGCTGGCTTGCAACGATGGCCAACGGTCCTGGCACATGCTCGTGGTAAGCAGATCGCAAGGGTAGTCGCGCTCTTGCATCCGTTGCTGTAATTCGTGCAGCAAGGTGAGTTCATCGTTATCCGAAGCAATATATACAGAGCCTCGCTGCCGCACTGCGATGTCGAACTCGCGTTGAATTTGCTGATAGATTTCAACACCCCTGCGGCCCCACGCATGCCAGGCTGAAGAAAGCCCTGAAGGCACGGCCTGGCCAAAGTTGCGCACGGTGGCCGACACCGGCCGCGAATCTTTTTCGGTGAGACAAACTGTAAATCCCTGGACTAATGCGTGGTAGGCATGAAAAGCACCCAGCACCCCAGCTCCTACAATGGTGAAGTCGTATGTACGCATAGCAATAAAAGCCGAAGGAAAATCTTTTTACTGAGAATTACATTCGACCTGCATGAAGATTGCATTAACTGATTAAAAAATACAACACCAGCATCACCACTGGTTTGGTGCTGCGGTTGATGGGCCGATGCGGTCGCGTAGCATCAAAGTAAATGGTATCACCCTGTTGCAAGTGCACAATCTCGTTTTGAATCTGATAGTCGCACGCCCCGGACAGAATGTATTTAAACTCGTAGCCATCGCTAGAGGTAGGGGTGCCGGTCGTGTTACCATCTACGGTCAGCAACACCGCTTCCAACCCACAGGGTGGCAGCGTTTGCGTGATGATGAACTGATACGAGAAACCCGGCCTTTCTTCTTTCGGGAGGGGTGTATAAGCGGCCGCAGGAATATGCAGATAGGTCTTTCCATTTTGAAAAATCATGTCCTCAAAAAACTGCTTCAATGAGAGCTCCAAAGCCTGCACGATACCGATGAAAACAGGCAGGGAGGGAATGGTGCGGGAGTTCTCAATTTTTGATAAAAGTCCTTTGCTGATATTACATCGCTGCGCCAGTTGCTGCAGCGTATAGCCTTTTGCCAGCCGGGCGCCTTTGATCTTCTCCGCAATTTGTAAAACCGATTCTCTATCAACCATATGCATGCGGTTGTTAACTGGGAGTAAACTTTTTCGGATTCCAAATTCACATTTCAAAATTAATTCCAGTGACCTCGCAGGTGAACAAACCGTAAAGTTTACTACCGTTCAATGATGCGAGCGTTATCGGTACACGTGGATTGGTTGCATTCTTTTAATGCATCAATAATTTCTGTCTAAATATTACATCAAAGCTGATCTGAAATTTTGTGGAGAGTTAAACAGACCGAAAACAAACACACAAACAAACCAACACTCTATGTTCAAATCTCTACTCAAGAACAGGCAGCTAGTGGCCACCGGACTGCGGTGGGCATTCGTGCTGGCCTTGGTGGCGACCGGCCAGATGGCCGTTGCCCAACAGCGTACCATAACCGGGCGCGTGGTCTCCAGCGAAGACCAATCGCCGTTACCCGGGGTAAACATTTTGGTAAAAGGTACCACCAATGGTACCATTACAGATGCCGATGGCAAGTACACATTGAACGTAGCAAACGCGTCCGATGTATTGGTATTTTCTTATGTAGGATACGCTACACAGGAAACCGCCCTTAACAACCGCGAAAGCATCGATGTAACATTGATGCTGGATGCCCGCCAACTTACCGAAGTGGTAGTAACGGCCTTAGGCGTTGAGCGCGATAAAAAAGCATTGGGCTACGCTACGCAGAGCGTAACGAGTGAGTCCATTACTACAGCGCGTGAAACCAATGTGGTGAATCAATTGGCTGGCAAGGTGGCCGGTGTTACAGTGGTGGGTAGCCCCTCCGGTGTAGGTGGTTCGTCCCGCGTTACCATTCGTGGTGAGCGCTCGGTAGACCTGAATAAGAACCAGCCTTTGTTTGTGATTGATGGGGTGCCGATCAGCAACGGGTTTACCGGGGCATCGGGCCGCGGAAACCTGGAAGTGGATTTTGGCAATGGAGCAGGCTTTGTAAATCCGGACGATATTGAATCGATGACCGTATTGAAAGGTGCTGCCGCAGCGGCTTTGTACGGCTCCCGCGCTGCGAATGGTGTTATCCTGATCAAAACGAAGAGTGGTAAAGGCAGCAAGGGCATTGGTGTGGAGATCAATAGCAACACCACGTTTGAGTCGGTATTGCGTTTGCCGGAGTTCCAGGATGTCTATGGCCAGGGCAATGGCAATGGTGGCGCGTTTGCGTTTGTAAACGGTGGTGGTGCTGGTCTTACCGATGGGGTAGACGAAAGCTGGGGCCCAGCCTTCACCGGCCAGTCGTACCCTCAGTTTAACTCGCCTCGCACACTTAACGGTCAACCGATTGCCTTCCGGGGTGGTGATTTGAATGCCCCCGCGGGAAGTGTGATTACTCCTACACCTTGGTTGAATGATAAGGATGGCGTAAAGAATTTCTTTCAAACCGGCCGCACGCTTACTAACAACGTGGCCTTGGTTGGCAGCAATCAGTTTGGCGATTTCCGCTTGTCGTACACCAGCCTGGATCAAACCGGCACGGTACCCAACACCGATTTGCGTAGAAACACGGTATCCTTTGGTGGTGGTTACAATCTCACGAAAAAACTATCGGCCCGGGCTTTTGTAAGCTACATCAAGAGCGAAAGCGATAACCGTCCGTCCATCAGCTACGGTACCGAGAACATCATGTATCTCTTTAACTGCTGGTTGCCACGTTCGGTAAACATGGCCGACTTGCGCGACTACTGGCAACCCGGCCTGGAAGGCAGACGTCAGCATAACTTTAACTACAACTACCACGACAATCCGTACTTCACCATGTTCGAGAACACAAACGGACAGGTGGTAGACCGCATCATTGGTAACGTGGCGTTGAAATACGATTTTACTGATTGGCTTAGCTTGCAGTTGCGTACGGCCACTGACTTTGGTGATGAGCGCAGACAGTACAAGCGTGCATTCAGCACCCAGCGTTTCCCCTTCGGTCAGTACCGCGAGGCGCAAATCAAGACGGAAGAGCGTAACTCCGACTTCCTGTTGACTTTCAACAAAGAAGTAGTGCCTTCTACCTTTACCGTTACAGCTTCCGTGGGTGGAAACCAGATGCGCCAGCGTTCCAATTTCGTGGAGATCAACGCTCCCCAGCTCAACATTCCCGGTATCTACAACCTCACCAACACACGCGTGCCGTTGCAAGTTGCACAGTCGGACGTTGAGAAGCGCATCAACAGCTTGTATGCATCTGCTCAATTAGGTTACAAGAACATTCTCTTCCTCGATTTAACTGCCCGTAACGACTGGAGCAGCGCCCTTACCTTGCCGCAGGAATTGAAAGATCTCGGTATTGGTACGGAAGACAATTCGTACTTCTATTCCAGTGCTTCGCTAAGTGCCGTGATTTCCGACATGGTGACGCTACCAGAGGCTTTCTCGTTCATTAAGGCCCGCGCCAACGTAGCTCAGGTAGGAAACGACACCGATGCATTTACCTTTACGCAGGCGTACAACCCGAGCGATCCTTTCGGTACTTCGCAGATTTATGGGGAGACTGATCGTTTGGCTAACTTCAGCTTGAAGCCGGAAATCAGCACTTCGTACGAAGGAGGCTTGGAAATGAAATTTTTAGGTGGCCGTTTGGGCTTGGATGTAACGTATTACCAATCCAACACCAAAAACCAGATTCTGAATATTCCGCTTTCGATCACCAGTGGGTATAACAGCCGCTCGATCAATGCAGGTTTGATTCAGAACCGGGGCTGGGAAGTAATGCTGAATGCCATTCCTGTAAAATCGGCCAATGGATTCCAGTGGAATGTGGATTTGAACTTCTCGCGCAACCGCAGCGAAGTGGTAGAGTTGTCGGATGGACTAACCAATTTCGTAATGGCGAACAGACGCGTAAGTATCGAGGCTCGCGTTGGTGAACGCATGGGCGACATGTATGGCATTGGCTTCGCCCGTGTGCAGAACACTGATCCGGCCAGACCGTATTACGATCCCACCGGCCAGTGGGTAGGGCAAATGGTCTTTGATACACAAGGTCGTCCGATTCGTACCACCGAGCGGATCAAGATGGGTAACTACAACCCGGATTGGATGATGGGTATTTCCAACACCTTTACGTTCAAAGGCTTCCGCTTGTCCGCGTTATTTGATATGCGCGAAGGCGGAGTTGTTTACTCCGAAACCCAGACCGTGGGTCGCGAAGGTGGTATCATTATCGAAACACTTGAGGGCCGCGAGAACGGGTACTACCCGCAAGCCTCGGTGGTGGCAGATCCGCAATTGTTGAATGCGCCCGCAGGAACCTATGTGATTGGTCAGGGCGTTGCCCAGAATGCGGATGGAAGCTTCCGCGTGAATGATCGCAGAATTCTGCCGCGTCAGTGGCACTCCGCCTGGACCGGTGGCCGCAATATTGCCGAAGGTGCGATTTACGATGCTTCGTTTGTGAAGTTGCGCGAACTGCAAATCGGCTATACTATCCCTGATAAAGTGTTTGCCAAGACTCCGTTCCGGAGTGTAACCGTTACACTCGTGGGTCGTAACCTGGCGTTGTGGACAGATGTGCCGCACATTGATCCGGAAGTGTTGTCGTACACAGGTGGAACGGCTCTGCCTGGCATCGAGTGGATGTCCATTCCTTCATCACGCAGCTACGGCTTTAATGTCGGTTTGAAGTTCTAATCGAAAAAACGGAAGCATCATGAAATATCCGTACACCGAGTTCACCCACAGGAATGTTAATTGGGCTTGGATATTCCATGTGACCTTAAACAAAAAATTATTAACACATGAAATTAAGAAACTATAAGTTTTGGAGTGTCGCAGCCCTGTTGCTAGTGGCAACTGCCTGCGATCAGGATTTTGAAGAAATCAATACGAACAATAACGTACCCACGGCGGTAACTCCCGACCTCTTATTGTCAGGCGTGTTACGCAACACCATTAACGATCAGGTAAACGAAGCCTGGAGTATTGGCAACATCGTTGTGCAGCATACTGCCAAGATTCAGTTTGTGAATGAGGACCGCTACTTGTGGGGCGAGCGTACCGGTATGTGGAACAGCGTGTACGGAAATATGCGCAATGTGCAGAACATCATCACCTTTGCGGAAAACGCAACGCCGGTACAGAACAATTACTTAGGCGTTGCCTTGATCCTGAAGTCGTGGTTGTTTTCGATTGCCACGGATGCATACGGAGATATTCCCTACGCCCAAGCGGTCAAAGGTAAGACGGAAGCTATCTACCAGATGGCATATGATTCGCAGGAAAGCATTTACGATGGCATCCTGGCGGATTTACGGAGAGCGAATGAGATTTTAGGTACCAGCGCGGAAGTGATTTCGGGTGACTTGATTTATGGAGGTGGTACTGGTTCGATCATCCGGTGGCGCAGACTGGCCAACTCGCTGCGGCTTCGCTATCTGATGCGCCTCTCCGGCCGTAGAGATGTATCTGCTCAGGTTCAAGAGATCTTGGGCGATCCTACACGGTTCCCGATTTTCACGGGGAATGCTGATAATGCGGCCTTGGTTTATACAGCTGCAGCTCCTAACCAATGGCCACTGTACCTCTCGCGTGTGGGGTCGTTTGACGAATTCCGTTTGAGCAAAACACTCAGCGATCGTCTGACGGCTTTGGGCGATCCGCGACTCGCGGTATTCGGCCGGCCTACCCAGGCTTCGGTAGCTGCAGGAACTCCCGTGATTGCCGGTGTGCCAAACGGTTTGGAGGATACACAGGCGTTGAGTTTCAACGGTGGACCTCAAGGTGTATCGCGCGTAGGTCTCACCTTTGCTTGTTTAGTTTGCGTGGATGGTAATCAGGCTGCACCAGTGGCAAATGCCGCACGCGGACTGATTATGACGTTCTCTGAGTTGCAGTTCATTTTAGCGGAGGCTCGTCAGCGTAATCTCATTTCTACGGGAACGGCGGAGACCTACTACCTCGCGGGAATCAACTCCAATTTTGATTTCTATCGCGCTACTGTTCCTTCAGCTTACAACATCAATTTAACCGTGCCGGCTTCTTATTTTACTCAGGCGGACGTTGCCTACACAGGCACGAATGCCGAGTTGCTGAACAAGATTGCCACGCAGAAATGGATTGCCTTGTTCTTCAATGGACTGGAAGCTTGGTTCGACTGGCGCAGATCGGGTTTGCCCGCTTTAACACCGGGAGCCAGCAACCTGAACAGCAACCGGATTCCGGTGCGTTATATCTATCCGCTTAGCGAGCAGGCATTGAATGCAGCTGGTCGTAATGCGGCCATTACGCGCCAGGGTGCAGACGATATCAACACCCGGGTTTGGTGGGATGTGAATTAAGTCGTAGCAGTTTTTTAGGAACAGAGGGCGCTCTTGCGCCCTTTGTTTTTACTTCTTAAATCCAATCATATGCGTTTCATAGCCTCCCTGTATTTGATTTTTGTATTCACGGTTGCATCCGCCCAGGAATGGTGGTTCTGGCCTGATTACACGCTCGGGCAGAAAGCAAAAAACTATCCCGGCAACCGATTGCCCTATCCCACTTCCAAAGAAGAAGTGCTCAAGACCGGCACCCTGCCGCTCACGTTTATGGGCGAAGAGCCCACCGAAAGAATCGAAGATTTTATGCCCGTAGAGCAACTTCCTACAGGAGCATTTACCGTTGAGCTCTGGTTGCTCAACCACGTTAACCAGCCCGTGGGCGCGGTGGTAACAACCAAAAGCCGCTACACTTCTGAAGAACCGCTTTGGCTGGTGGGTGCCTACAATCGCTCGCTCTTCTTCAGTTTGCGAACGTCCGACAACCCGTTTGCGAATCTCGTAAGAGCAGAAATCAAAGACCGTGGATTTAAACAGTATTGGTATCATGTAGTGGCTACCTATTCGGGTACCAGCATGCAGTTGTTTGTAAACGGTCAAAAGCAAAACGAACTTACCGTTGGGTCGCGTCTGCCCCTGCCGCGCGACTTCCAGTTGGAAGCAGCAGCGTACATGAAAAAAGAGCCCTATATGAAGCTGGGTAATTTTTTGAAGATGACCCGCCTGCACGCCCGTGCGCTGACACCGACAGAAATCAGCCAGCGCTACAACGAGCTACAGAACATGGTGGTGGAAGGGAAACTGTTTCCTAATCTATTTCATTTCAACGCCGGTCCGTACCTGAACCTGGCCACCAAGAACTCCATCAACCTGATTTGGGAAACCGATCGCCCAGCCGACTTTGTGGTGGAGTATGGTCAGCAACTACCGTTGGATAAAAAAATGGAGCTTCGCACACAAAAGATCAAGCGCGAAGGCGACCCAGCCGAAGGCCACATTTACGAAGTAACGCTTTCTAATCTGGAGCCTGAAACACCCTACTTCTACAACATCAAAGCCAAAGCCCGCGATGGATCTGAGATGGAGTCCGGCCCGCTCACCTTTTCAACGGCAGTAGCCGACACCCAGCCTTTTTCCTTTGCGGTGATTGGCGACACAGAGGCGCGGCCTCACATCAACGACCGGGTTTGCAAGCTGGTGTGGGACGAGCGACCGAACCTGCTTTTGGTGGTAGGCGACCTTACAGACGGCGGCAAGGCGGATCAGAAATTTGAGTGGAATTACGAGTATTTTCAGGGCGTCACTCAACTGGCATCCCGTATACCGGTTTTTCCGGTGGCCGGCAATGGCGAGGGTGATTTGCATTGGTACAATCGCTACCACGCTTTACCGGGCAACGAGGCTTACTACTCGTTTACCTACGGCAACGCTGAATATTTTATGTTGAATAGCAACCAACCGGCAGAGTTTGCACCCGGTGGTGCCCAGTACGTTTGGCTGGAGGAAAAACTGAAGGCATCTACCGCGCGTTGGAAATTTGTAGCGCATCATCACGCACCCTACTCAGGCGATGAGGATGACTACGGAAATTCCTGGAAAGAGAAATCTGCGCAAGGCGATTTGGCGGTACGCAAGATCGTGCCGCTATACGAGAAGTACGGAGTCGATATGGTTTTTTTCGGACACCTGCATACCTACCAACGAACTCTGCCAATCAAAGACAGTAAAATCGACCGCCAAAACGGGGTGATTTATGTGCAAGGCGGTGGCGGTGGCGGCAACCTGGAAGACTTCGCCCCCACGCGCGCGTGGTTCAGTGCGAAAACCTATCGCGGCCATCATTACTTTGTTGTGAGTGTGCACGAAAACACCCTCAACCTGAAAATGTACGACACCGAAGGCCGCATGCGCGACTACCTCGACATAACCAAGTAAAAAACTTAAATTTCATCCCCTAACCCAACTCCCTATGGCCCGAATTCTTTTGGCTCTGCTCGTGCTCCTCGCCTTTGGCCGTTGTAAGCAACCGGAAGCTCCCGTATGGGTGGCCTCGGCCCCCGCAGGCAATCGTTACACCACCATTCAGAAAGATGGCGAAACCATCCTTCCCAATGGTCGCATCATCACACCAATGGGCAAACAAATTATGGTCGCACCCCACCCATTCGGCCTCACACTGAGTCCGGATGGAAAAACCATTATTACCTCCAACTCGGGGGTGGGCCCTTTTTCGATTTCAATTATTCAGGATTATCTCACTGCCGATCCGGTTGTCCGACAGGTTCCAGAGGGTGTGAAACCCGATGTAGGGGTATTAGAGTCGGTCTTCATGGGTCTGGCGGTTTCGCCGGATAACCAAACGGTGTACGTTGCCGGCGGACAGGAAAACAAGATTCATATTTTTGATTTGGCTACGGGCAAGAAAGCCGGAGAAATCAGCTGCAACAAAACGTTTGATGATCGCGACTTTAGCGATGGCTACATTGGTGATCTTGTATTGACGAAAGACGGCAGCCGGATTTATGCAGTCGACCAAATTGGCTTTCGCCTGATTGTAGCCGATGTGAAAACCCGGCAAGTCATTCACAATGTGGCCACCGGGCGCTACCCATTTGGGGTAACCCTTAGCCCCGATGAGAAGACCGTTTACGTGGCGAATGTAGGGATGTTCGAGTACAGCTATTTCAAGTCACTCGATCGCAAAAACCTGAACGAAACTGCTGAAAAGTTTCCCGCGTTTGCTTACGGGTCGAAAGAGATGCGTGAGGGCATTCAAAGCGATTCGCTGGAGGCCGCCGGCTTGGGCGATCCCAATGCACCGGAGTCTTTTTCGGTTTGGAGTGTAGACGTGAGCGGTTCAACACCGCAAGTGGTCTCAAAAATCAAAACAGGTGTACTCGTGGGTGAAGAAGTGGAGGGCATCCCGGCCGTGGGTGGTTCGAGCCCCAACTCGCTGGTGGCCACCGACCGCTTTGTGTTTGTGAGCAATGGCAACAACGACAACGTGTCCGTGATTGACGTGCAGTCGCAGAAAGTCTTGGATCACATCCAACTAAAGTTAGACGAGCGCCTCGGCAATCTTAAAGGTATCATTCCATTTGGTCTGGCGATTTCCCCCGACCAAAAGCGGTTGTTTGTAGCGGAAGCAGGCATCAATGCCGTGGCCGTGGTGGATGTAACCACGCGCAAGGTGTTGGGTCATTTGCCTACCGGCTGGTTTCCGTCTAAGTTAAAAGTAACGCCCGATGGCAAACAGCTCATTGTTTCCAATGCGAAAGGATTTGGCAGCGGCCCGAATGGCGGGTCCACATTTGTGCCGCCCTTCGATCATCCGTCGGCCAGCTACATCGGAGCACTGATGCGCGGCACGGTGTCCGTCATCGACCTCCCTAAAGATGAAGAACTCGCTGACCTTTCCACCCGCGTGGTGAACAACAACTTTGCCTTTCGGCAGATCAAGCCCTCTGAAGACCAGTTGCCACCGATTAAGCACATCGTCTTTATCTCTAAAGAAAACCGTACCTACGATGAGGTATTTGGCCAGGTGGAGAAAGGCAAAGGCGAAGCCCCCATGGCGCGCTTCGGTCGCGGAGTCACTTTTGCTAATCGCAAAGGAGATATGAATGTGGAGAATGCGACTGTTATGCCGAACCATTTGGCTTTGGCCGAGCGGTTCACAATCAGCGATAACTTTTATGTGGATGCCGATGTATCGGCCGATGGTCATGTGTGGCTCACCAACACGTATCCGAACCAATGGATGGAGACGCATCATCCGGCCGCGTATGGCGGCAAGCGCCGGTTGAAAGAAGACTCGCAGGCACCGGGCCGCTTTGCCTTCACAGGTGCAGCCGGGGCGATCTTTCCCGAAGACTACAACCAACATGGTTCAATGTGGGATCACCTTTACCGAAACAAAATCGAGTTTTACAATTTTGGATTTGGTGTGGAGTTCGATGCGGGTAGTTTTTCTGATTCGACATTCAAGTTTGGTGGTGTGCGGTATCTCGTTAACTATCCGTTACCCGGACCGCTTTACGATCGCACTTCCCGCCTGTTTCCCACCTATAACACGAACATCCCCGACCAGTTCCGGGCCGACATCTTCATCGATGAAATCACCAAAAAATATCTCACTCCCCAAAAAGAACTTCCGGCGGTGCTGACGCTGCAGTTGTTGAACGATCACGGCGCAGGCGAACGCCCGCAAGCAGGATTCCCATTCCGCGAAAGCTACATGGCCGATAACGATCTGGCACTGGGTCGCGTGGTGGAGTTTCTCAGCCAAACACCGTATTGGAAAAACATGATGATTGTGGTGACCGAAGACGATGCACAGGGCGGTAATGATCACGTGGACGCACACCGCAGTATTTTGATGGTGATTTCGCCTTACGCGAAGAAAAACCATGTCAGTCACGAACACAGCAGCTTCGGCAGCATCTTCAAGACGTTTTGGAAACTGCTGGGCATCCCCAACCTGAACCAGTATGATTTTGGCGCCTCACACCTGGGCGATTGCCTCACCAACGAGCCGGACTTTACGCCCTACAAGGCAGTTCCGGTAGATGCACGGATTTTCGATCCACAAAAAGCATTGGATCCGTTTGATGAAAAGTTCGATTGGGAGTCCGCATTCGACATGCCGAAAATGGATGACCCGGCCGTGATGAAAAAAGACAAAGAAGACGATGGGCGTACGAAAGTGAATCATTAATCTATGTGGCGAGTGTATTTTATACTGTTGCTGCCGGTATTTGCACATGCCCGCGAAATCACTGGTCAGGTAAAAAGTGAGTCGGGTGTTGCGCTGGCAGATGTGCATGTACACTGGATAGGTACCAGTATTGGAGCGGTAACGGACAACGAGGGTCGCTTTTCGCTCCGCGTGTCAGACGATGCCCGGCTCACGCTGCGATTCACTTCGGTAGGCTATACCACGCGCGAGATTGAAGTTGAAACCGTTTCGCTGGACGTAACGCTCCAGCCGGCGGCTCTGGTGTTACAGAATGGAATTACAGTTTCCGCGCGCAGATTCGAGCAATCCACTGCGCAAACGGGCGATGCCGTTTCGGTTTTGTCCGCAACCCAGATTGCGGAACAGGCCCCGCGTACAACCCCCGAGTTACTTTTCGGATCGCCCGGTGTGTGGATGCAAAAAACCAACCACGGTGGCGGCTCACCCATCATGCGGGGGCTTGTGGGCAATCAAGTACTCATCATGACGGACGGAATCCGGATCAACAACAGTACGTACCGGTATGGGCCAAATCAGTATTTGTCTACGGTTGACCCTTTTTCGATAGAGCGGCTGGAGGTGGTACGCGGCAGCGGCTCAGTGCAATACGGTTCCGATGCCATGGGCGGTGTGATCCAGGCGCTCACTAAAACACCCACGTTTAGCACCGGGCGTTTTCAGCAGCAGGGGCGAGCCGGCTTGGTTTGGATGAGTGCGGCCATGGAGCAAACGGTACATGCCGAATGGTCAGGGGCAACCAAGCGCGTAGCGGGTTATGCGAATTTCAGTAACAGCGATTTTGGCGATCTCGTGGCGGGTCGCGGCATCGGTACCCAGACGCCTTCGGGTTACTCGCAGCGTACCGGTAGTGCCAAGATGCTTTACCGTTTGGGTGATGCGGGCGTGCTTACGCTGGCGCATCAGCAAGTGGCGCAACATAAAGTGCCGCGCTACGATCAGGTGGCACAGGGCGGATTTCAAACCTTCTACTTCGATCCTCAGGATCGGCAACTTACCTACGCACGCTACGAGCAAGTCACTCCATCGCCCTGGCTGATGTCTGTTCGGGCTACAGCTTCGTTTCAGCAAACCAACGAAGGTGTGGTTTCTCAGCGCGCTAATACAGCCGTGAGCCGTTGGAATGACGATCGCGTGAAAACAATGGGTTTGCAGATCGAGGGCGAGTCGCAGCCTGCTGCTCATTGGAAAGCCATCACCGGGCTGGAATACTACCACGATCGCGTGAGCAGTAAGGCGCTGCAAATCGATCCGATCGCGAACACGGCTACCCCCATACGCGGATTATATGCGGATGGCTCCACGTGGCAGAGCATGGCAGTTTTTTCATCGCATCAGTATGAGTGGCGAAACTTGTCGTTTACCGGTGGTGCGCGATTCAATCAAGTGCAAGCGCAAGTACAGGAAAATCTCTTTCCCAATGCACGCATTAGTCCCACGGCCTGGGTGGGAAACGCGGGAGTGCAATGGCAATTAGCACCCACGTGGCGGCTTGTCACTCAGGCAAGCACCAGTTTTCGCGCCCCCAATATAGACGACATGAGTAAACTCGGGCCTGTTGAAAGCACCGTGTTTGAAGTGCCCAGCGGAGCGTTGCGCCCGGAACGTGCGCGTACATACGAGGCTGGCTTTCGGCATACCGGCCCTTCATGGAATGGTGCGTTCACAGGGTTTTACACCCGCATGCAAGACCAGATTGACCGCGTACCCGCACTCTATAACGGACTGCCTGTGGCTGAGAACCGGGCGGTGTATCAGAAGCAAAACGTGGGACAATCCGAAATCTATGGCTGGGAGTTTCAGGGCGAGTGGAAACTACTCCGCAGCGTGACAGCCACCGCGCATGCCACTTACACCTATGGGCATAACCTCACCCGACTGGAGCCGATGCGCAGAATTCCGCCACTGTTCGGTGCGGCCGCGATTACATGGCGGCCACGAGAGCAGTTTTGGTTGAGGGTTGAGGGTCAATTTGCCGAGGCGCAAGATCGTCTGGCACGTGGCGATGCGAGCGATGCCCGAATTGCGGTACGCCTCGTAGACGGCCGTATGCCCGGTTGGCGAGTGTACAATCTTTATGCAGGGTACACCCACAGATCAGTGTCGGTTCAAATCGTGGCCATGAATATTTTTGATGCTTCCTACCGCGTCTACGGCTCGGGAGTAGATGGGGTGGGTCGCAGCTTGCGCGCCGCTGCAACCTATACCCTGAAGCGCTGATTTTCCGTAGGTAGCATCGAAAACCAACCCGCGGCGCTCACCGGCGGTTTACCGTGAAGCTCACGTTGTCCATATACAACACGGTGCTGGTGCTGGTAGCGGTAATGCCCATCTCGAGACTGGTTTGAATCGAATTAGATGTGGGCAAGGTCTTACCTGTTTGATCAATGATCAGCATGTTGTCTTGCCACACACGAATGGACCCCGTGAAGTCGCTCTTTAATACATAACTCACTTTTACGCGAACCCATCGGCCGGTGGGAAAAGCTTGTTCGCTTCCGGGAGGCTGCCGGTAGTCAGGCTTTGTACCGTATTTCAATTCAACGGCTAATTGATTGGAATTGCGAAACACAAGGCGTGGCCCGGGTGACTCGTTAAACCATTTGTTTTCAAAATCAATGAGACTGAACGGAAACCCTTTTTCAATAAAAAAGTCCGCCTCGATCACTACTTCATCGTCCGCATCGGCATGGCAGATGGTGTTTTCGATGGAGGCCTTTGAGGTTACCATTTGCGCCGAGGGCGCCACTGCAGTAAACCGCAAGCTGTTTCCCGGTCGGCCACCGATATTTGGAATCAGATCAATTCGATTATCCTTGAAATAGCACGTGGATTCAACCAGGCATTTTCGTAGCGCAACGTATTCAGCCACGGTTGGACTCAACGGGCTTTGCAGTACGACATCCGTCCAGTTGCGGTTGAGTGTGGCCGGACTAGTGATGAATAAGTCAGTGTATCGCGTTGCTTTTTCAAAATCTTCGCTGAGGTTACGAACGGTTTTGATGGGCAGTTCTCCGGCGCGTGTAAAAATCTCGCCATCTGCTGCGCGGTAGTTAGCGGTGAAGGTGGCGGGAAAATAGTCGAGCAGAAACGTACAGCCCCCCGCTTCCCGAACGTATGCTTTTCCGTCAATCGTAAGGAGATATTCTTGGTCAGTGGTAAACCGATCCAGTACTTCATTTTCTGATGGGCAATTGGCATTTGGATCGTCCTGATTACAGCCCGTTAAGGTTAGCATCAGGACGAAGAAAGCAAAGCCAGGCGGGCGGATCATTTTGGCGATGCCCTAGTTTACTTTGCGCTGCCGCTCTTGGTGCGATTCCAGAATTTTCTTGATTGGAATCATGGCAGCTGCCACCGAGTCTTGTGCTTTTCGATTGTTTTCTATCCGCGTAAGCAAAGCTGTGTGTTCCAGCTTGTTGTTCTCCAGTTGTTTCTCCAGTCGCACTTTATCTGCCTCGTTGCTGGTGAGTTTGTTACTAAGATCTTTGTTTTGATTGGTCAAACGTTGTTGACTTCGTTCCACCGCTTCCACGGCTTGTTGTGCTTCATCGATTTGAAGCTGAATCTGGTCGCGGTAAAACTTCACGCCAAAGCGATAGACCAGTTGTTCGATTTCATTTTGTACCAGGCTGATATCATTCACCGCCCATTCGGATTCAATCAATCCCATCCAAACCCGCGCTGACTGTCCATCGCCCGTTACTTTTGCGTAAACGATGCCTTTGTCGTACACCGTGGTGCCCAGTACCGGTGCACTGATGGTGGTGTACTCGCCCTGAGTTTTGCTTTTACCAACATCTTTCAGGTATTTGCTCCAACTGTTGCTTACAGTCTCAAAGTTGGCTTGAAGCTGGGCCTGCGCTCCGGGGGCTTGTTCACCCCGCACTTTTTCGGCTTTGGTTTCTACAGTTACCTTTTGGGCACCGGCTAGCAACGCTCCGGCAGTTAAAACCAACGCCAGCAAAAACTTAATGGAGTTCATCCTGTTATTTTTAAAAATCAAAGCTACAAAAAATGAGCCAGCGTATTTTGATCACCGGAGGTACCGGGTTGGTGGGCAGCCGACTCACCGACATGTTAGTGGCGCGTGGGCACTCGGTAGTGCATGTGAGTCGCGCAGTTCGGAGCGGATCCTTACCCACATATGCGTGGAACGTGGCTCAAGGCACAATGGACGAACGTGCCTTCGAGGGTGTGACCACCGTTGTTCATTTGGCGGGCGCGGGTGTAGCCGATGCCCGCTGGACGCCGGAGCGCAAAAAAGAAATTCTCGATAGCCGGGTGAAGTCCACGCTGCTCTTAAAGAAAGCACTGGCGCAACAACCGCAGGTAACAACGGTTGTGGCGGCATCCGCCATTGGTTACTATGGCTTTGGCACTTCAGCGGCCTGGCTCACGGAAGAAAGCGAGGCGGGCAGCGATTTTTTGGCGGATGTAACGCGGCAGTGGGAAGCTACTGTAGAGGAGTTGTCGGACACAGGTGTCCGAGTAGTAAAGCTGCGTATCGGCATTGTGCTGAGTGCCAAAGGCGGAGCACTAAAGGAGATCGCCAAACCAGTACGCTGGGGCGTTGGCGCCCCGCTGGGAACGGGCGCTCAGTGGATGAGTTGGATTCATCTGGATGATTTGTGTGCCATCTTTATCTACGCGATTGAAAATCCACACCTGCGCGGAACCTACAACGCGGTGGGGCCAGAGCCCGCTACCAATCGCGAAATGACGAAGGCCATTGCCCATGTACTACGAAAACCACTATGGCTGCCACCGGTGCCGGGTGTAGTGTTGCAACTGCTCGTAGGCGAGATGGCCGCGATGGTGCTAAACGGATCCCGTGTTTCGCCCGCAAAAATCATCGAAAGCGGCTTTTCGTTTCAGTATCCGGAGTTATCGGCTGCTTTAAAAAACCTGTTAGAATAGAATTGAGTGATGACCAATCCCAATCAATTGGGAAATTTCGTTTAAGCAGTTGGCGGCCCCGCGCTCTACGCGCAAGCCAATCCCTTCGCACGGCCAGGCTATCCGCTTCAACTCCGCGCACACACACATGCTAACCCTTGGCGGGGTTTGCGCTCCTATCCTTGGCCGAGAGGAGTTTACCGCAACAGTTCGCGGGCAATAACCATCTTTTGAATTTCGGTGGTGCCTTCGTAGATCTGGGTGATTTTCGCATCGCGCATCAGGCGCTCCACATGAAATTCCTTCACATACCCATAGCCGCCGTGAATCTGAACGGCTTCGGTGGTCACTTCCTGGGCAATCTCAGACGCATATAACTTGGCCATGGAAGCGGCACGAATAAAGTCTTTGCCTTCGTCTTTAAGTGTGGCAGCCTGCCATAGCAAGAGGCGGGCCGCTTCAATCTTGGTAGCCATCTCCGACAGCTTGAATTGAATGGCCTGGTGCTCGGCCAAATGTTTGCCAAATGCCTTGCGCTCTTTGGCATATTTTAGAGCAAGCTCAAATGCACCCGTAGCAATGCCCAGTGCCTGTGCAGCAATACCGATGCGGCCTCCGTTCAGGGTCGTCATCGCGAAGGTAAAGCCAAAGCCATCCTCGCCAATGCGGTTTGCTTTTGGCACCTTTACATCCTGAAACATGAGCGAGTGGGTATCGCTGCCGCGGATGCCCATCTTGTCTTCTTTTTTACCCACTACAAAACCCGGCATCCCTTTTTCCACGATCAGCGCATTAATACCCTTATGCCGCTTGGCGGCGTCTGTCTGAGCAATCACCAGATAGGTGCTGGCGCTGCTGCCGTTAGTAACCCAGTTTTTTGTGCCGTTCAATAAGTAGTAGTCGCCTTTGTCTTCAGCCGTGGTACGCTGGCTGGTGGCGTCCGAACCGGCTTCTGGCTCCGAGAGGCAAAATGCGCCAATGCCGTGGGCAGCCAGGGGCTTTAAGTATTTTTGTTTCTGTTCCTCCGAACCGAATTTCTCCAACCCCCAGCACACCAGCGAATTGTTCACCGACATACACACGGAGGCAGAAGCATCAATCTTCGAAATTTCTTCCATCGCCAGCACGTAACTCACGGTGTCCATTCCGCCACCGTTGTAGGAGGGATTCACCATCATCCCCATGAAGCCCAGTTCTCCCATCTTTTTGATTTGCTCGGCCGGGAATTTTTGGTGTGTATCGCGCTCAATTACGTCCGGCAGCAATTCGGTGGTGGCAAAATCGCGGGCGGCTTGTTGCACGGCACGCTGTTCTTCGGAGAGTTGAAAGTCCATCGGGGATCGTATTTCAGGTAGAACAATAAAAAGGCCTGAGTGTTGACTCAGGCCGTAAAATTAGCTTTTCTGGCTTTTGGTACTACTCGCTGCTGAAAGATTAGTCGCGATCCGAGCCGAGATACATCATCACGTAGTAGATCAGTTGCGTGACCGCACCAATGGCCGCTACTACGTACGTCATGGCGGCCCACTTCAAGGCATCTTTCGCCATGTCGTGCTCGCCACGGGTTACAATACCACGGCTTTCTACCCATGCAAGTGCTCGTCTGCTGGCATCAAATTCCACAGGCAGTGTTACCAGTGCAAAGAGCGAGAACACTGCGTAACAAACAATAATGATCAACAGCGCCATTTTCATCGGCAGCATGCTGGACGCGAAGAACGCGCCAAACATCATCGCCATCATGATGAAGTTAAGGATCTGGGCGCTTACGTTTTGGATCGGTACCATGGCCGAGCGAAACTGCAACATGCTGTAAGCAGTTGCGTGTTGCACCGCATGACCAACTTCGTGCGCAGCAACAGCCGTAGCAGCGGCGTTGCGGCCATTGAACACATCGTGGCTCAGATTCACGGTTTTGTCGGCAGGATTATAGTGGTCGGTAAGCTGGCCTTCCACACTGATGACCTTCACATCCTGAATGCCGTTATCGGCCAACATCAATCTTGCTACCTCTGCCCCGGTCAGGTCGCGCGTGAGGCGCACCTGCGAATACTCTTTGAATTTGCTCTTCAGGCGGGCGGAAACAATCATGCCTACAACCATAAAGAAGATACCAATGATAAATCCCATAGTTTGTTTGTTATGTTCTTTTAATTTTTTCTACGATTCGGGAAGTGCTGTAACCCGGTACGAGGGCAATGGTTTGAACACTTCCACCATTTTTTTTAACAACATCTGCGCCAACGATGTTTTCTGCCAAATAGTCATTTCCCTTCACCAAAATATCAGGAAGCAGCAAGGAAATCAAATTCAGCGGGGTGTCTTCATTAAACAAAACCACTACATCAACGAATTGAAGGGCGGCCAGGATGCGGGCGCGCGATTGCTCGTCTTGCAGCGGTCGTTGCGGCCCTTTGAAGCGACTCACGGAGTCATCGGTATTCAGGCCCACCACCAACACATCGCCTAACTGGCGGGCTTTTTCAAGGTAGTCCACGTGCCCAAGGTGCAACAGATCAAAACACCCATTGCTGAACACAATGCGCTTGCCAGCGTGGCGCCAGGCCTCCACCTGCGCTTTAGCCTCGGGCCACGACTTTATTTTGGTTGCGGTCGTTTCCAACGGATGATCCAGTAACTCATCAACAAACAAATCACACCCGCCACAATCATGAGCAGGGTTTGCCACGCGTGAAAGATAAACACAAACGCAATGGCGTCTGCTTTGGGTAACTGATAGAGGGCCGTGAGGCCGAGCGGAACGATGGTGTGATAGGAGCCGGTACCACCAGGCAACGGCACCGCCATGGCAATGGAGCCCAGCGCAAAGAGCGTGAGCACGGCACTGAAACCCAGCTCGGCTGTTTGTGGAAATGCTTTGATCACACAATAGCTGGTGATGAAGTAGAGTACCCAGATCAGTACGGAGTACGTCAGGAAGAGACCCTTTTGCCGCAACCGAAAAACGGATACCAGGCCTTCTTTAAAACCGGCCCACAGTCGTTGTAGTTTCTCGTTCTTGCGAAAAAGGAAAACAAGAACCGCAAGACCACCAACACCGACCATCGCCACATAAGCCCAGGCCGGAATAGAGAAACTGCCACCGCCGCTACCGATCGGCAGTGTGTTGAGAAAGCCCATCAGCTTATCCCACTCCATGATAAAAGCCAGGCCAATCAGCACCAATAGGCAGATCACATCGATGATGCGTTCGACCACGACCGTTCCAAACGATACCTCTACGGGAGTTTTTTCAAGCTTGTACAAGTTATAACACCGCGATACTTCGCCTCCGCGTGGCACCACGAGGTTCACCAGGTAGCCGATCATCAATGAGAGAAAACTATTTAATAAACCGATCGAGTTGCCGCTGGGCGCCAATAGCATGCGCCAACGCTCGGCCCGGATGATATGACTCAGCAGTGCAACGGCTGCCATGGCCCACAGCCAGAATTGATCGGCCTGGCGATAGGTGTTCCAAAGGAAGTCCAGTTTGTTTTCGCCCTCTGCCACCACGAGGCCGCGCAAGGAAAACCAGATCAGCAGGGCGGCTACGCCCAGCAAAACGGTGTATTGCAGAATAGCCCTTACTTTTTTCAAGCGAGTTTGTTGTTCGGGTCAGGAAAAATCAGCGTGGGTTTGAAGCGTTTGGCCTCTTCAAAATCCATGGACGCGTACGAGATGATAATCACCACATCGCCCACCGCCGCTTTGCGCGCAGCCGGGCCATTTAAGCACACCGTGCCGCTGTGCCGGGCACCACGAATCACGTAAGTTTCAAGCCGCTCGCCATTGTTGATGTTCACCACTTGTACTTTTTCACCCTCAATCAGGTTGGCGGCTTCCATCAACACTTCATCAATCGTGATGCTGCCCACGTAGTGCAATTCTGCCTGCGTGATTGTTACGCGATGTATTTTGGATTTAAGAACTTGAATCGTCATGAGTTATACCAACAGGTTATCAATCAGTCGCACAGTACCAACATACGCGGCCACGAGCAATACCGTGGAATTGTTTGTATCAACGGCTTCGGCAGGAACTAAGTTCTGGGCGTGGGCGAGTTCCAGGTATTCGAGACGAGCACCTGCTGTTTTTATTCTTTCTTCGGCTTGGGGGCGGATAGCGGCCCACGCGCGGCCTTGGCGGAGCGCATCGCGACAGAACTGCAATACTTGATACAGTACGGGGGCCACCGCGCGCTCCTGCGCCAGCAGCCGTTGGTTACGGGAAGACATCGCCAATCCATCTGCTTCGCGCACGGTTGGGCACGCCACGATTTCGGTGTTGAAGGCCAGATCCTGCACCAACTGCTTAATGATCTGTAGCTGCTGATAATCTTTCAGTCCGAAATACGCACGAGTTGGATCAGTAATGTGGAGCAACTTCGCCACCACCAAGCCTACCCCGTTGAAATGTCCGGGCCGGAAGGTGCCTTCGAAAGAGGTTTCGAGCGAGCCAAAGCTCAGTTGAAGTTGTGGTGCTACCGGGTAGATTTCGTTGGCCTCGGGAGCAAACACTACTTCGCAGCCGACCTCGGCTAACATCGACAGGTCTTTTTCGAGCGTCCGGGGGTACTTCGCCAAGTCGTCTGGATTATTGAATTGAATTGGGTTCACGAAAATCGTGGCAACCGTGTGCTGGTTTTCGGTGCGCGATCGTGCCACCAGCGAAAGGTGGCCCGCATGCAGGGCGCCCATAGTGGGTACTAACCCAATAGAAAAGCCTGGTTTACGGAGCGAAGCAAAATAAGCCCGGAGCGGCTTGATTTCCGTAAAAACCTGCATTTCTGACCTAATTTAAAGGGTGGCAAAGGTAGGCTAAAGAGTTGAAAATAAGTTGAATAAGGGTTTAATTTTCCGTACTTTTGTGGGCCCAATTGTGGCCTTTCCGAAAAAACAGCCGTTATGTCAAAAATCCGAATCCTTTACGTTGCCAGCGAAATCAATCCCTTTCTTCAGACCACCGAGGTAGCCGAGTTTGTTCGGAAACTGCCCCAGGCTATGCAGGAAAAGGGCATGGAGATTCGCATTCTGGTGCCACGGTTCGGGTTGATCAACGAACGCAAGAACCGGCTGCATGAAGTGGTGCGCCTTTCGGGGATCAATATCTCAGTGGGTGAAGAAGAGAAGCCGCTGATCATCAAAGTAGCCTCCATCCCCAACGCAAAGCTACAGGTGTACTTCATCGACAATGAAGACTACTTTCACCGCAAGTCGATGTTCCACGACAAGGAAAACCGGTTTTACGAAGACAATGACGAGCGCGCGATTTTCTTCTGCAAGGGCGTAATTGAAACCGTTCGCAAACTGGGCTGGGCGCCCGATATCGTGCATTGCAACGATTGGATTACCAGTTTCATTCCGCTTTATCTTAAAACCACTTACAAAAACGATCCGCTGTTTAAGAACGCCAAAACGGTGTTCACGATTTATAATAACTCCTTCACACACAAATTCAAGGGCGACTTGGCGGGCAAGGTGAAGATGATCGACATTGAAGACAACATGCTGGCGAACTTAAAGACCGCGGATTACGAGGCATTCATTAAATTGGGCGCTCAGTTTTCGGATTTGGTTTCCATTGCTGGGGACAATAAAAAGCTGGAAGGGTTAGTTAAGAAGATTAAAGAGAAGAAAGTTGAGACCATCGAAAAAGACGACAACTACACAGAGTCATACTATAACCTCTACACGGAATTGGTGGGGTAAAATCAGCCTTTTTTTCGTTCCCGTTTTTCTTTTGTTGGCATCGTGCGAGGACCCGTTCGGGCGCCTTGGCTTTCCTGCATCGGAATCAAAATTCCAGGTACGATTTAAAGAGTTCGACCTTCCGGTAAGCACCTTTCAGATCGATTCTCTCAATACGGTCAATTTCTCGGGTAGCCCTACGAAGCGCCTGTTGGCTGGCGCGGTGAACGATCCTGTTTTTGGGCAGATTAAGAGCCGGGTGTTTACACAGATTCTCCCATCTTCGCGCCCGAATTTTGCAGCCTCGGCCACCTTCGAGCGAGCCACCATTACACTGGCGTACGATTATTACTACTACGGCCCAAAAGAAGCCGTCTCGATGGATTTGCAGATGTACGAATTAGCCGACTCGATTGACCCCAACCAAGGCTATTACTTCAACACGAACCTGGCGCTCGGTGCAAAAATTGGTGAAGCTATCAGTTTGGTGAACCCGGGGCTTTTTGATGAAGCGCTCACCAAGAACTCGGATCGCGATACGCGCAACGATGTGGTGGATACCGTTTATTCCATCTTGGATCCAAGTTTTGGAGAACGCCTTTTTTTGCTGGCGCGAGATGGAGGTAACAATGGGATCAACGACTACACGCAATTCACCAAGTTTCGGCAGTTGTTCAAAGGTATTGCGGTCGTGCCAGTCTCGTTTGGACACGTGTTTGGGATTAACCCCTCATCGGTGAATTCGCGAATCACTATTTTCTACCGGGAAGACGGAGTAAGCAAGCGATTCGCGTTAAGCTTGAGCGAAGCCATCACAGGCTTCTCAAGTTTTGAAGTCAACCGGGCGGGTGTGTCTTTACCTGCCTTTAGCGATCATTACACCAATTTTACACAAGGAGATATTGCAGCCACTCAGGCCGGTGTGGGTCTAATGACGCGAGTCGACTTTTCGGAGGTCTACTCATTTTTTGATGAAATTCAATTTCCCATTCTAAACTCGGTGCAGTTGCGTTTGGAAAGCCCCACCACTCACTTTCGTGTCCCCAATGGCATTCGACTGCGGATTATCAAACCAAATAACCGAAACCGGCTGCCGTTACGAAATGTGGACGGATCGAACGGGAGCAGTGTGGTAGAAGACTTAACGTTTGAGGGGCGGTATTTTGTGATCAAGAATAGCGACTTTACCCTGGATGTGCTCGGCGATGACAACAGTCCGGCGCAGCTGCGCGCCACTACCGAAGCAGGCAATACAGTATTCAGTGGCTTCTTCACCACGTTTATGCAAACGCAACTTCGCTTGCCGAAAACGGATCGACTCGCGACAATCGGGCTCATTGCGGCAAACCCGGATTTTCAGAAATCAATGAATGGTTTTTCTTTTTTGCGTGACAAGGTAAAATTGCGTGTTTATTATACACTTCCTGAATCCAATTAGTATATGTGTGGAATTGTAGCGTATGTGGGCCACCGCCAAGCGGAGCAAATCATCATCAAAGGCCTAAAGCGGTTGGAGTACCGTGGGTACGACAGTGCCGGGATTGCACTGATGAACGGGGGCTTGAACGTTTATAAGAAAAAGGGCAAGGTTTCAGAGTTAGAAGCCTTTATCCGAAACGAGAAGCTCGATAGCCGCATCGGGATGGGCCATACTCGTTGGGCAACCCATGGTGAACCCAATGACGAAAATGCGCACCCGCATTACTCGGCTACTAAAAAGTTGGCAATCATCCACAATGGGATCATCGAGAACTATGCAACACTCAAGCAAGAACTACTTAAGAAGGGGCACCGTTTTCTGAGCCAAACGGATACGGAAGTATTTATGCACTTTATTGAGCATATTCAGGAAACCGAACAATGCAATTTGGATGAAGCCGTACGGCTGGCACTTACAAAAGTCGTGGGCGCCTATGCCATTGTGGTGATGTCGTTCGAAAATCCGGAGTTATTGATCGCAGCCCGCAAAGGCAGTCCGCTCGTGATTGGCGTAGGAAAGGGCGAATTTTTCATGGCATCCGATGCGACTCCGATTATCGAGTACACCAATGAAGTTGTTTACTTAAATGATCAGGAGATCGCGATTGTAGACGGTGGCAAGCTTACCATCAAGAATACTGCTAACCTTCCCTTAACTCCCTATATCCAAACAATCGATTTGGAGTTGGAGGCGATTGAAAAGGGCGGGTACGAGCACTTTATGCTCAAAGAAATTTTCGAGCAGCCCCGTTCCATTCTGGATTGCATGCGTGGGCGATTGGACTCGTCTACCAGCCGCTTGATTCTCGGTGGCTTGCGGGAGTATCTGAACCGACTTGTAAACGCAGATCGAATTTTAATTGTAGCCTGTGGCACTTCCTGGCATGCGGGTCTGGTTGCTGAATACTTCTTCGAAGAGTTTTGTAGAATTCCGGTGGAGGTAGAGTATGCATCGGAGTTCCGCTATCGTAACCCCGTGATCCGGGAAGGGGATGTTGTCATTGCCATCTCGCAGTCGGGAGAAACAGCCGATACCTTGGCTGCCATTGAATTAGCAAAATCCCGGGGTGCCATCATTTTTGGTGTGTGCAACGTAGTGGGGTCATCCATTCCTCGTGCCACCCACGCGGGAGCTTATACCCACGCAGGGCCCGAGATTGGTGTGGCCAGCACGAAAGCATTTACCGCCCAACTCACGGTGTTGAATATGATCGGTTTGATCGTGGCCCAGAAAAAAGGCACCATCACTGAACAACGATTAAATGAGTTGCTCGTGGAAATGGAGCAAATCCCCGCCAAGGTGGAGCAAGCGCTTCAACTCAACGAACAGGTGGAGGCCATCGCAGCGGAATTTCAGGATGCCACCAATTTCATCTATCTGGGCCGTGGCTACAATTTCCCGGTGGCATTAGAAGGTGCGCTCAAGCTGAAAGAGATTTCCTATATCCATGCCGAGGGTTATCCCGCAGCTGAAATGAAACACGGTCCGATCGCCTTGATTGACCAACAGATGCCGGTGGTGTTTATCGCCACGAAGGACAGCACCTATGAAAAAGTAGTTTCGAACATTCAGGAGGTGAAGGCGCGGAAGGGTAAAGTAATTGCGGTGGTTACGGAAGGGGATAAGCTTATCTCCAAAATGGCGGACCATGTCATTGAAGTGCCTCACACATCCGAACCATTGATGCCTCTTGTGGCTGTAGTGCCGTTGCAGTTGTTGTCGTACCACATCGCGGTATTGCGCGGGTGCAACGTTGATCAACCCCGGAATCTAGCGAAGAGCGTGACGGTCGAATAAACGACTATCACCACCCAATCCCATAATCCTCTCCATGATTGCTGGAGCCACCCCAGAAGGTGCCGTGCTGCCAATCGAAGTAAATGGCGTTGATGGGTCCACTGGTGCGTTCCTGATAAGATAGGCGATACCCTCTGCGCGCAAGATCTTTGCGTACCCAGGCAGGCATAGCGCTGTTGAGAATCAGACCCCCGGGGGTTTTTTCGTGATCGCCAAAGCTGGAATACATCTGCAATGTTTTAAAACTAGGCGCTTCGGTAGCTTCTTGTACAGTCATGTTGAACTCCACCATATTCAGGAAGAATTGAATCAGCAGCTGATCTTGCTCGTCACCGGCTTGTTTAGCAAATGATAAAAACGGCTTCCCGTCTTTCAACGCCATACTGGGTGTGAGCGTAACGCGCGGCCGCTTGCCGGGCTCTACCACATTAAATGGATTCTCTTTTGCATCGAGTACGAAGCTTTGCATCCGCTGACTCATGCCGATGCCCGTGTTGCCGGCGATGCAGGCAGGTACCCATCCACCACTGGGCGTTATCGAAACCACCCAGCCTTCTTTGTCTGCGGCTTCTACGGACGTTGTGCCTGCTGTAAAACTTTCGAGATATTTTTCATCGCGCATGGGATGGCCGGGCTGAAACAGATTCGCCTGCGAGTTTCCCCACATTTTGAGTAGGTCGAGGTAAGGGTTTTGTTTTCCTTCGAAGGGATAGGGATCACCCGGAGCCGCTTTCGGATCGTTCAAATCAGGTTGGATGAGTTGACTGCGTTGCTTAGCATACTCTTTTGAAAGTAAGCCCTTCATAGGCTCTTCGGGCGCGAAGGCCGGATCGCCATAGTAGAAATCACGATCTGCGAAAGCGAGGTTCATCGCCTGGTATACCGTGTGGATGTAGTGTGCTGAGTTGTAGCCCATACTTTTCAAATCAAAATTCTCAAGAATGTTGAGCGTTTGCAGCATAGCAGGACCCTGTGTCCATTGCTGGAGTTTGTACACCTCAATTCCACGGTAGGTGGTCATCACCGGCTCCTCGATTTTTACTTTCCAGTTGGCCAAATCTTGTTCGGTGATCAGTCCGCCCTGCTCCTGGCAACCGCGGGCAAATTCTTTCGCGATGTCGCCTTTGTAGAAGCGATCATATGCTGCATAGATGGCAGCTTTGCGATCTTTGCCTTTCTTGAGCGCCTGCTGCTCCGCATCCACCAATTTTTGCAGCGTGGCCAGCAAATCCTGCTGCACAAACACTTCGCCCGCGTTGGGGGCTTCGCGCTTTTCGCCCAGGTGGGGCAGAAATACTTTTTTGGAATACGGCCATTGTTTGATTTGATCTTTGCCGCGTTCAATCGAGTTGGCCGTCTGTGCTTCAATCGGGTAGCCTTCGGCCATTTGCATAGCGGGTGCCAGCACCTCTTTTAAACTCATCGTTCCGTATTCCGCCAACATAGTCAACAAGCCACCGGGAGTACCTGGAGTGACAGCCGCCAACGGCCCAAACTCCGGCGGATACTTCATGCCTTTGTCTTTGAAGAATTGTGCAGTAGCTCCCGTGGGGGCTACCCCCAACGCATTAATGGCAATCACTTTTTTCGTTTTCGGATTGTAGATCAGCGCCTGGGTTTCGCCACCCCAGCTGAGTACGTCCCACATGGTGCACGTGGCAGCCAGCATGGCACACGAAGCATCCACGGCATTGCCGCCTTTGCTGAAGATCATCGCGCCTGCAGTAGCAGCTAACGGCTTGCCGGTAACGGCCATCCAGTGCTTGCCGTGCAGCGGCGGTTTTTGCGTGGTAACGGGTAAATTGTTAAAGGATTGCCCAAATAGTGAAAGGCTGACAGAAAGCGTGGCGAGGGTTGCAAGAATACGCATGATGCTGACGGTTTATAATGTGAAAGATACTGCGAATCAGCATGTCGCTACCCACCTGGTGTGATAAATGAAAATACGCAGGGTTAATTGGTCAATTTTCAATTGAAATTGGTAGCCAGACCCGAAGCGAAGAGCTGCTACCCAGGCATTTTGTTTTGGCCGAATATTTACGCGAGATTTCGTCTTTTGCTATGGATCTGATGCTTGATAAGTTGGCCGAAGCGGTCGACCACATTCGTAAACAGGGAAAAATTCAACCTGAAGTAGGCATTATTTTAGGCACCGGCCTTGGTAATCAATTCGTGGAAGAGATCAGCAATCCCATCATCCTCACCTATAACTCCATTCCCCATTTCCCCATTTCCACCGTGGAGTTTCATAAGGGCCGTCTGATTTACGGTACGATCAAAAACAAAAAAGTGCTGGCCATGCAGGGGCGCTTTCACTTTTACGAAGGCTATAGCATGCAACAAATTACGTTGCCGGTGCGGGTGATGAAAATGCTGGGTGTGGAGCATCTGTTGATCTCCAATGCTGCAGGGAATCTGAACATGAAATGGAAGAAGGGCGACTTGATGCTACTGGACGACCACATCAACTTGTTTCCGGATAACCCCCTGCGTGGCCCTAACCTCGATCGCTTCGGCCCCCGCTTTCCGGACATGAGTGCGCCCTACTCGCCCACACTTAACAGCTTACTTCAAAAAATTGCGCGCGCAAAAAAGATCAAACTTCATCAAGGCGTGTATGCGGCGCTCTCTGGCCCGAATCTGGAAACGCGGGCCGAGTATCGGTTTCTGCAACGCATCGGTGCGGATGCGGTGGGCATGAGTACCGTGCCCGAAGTTATTGTGGCCAACCACATGAGCCTGCCCTGCTGCGCCATTTCGGTGCTCACAGACGATTGCGATCCGGATAATCTTAAACCGGCAAACATTCAGGAAATCATTGAAATCGCGGGCAAGTCGGAGAAGAAGCTTACCGATCTCTACGTGGAGCTGATCCGCCAGATTTAACTTGACCTGCTACGCGCCGTTGGCGGCAGGTTGTGGCTCCGGCCATGCAACCTGTTGATCGGGTTTTGCGTCTCATCCAAAAACCAAAACAGTGCGATGAGACTAACCCTTCTGTTAACATGCGCAACGCTGGCGTTTGCGCAGGCCCAAACCGGCCGCGACTACCACCTGGATAAAGAATATGCGGTAAGCCTGGGTGGAAAATTGCAACTCCGCAGCTCCGATGCGCGGGTTACCATTACGGGCTCCAACCGTACAACGGCGCATGTAAAAATCGATCGTACCGTAACCACGAAAGGGCTGGTGTGGGGCTCGGATGAGTTTTCGGTGGATGTGGTGGAAGACAACGGCAACTTGTCTATTCGCGAGCGCTCCGCCGGTACGGTATCGATGGCGTTTGGCGTGTACCGCGAAGAGTACACGATTGTGTTGGAAATTCCGCTCGGCATGTCGCTAGATATCGTTGGCGATGACGGCAACTACCAGGTACGTTCGGTGCACGGTGCCATAACCATGGATATTGATGATGCCGATGTAGCGCTCACGGGTTGCCAGGGAAAAGAATTCAGTTTCCGGCTAGACGATGGCGACCTCACGATGGACCAGGGTGCGGGCCGGATTTCGGTAGATGGCGATGATGCTGATTTCCGAATTGCAGATGCGCGTTTTGCCAGCATGGACGTGCGGTTAGACGATGGCGACTTCGTGGTGGCCACGGCGCTGGAAAACAACGGCAGCTATTTTATCGACCTGCAAGATGGCCTGGTGGCCCTCACCATCAAAGGCGGTGGCGGCCGTATTGATGTGGCCCACGATGATGCCCGCGTGCTGGCCGAAGGCGACTTTCAAACGCTACGCGAAACCGAAGACCACACCGAAATGAAAACCGGAACCGGCACTGCCCATGTGCGCATCCGCGTAGACGATGCCCGGGTGCGGCTGACGCGTGGGTAACCCGGGCGGCTCTTAAAAAAAACGGGCTGCCTCAGAAGCGCACGTTATTGTAAGCGAAGTGAAGCGAGCGGCATGAAAACAGTCGAATGCCGTTTGCTCCGTTCGTTCCTCCCTTGCAAAGACGTTACGTTACGCTTTTGAAACAGCCGCGTTTTTTGTTACTACGTGTGCGGTTTAGCTATCGCGCTTGGCGCGCTTTTCTGCACGTTTTTCTTTCAGGGTTTTCAGCGGCTTTTTCTTCGCCTCTTTTTTCATGTCTTTTCCTTTGGACATAATCGTTATGGTTTGGAGGTGAAGTTACGGAAATCGCGACAAAAACTGCAAATGTGTACGGGCTGTGAGATTCACAGGTTCAATAGACTGCGATTAAACCTTGCCCGGGGAAATTCTCCGGCTTTGCGTGAGCGATGGAGGCATTTGTTTGAGCCCGAGTGAGCACGTGCGGCTGGCTGGCGAGTGCCGACAGCGCGACCTGAGCCTGCATGGCCCCGCGCGCAGGCAGGCGAGGGGCACGCCCAACTCCTTTCTCCGATCTGCTTACTTATACCGCTTCCCCTTTTTCACTACCAGCTTTACATCTTGCAACAAAGCCATGTGCCGCAAAACATCGCCCTTCACCGCGATAATGTCTGCATATTTACCTTCGGCAATGGTGCCGAAATCTTTTTCTGCGCCCATCATTACCGCGGGCCAGTAGGTGGCCGCGCGGATGGTGTACATCGGGTCGAGGCCGAATTTGTTTACCCACACATCCAGCTCGTTCCACGTGCTTTGGCTGTGGAACTTCATGGGGATGCCACTGTCCGTGCCAATGAGCAGCACCACGCCTGCGTCTTTCAACTGTTTGATTTTTCGTTCCAGCGTAGGCTTTCGAATCGGGTTAAGCCCGAAGTAGCTAAGCCGCCCCGGATGTGTAAGCGACTGCCGGATATCCGCAATCACGCTGTCGGGCAAACCCAAATGCCAACTCGGGTTATCCAAAGCTTCTGGATTATCGCGGGTGTACTCAAAGTTAAAAAGGCCCTCCACGGTGGGCGTCCAGAACAAAGGGCCGAGGCTCATTTTGGCGGTTCTTTCTTTAATCATCAACATGATGTCTTCCGGATATTCGGGTGCTGCCGCTAAGCCGGTGTGTTCAAAGTTGTCAACGCCCGCCTTCATGCCTCTTCGGATTTCATCAGGGCGATGAGAGTGCGCCACTACTTTCAATTTGTTTTTATGGGCCTCATCCACTACAGCCATGTATTCTGCTTCCGTCATCTCGTCCTGATCAATCAACTTGATGCAGTTCACGCCAGCCTTGGCCAATTGGCGCACTTTGGCGCGTGCATCTTCGGGGCCTTTCACACCCCACCGGAACTCAGCCGTGCCAGGGTAAGGCTCGTGCTGAATGAAGGGCCCGCTCATGTACATAGTAGGGCCGGGTATTTCGCCCCGATTGATGCGGTCGCGTACGGAGAGGCTTGGCTCCAAGGGGCCGCCCAGATCGCGCGCACTGGTTACACCCGCCAGCAGAAGTTGGTGGGCAGACGAGGGCATGATCACGTCCTTTTGGATTTTCATATACGTTTTGTCCCAATGTGTGTAATCGCTGTGGCCGTTAATCATCAGGTGTACGTGCATGTCCCACAAGCCGGGAAGTACGCTCATGCCTTCGGTAGAGATCACTTCCGCACCTGCCGGAATGGCAAGTTGCCCCACCGTACCGATGGCCTTGATCCGCTCGTTCTCAACAATCACAACGGAATTAGCCAGCGGCTTGCCGCCATATCCGTCAATCAAGGTACCGCCAACAAGGGCTTTGAGTTGGGCGGAACAAACAAACGGCAAGAGTAGCAGGAACAGAACAAAACGTTTCATGGAGGTAGGAGGTTAGGGTGAGAGAAAGATAGCGAAAAAGCAGTTTGCAAATGAGCCGCACGATGGCTTTGCCATCACATAATATGTGGCAGGCGTTTTTCTGGCAGCTCCCGCGTTTGCTCGCGCGCTTCAGCCACGCCCCGCGGGCCTACTCGCCACCGCCGCACGCTCCCGCTCAAGCAGGCCGCTCCATCCCTAGCTGAAGTTGTACTCTACAAAGCCAAGTGTACTCGCAGCGCATGCAGTAAATGGAGGGCTATTTTCGTGAAGTATCGTCTCCCGCCTCGGGGACGATACGTTTTGATGTCCTGCTTCAAAAGTTAGCGTATATCCATTTAAACCCAATAAGGGGTATTGGAAATTGGTTGATTCGTTTGAAAAGTATTCTCATTTCATTGCGGGGTTTTATGAGTTGAACGAACAACATCCAAAGGTTGCTCTTACTCATTGGAAGGATGTTG
>JBIIVI010000174.1:0-8024 GCA_044339555.1 Cyclobacteriaceae bacterium | reverse complement strand
AACAAACTATCCGCGCTATTACGATTAGGGTGATTATTTCTATTTTTAGCGATTCATTGTAAAGTTCTTTCCTATCCAACCCCCTCATAAAAATAGCTATGCCCTTGCGAACGAGGTGATGTCCTCCCGAAAGGAGCGACCAACGGGCAGATTGCGGGGCAGGAATAGAAATCTTCTAAGTTGGTTGTGCCACTTGCCGCGTACCCGCAGCTTTCTGGTTGGCCTGCTTGGTTGGGGATTCATGGGTGTAATGGAATTGCAGGCGCAGGACCAACCGGTTTTTCCACTTGATAACTTCTATGCAGAGCGAAAGAAATGGGCGCGCTCGATACTCCGAAATGTGAAGTTCAGTCTCAGCACGGGCTACGGCAATACGTTTTTCCGCCATCGGTTAGATGGCTTTGGCGTGCTCCAAGCGCCAGACAGTGTGGTGAAGATTTTCGATCGGGCAAGTCCAAACACAATCTACCAGAGTTGGGTAAACCGCGTGGGCGCGAACCCGTGGGGCTTTACACCTTCGCAGTTTCGGGTCAGTTCGGATTCCGCTCGCCTGGGCTTTCGAGGCAATGGTTGGAACATCCCTTTCAAGGGAACGATCCACTACGAGTTTCTCGGTCGGTATCGGATCGGAGGGGGGTATTCGTATCAATGGCTCAACATCGGCACATTCTCGCCCATTAGTTTCGAAGATCGGATCAATGACCATAGGCCACCCACTCCGGGCGGTTGGATGCGCCAGTATTTTGGTATGGTTGGCGTGTCGTTTTACCGCGCGGATCGGTTTCTTTTCACTGCTGATGCTAACATTGGGGGCTTCCGACCCGGTCGAAACTTCGATCGCTCGCTTATGCAGAAAGGCATCTACGTGAATGTGGGCGTTACTGCCGAAAAGGAATTATCCGAATACTTGCGCGTATTTGCGCGGCCTTCGTTTGAAATCAAAAATTATACACTGGCCTTACCTGGATCCAACAAGGGCATCGTACATAACATCAATACCTTTTACGTGAACATCGGGCTTACTTACTCCATTCCCGAGTTGCCGCGCTGTTTCCACAAAGATTGTAGGGTACAGATCAACCATGCCCATGGTGACCGGGAGTACCGCAGTCGCGTACACCCGATTTTCAAGAAGCAGAACCCCGGTTATGGCGAGAACCATCCGAACCTAATCAAGTACAAGAGACGCAATAAAAAGCGCCTCAATCCGTATTGATTTTGAGACTGAAAATACTGGGGATTTAGGCCTGAAAAATGCCCGTTTTAGACCTAATTTCTCTATCTTCGCACGGTCTTTTCTAAGCCCCCTTTTTAACCTTGTAATTCACTGTAAACGACCACTTTGTGTCAGAAGAGAACGTAAACAATCCACCCCCCCGGCAGAACATCATTCCCATCAATATCGAAGACGAGATGCGGGGTGCCTACATCGACTACTCGATGTCGGTGATTATCTCGCGTGCGTTGCCGGATGTACGCGATGGCTTGAAGCCTGTGCACCGCCGTGTGCTTTACGGCATGCTCGAATTGGGCGTTAACTACAACAAACCGTTCAAGAAGTCGGCCCGCATTGTCGGGGATGTGATGGGTAAGTACCACCCCCACGGCGATGCTTCCATTTACGATACGCTGGTGCGGATGGCGCAGGAGTGGTCGTTGCGCTATCCGATGGTAGATGGTCAGGGAAACTTTGGCTCGGTGGATGGCGATCCGCCTGCTGCCATGCGGTATACAGAAGCCCGCCTTCGCAGGATTGCCGAAGAGATGCTGGCGGACATCAACAAAGAGACGGTTGATTTCCAGCCCAACTACGATGACCAGTTTACAGAACCCTCGGTATTGCCGGCCAAAGTACCGAACCTGCTGATCAATGGTTCCTCGGGCATTGCCGTGGGCATGGCCACAAATATGGCGCCTCACAACCTGCGCGAAGTAGTGGATGGTGTTATTGCCTACATCGACAACCGGGAGATCACCATCCCCGAGTTGATGCGTTACGTGCTTGCACCTGATTTTCCGACCGCTGGCATTATTTACGGCTTGCAAGGCGTGCAAGAAGCCTACCTGACGGGGCGTGGCAAGGTAACGTTGCGCGCAAAGGCAGAGATTGTAAGCCATGGTAACAACCGCGAACAGATCATCGTTACCGAGATTCCCTACCAGGTGAACAAAGCGCAGATGATCGAGAAAACAGCTGCCCTCATCAACGAGAAACGCATCGAAGGCATTAGCGACATCCGCGATGAATCCGACCGCGATGGATTCCGGATTGTGTACGACCTGAAGAAAGATGCCATTGGCAATATTGTGCTGAACAACCTGTTCAAGCATACCCAATTGCAAACCACGTTTGGTATTAACAACGTGGCGCTGGTAAAAGGTCGGCCCCAGACCCTTAATCTGAAGGAGCTGATTCACTATTTTGTGGAGCATCGCCACGAGGTTGTGATCCGCAGAACCAAATACGATCTGGCTGAAGCGGAGCGCAGAGCACACATTTTGGAAGGCTATCTCATCGCTTTAGATCATTTGGACGAAGTGATTGCCCTCATCCGGAATTCCAAAGATCCCGAAGTAGCGAAAATCGGATTGATGGAGCGTTTCGCGCTCTCTGAGATTCAATCAAAAGCTATTTTGGAAATGCGCCTCCAGCGCCTTACTGGCCTGGAGCGGGAGAAAATCCAAAACGAGTACACCGAAGTGCGTGCGTTGATTGACCACCTGCAAAAGGTGCTCGCCAATGAAGGGCTGCGCATGGACATCATCAAAAACGAACTACTGGAAATTCGCGAGCGCTATGGCGATGACCGCAGAACCCTGGTGGTGCCAAGCGAAGAAGATATCACGGTGGAGGACATGATCCCCAACGAGGAGATGGTGATCACCATTTCCAATCAAGGCTACATCAAGCGCACCTCGCTGAGCGAGTACCGCACGCAAGGTCGGGGTGGTATCGGCTCGAAGGCCGTTACCACGAAGGAGGATGATTTTACCGAACACCTTTTCATCGCCCAAGCCCACGACTACCTGCTCATCTTTACCGAATCCGGCAAGGTGTTCTGGCGCAAGGCCTATGAGATTCCCGAAGGCAACAAGACTTCAAAAGGGCGAGCCATCCAAAACCTGATCAACATCGAGCCGGGCGATACCGTACGCGCCGTGCTGAACGTGAAAGACATCACGGATGAAGCTTACATCAATGCCAATTATGTAGTGCTTTGTACAGAACATGGCACCATCAAAAAAACCACGTTGGAAGAATTCTCGCGGCCACGCGCCAATGGCATCAATGCCATTACCATCAACGAAGGCGACCGGCTATTGGAGGTGGCACTCACCAATGGTACTAATCATATCGTGATTGCGAAAAGCGAAGGCAACGCCATTCACTTCAACGAGGAGGACGTTCGCCCCATGGGCCGTACCGCAGCCGGAGTTCGAGGCGTTATACTCGATTCGGACGAAGATAAAGTCATTGGCATGGTATGTATTACCCGGGCGGATGCTAACCTGCTGGTTGTATCGGAGAAGGGGTACGGCAAGCGTTCGGACATCTCAGACTATAGGATCACCAGCCGCGGTGGAAAGGGCGTAAAAACCCTCCAGATCACCGAAAAAACTGGCAAGCTTGTTGCAATCAAGGAAGTTGGCGACAAGGATGAGTTGATGATCGTGAATAAATCAGGAATCAGCATCCGTATAGCGGTAGAGGAGCTCCGTGTAATGGGGCGCGCTACACAAGGTGTCAAGTTGATTCGACTGAATGATGACGACTCTATCTCATCAGTGGCCAAGATTGAAAAAATGGAAGGTGATCCGGAAACGGAACAACCATCCGAATAAAAAAGTACTTTTGTGTAACCAAAACAATAACCTGTAAAATGAAAAGAATAGCCCTCGCGCTTTTGCTTTGCAGCCCCTGGCTGGTAGTTGCGCAGCAAAAGGAAATTAAACCTAGCGTTCCGAAAGCAGAAACGGCCTGGAAAGCAAACAAGTTGGATGAAGCCAAAGCCATCATTGATGCCACCGTGGCCAATCAGGAATTCATGGTTGACAAAAAAGGAAACCCCTCCAAAAACGCCGCTAAGGCGTGGTATATCCGGGGCGTGATCTATGCGGCCATCGATACCACCAAGAAAGAACAATTCAAGAGTCTGGATGCCAATCCGTTTGTTGAAGCCAAGAAGTCGTTTGACAAGAGTAAAGAAATCGATGGCGGAAAAACGGCCAGCTTCCTGAACGATCCGGCTGGTTTCGTACCGATTACAGTTGATCAAGTGAATGCCTATCTGGCGCAGGCTTATTTCAATAAGGCTATTTATCAATATCAGGAAAAGAAAGACTATAAGAAGGCGTTCGAGCACGTTGAGCAGACACTGTATTTCTTGCCGGGCGACACTTCGATACTGTTGAATGCCGGCGTGTATTTTGGCCCTTCGGCCGATGAGACCCAGAAATCTTTGGAATACATTAAGGTGTATCATGCCAAGGGTGGCAAGAGTAAGGATTCCTATGTCCAGAAATACAGCCTCTATCGCGATAAGCTAAAAGATAACGAATCGGCTCTTGCAACTGCCCGTGAGGCGATGGCGATGTACCCGACCGACACCGAGTTCCCGAAATTGGAGTTGGATATGTTCATTAAAATGAATCGACTTCCGGAAGCCAAAGCCGCGATGGAAAAGCAGGCAAATGCCAGCCCCAATGAAAAAGAGCCCCGCTACTACCTCGGCGTTATCAGCCAGGAGTTGAAGCAAATGGACGAAGCCCGCAAGTGGTACAACGAAGCCATTAAGCTTGATTCGAAATACTTCGATGCCCAATTAGCGTTAGCGGATTTGGTCTATCTGGAGGCGAAGGATGTGAAGAACCAGATGAACCAGCTGGGCATCACCAAAGATGATATGAAGAAGCGGATTGAATTGGATAAGGTGTATGTCGATAAACTCAAAGCGGCCCTTCCCAACTGGGAGCTTTGCGAAAAACTTAGCCCGGATGAGCCGAAAGTGCTGGATACACTCTTGAATATCTACAGCGACCTCGATAATCAACCGCAAATCGCCCGAATCGAAAAGAAAATGAAGAGCTTGGGATTGTTGGATTAACCAGATTCATAAGTCTTCGAAAAAGGTCGGCCCCAAGCCGACCTTTTTTTGTTGCTTTTTGGCACCAAATCGCCAAACCGCTGACTTCTGTCATTCTTTTGGGTGGAGCAGCAGGTTAATATCGCATGTTGTTTAACCGACTTGACTATGAGCTCCCTAAGCAAACTTTCAGCAACCCAGACCAATAGCCTGGTGCTGCTACGGATTTTTATTGGATGGCACTTTCTGTACGAAGGTGTATTGAAACTGTACAGCCCCAGTTGGACGGCCAAAGGCTATCTGCTGAGCGCCAGTTTTATGCAGGGATTTTTCCGGTGGCTTGCCAGCGATTCCCTGATTTCGGTAATCGATACCCTGAACATTGCCGCGTTGGTAATTGTAGGGGTTAGTTTATTGATCGGCTTTAAAACCCAGTGGGCGGCGCTGATTGGTATAGGCCTGCTGTTGCTCTACTATTTCGCACACCCGGCCTTTCCGGGATTACCGCAAGGTCCTTCCGAGGGCAGTTATTGGATTGTGAACAAAAATCTGATTGAAGCCGCTGCGTTGTATGTGTTGTTTTTGTTCCCGACAGAAGCAGCATTTGGAATTGCGCGACTTTTCCAACGCCCAAAACTTGAAAACGCTTAACCCCTAAACACCACAGTTATGGCAAACGAAGAAAGTTTATTTAGCAAGCTATCGCGGAGAGATTGGCTGAAAGGCTTAGCCGGGATTCCGATTTTCGCCGGTGTTTGGGGCGCCAGCGCCTCGTTTTCCGGTAATGTAAAGCGCGAGCGTAAAATGTTGCTTGAAACACTTAACATTAAAGCAGCTGCGCCACCTGCTTCCGGTGCTATGAGTGGCAACCCGGTACGGGTAGGTATCATTGGTTTTGGGATTCGTGGCGAACAACTTTGTCGCGCCCTCGGTTTTGCTACCACGGAATGGCTGACCGATATGAAAGAAGCGCTGGGGAAAAACCCGGGCGATACCCGACTGAATGATTTCAAGGCGCAGGAAAACCTGAATGTGAAACTGGTAGCGATCTGCGATTTGTTTGACGTTCGAGCCCAGAAAGCTTTGGATTCGTTTAACTCCGAAGGAAACGCGATCAAGCGCTACCGAACACATTCCGAGTTAATTAACAGTGGCGAAGTGGATGCGATAATTGTTGCCACACCCGACCATTGGCACGCACCCATTTCAATCGAAGCAATCAACAAGGGTATTCACGTTTACGTGGAGAAGCCCATGACTCACAGTATTGCAGAAACCTATGCGCTCCGTGATGCGGTGCGTAATAATCCGAAAGCTGTTTTTGCCGTGGGACATCAACATCGGCAAACCCAGAGTTTTCTCACGGCCCAAGATGTGGTAGCAAAAAATATTCTTGGCCACGTATCACTGGTAGTGACGGCTACCAACCGGAATGATGACAATGGCGCCTGGCAATACTACATCCATCCGGATGCTAATCCGCAGACGGTGGATTGGAATACGTTTCTGGGTTCCGCTCCTCAGATTCCGTTCAATGCCGAACATTTCTTCCGTTGGAGAAAATGGTGGGCGTATGGTTCGGGCTTGTCGGGTGATTTGATGACGCACGACTACGACCGCCTGAATTGTATTTTAAAAATGGGCATCCCGCAATCCATCATGGCATCGGGTGGCATTTATACCCACCGCGATGGGCGCAATGTGCCAGACGTAATGCAGGTGAATATGGAATTCCCTGAGTTTACCACAGGTGCCAGCCAGGAGTCCGGTAAAGAGAAGGGTATGACGTTGGTGTACAGCGCTACGCTGGGCAACTCCTACGACCGCGGCACTGTTTTAATGGGCCACGATGCGTCCATGGAACTCGGTAACACCCTTACTATTTTCGCGGATTACGGATCCACGAAGTTCAAGAAAATGATCGAGGAGGAACGTATTGATCCATTTGTTCCGATCTATTCCTACGATCCGAGCGCGAATGGCGCAGATGCTGTAACCTCGGCCACAGCCAAATACTTTGCCAACAAAGGGTTGTTGTGGACATACCGCGATGGCAAGCGTGTGGACTCTACCTTTTTACACTTGCGCGAGTGGTTGAGTTGCATACGTAATGGCGGAAAACCTAGCTGCGGCATTCAGGAAGGCTTTGAAGAAGCCATTACGGCACACATGGGTGGCCTCAGCTACAAGCTCGGGCGGAGGGTAGAATGGGATGCTGCGAACGAAAAGATCATCGCCATGCCGGGCGAAGATTTGGACGCAGCTTTGCTGGCCAACGAAGAGAAAGTCACGATTCGAAAAGCCTGATCCAATTGGCGATAAAAAACGAAAAAGCCATCCGCTAAGATGGCTTTTTCAATTTAGGTATAGGTAAAATTCTTACTGCGTAGTATCGGAGTCGGCACCGCTGTTGCGATTCAAATCAAGTGCCGGAGCGGTCTGCTGCTCTTTTGCTTTTTCAAGGATTTCGTCTGTTTGTTGAGCGCCCGGGTTGGTGAAGTTGGTAGCCAATACAAACAACATAATAGCAATGGCAAAACCCCATGTTAGCCGTTCCAGAATATCGCCCGTTTTCTTAACACCAATCAGGTTACTGGCGCCCGAGCCTCCAAACTGGCTGGAAAGACCACCACCTTTAGAATTCTGCGCTAAAACCACCAAAACGAGTAAAACGGAGGTGAAAATCGTCAATCCAATCAACAGTGCGTACATAGTCTATTTCTTCAGCTCTTCAATTCGAGCGGCAAAGATGGCTTTTTTCTGGGGAAACTTCCAAATCAGTTTTTTTAGCACCTCAATAGCTCGGTCTTTTTTGCCTTGACTCACGAGCAGATCAGCCAGTGTGGTGGAGACCACTTCATTGGTTAATTCTACGCTCTTTTTCGATAAATCCACGTCAGGCTTGCCGGTGGTAGGTTTTCGTACAATGGTGGGTTGCCG
>JBIIVI010000173.1:0-8123 GCA_044339555.1 Cyclobacteriaceae bacterium | reverse complement strand
AACCGATGCACCCGTTACATCGGTTCTAACTCTTAAGTCATCAGCGGATACCGAAAAGTTTTTATCCTTTTGCCTGTTGGAGTTGGGCTAACGCCAAACGCTTAAATGTTCGGCCAAAGGGCAACTCCGTCTTGTCGAGAAACACGCTTTCGTTGGTAAAGGCAGTCAAAAATCGGGTATGGATTAAAAACGATCGATGAATGCGGATGAATGATTCGCCCAGTGTATCCGCGAAAGTGGAAATGTTTTCGTGGGTGATCCACACGCGGTTAGTCGTGTGCACCTTCACGTAGTCGTCAAGGCTTTCGATGTAGCGAATTTCTGCCAATGCCACTTTGATGGTTTTGCGGTCGGATTTGATGTAGATAAACGCGTCTTCGTTCGCACGTGCCAACTGTGCAGGCACTTGATGGATGGCGAGCCAATCAAAGAATTTATGGACAGACTTTAAAAAGCGATCGAATGAAATCGGCTTCAGCAGATAGTCCAGCGCTTCCAGATCGAACGCCTCAGGGGCAAAGTTGCGATGGGCTGTGGTGAAGATGATGGCCGGTGGGTTCTTCAGCGATTGCACAAATTGCAAGCCATTGATTTCCGGCATTTGAATATCCAGAAAAACCAGTTCCACTTTTTGACTTCGTAGCCAATGCGAGGCTTCCATGGCATTGGCACAGGCACCCATCACCTCCAGACTTTCGATTTTGGAGGCGTGGTCTGCCAACAGTTTGCGGGCGAGGGGCTCGTCATCCACAATCAGGCATCGGGCTTTCATGTTTGTAACGTTAAGCGTACAGAAAACTCTGTTGGCAAAGCCTGGACGGTTAATTGGTGGCGATCCGGATACAACAACGCAAGTTGGTCGCGTAAATTGGCAAGACCCATTCCGCTTTGGGTGGCCGTTTGCTTGTAGCTATTGCGGAGGGAGATTTCCACCTGATCGGGCGTTGCGTTTACCTCGAAGGCAATCCATCCGCTTGCCGCGGTGGGCATCACTCCGTGCTTAAACGCGTTTTCGATTAATGTGATCAAAATCATCGGAGCAATTTGATGTTGCTCCACCGGGCCGGTAACCTGATGGGTCACCTGCACCCGGCCCTCGTACCTGAGCATTTCCAGCGCGGTATAGTTTTCTACCTGCCGAAGCTCCTGGGCCAGTGGTACAAACATGGTTTTACCGGCATGCAAAACATAATCCAAAATTTCGCTCAGCTGCAGCACTGCCTGCGGCGCGCGATCCGATTTCTGCGAGGTGAGGTAGTACAAATTGTTCAGTGTGTTGAAAAGGAAGTGCGGGTTCAGTTGCGCCTTGAGCAGTTTTAATTCGGTTTCGACTTTGTCGCGAATCAATCGTTGGTAGTCCACCTGCGACTGCCGCCAGCGGAGAACCATTTTGATGGCCACGCCCAGGAATACGATCATCAGCAGTGAAGCCAATAAAAAAATGATATCCACGGAAGCCGGACTCATGTTGTGGATCCGCAGCTCTGCCATCACCAGAAACGTCATGAGCGCCACCATGACTTCGGCAAAAACAGAAACCAAGAGGGTGTATAGCGAATAGAGGAGAAAAATGGTTGTTCGCCCTGTCAATAGATAACGCGGAATTAAAAAATAGTTAAAGAAATACGTAGTAGCGATGGTAATGGGCATGAGTAACCCAATGAAGAACAGTGTCTGGAAATAGTTACTGTTCCTCCGCCCAAAAAAGACCGCATACACCATAATCACCGCCAACCAAAATCCGACGTGGATTAACCAACGCTTTTTGGTAAACAAGCCTTCGATGTGTTGTTCTACAGTAGCCACTCGGCATAGTTAGAAAAAACCGTTGGAAAATGGGAAAGCAACCTACCGGGATGACCGTGGAATAGTCGGTTTCGACCGGTTTGAATCCCTTTTCGCCATATCCATGACGACTTTCCCACTATGCCGTGGTCGGACCGTTATTGGCGGAATACTTAAAAATGGGTATTCGATCAGCGCTACTATTGTACAAACAACTTAAATTCAACCATTATGATTCTAACAAGACTTTTTGATCACCACTTCGCAGGTGGTATTTACTTCATGGCACCCCTTACCGTTCTGTTTCTGGTGGGCACTGCTATCTTTTTGTACGTGCTTATCAAGAAAATTTTTTCATCTAGATGGGTGGATGCCATCAAGCAAGTAGGCATTCTCACTTTTGCGTACGGGGTATTCGGTACACTCACGGGCTTTATCCAAATGTTTGATGCGCTGGAGGCAATGAAAGAAACGCTGCCGCTGGCGGTTATCTCGGGCGGGGTGAAAACAGGGCTCTTGAATGTGGTGTACGGCGCGGGCTATTTTTGTGTCTTACAAGTTATGTACCTGGTAGCGAAACTTTTGGCAAAACAGACTTCGGGCGCGGAATCATGATCGTGCAATTGCTGATGAGCGCGGCATTCGTGGCGGTGGGTTGGCGACTTATTCGAAAGGGCCATTCTTCCTCCCGCCCGGCTAGTATTGATTGGATCTTGCTGCTACTGGGCTGGGCCGCTTTTCAGGGCTTGTATGGATTAATTATCTTTTTCGACTTTCTCGAAGAAGTGGATACAACTATTGCGATGGGACCATTCTGGAGGCAACCCGTTTTTGCGCCGTTGGTTATCTGCGTGCTCAACGTAGGGGCAAGTATCGCGGCTACGATATGGTTGGTATTGGTACGACCGAAATCTCCAGCTTTGGGTGCTCGTGCAACCAGTAATGATTGACGGTTTTTAATGGGTGATTTTTGATTCGCGATTTCGCTTTTGTCGCAAATCTTAAATCACCATTACTATAACAACCCGGATTTTTTTCCCGACCTCAAATCCCCAGACTATCGGTAGCTACCTTTCGTTATTTCTTCCGAGCCTTGGCCAGTTGTTTTTCGTACTCTTCGATCCATGCTTTTGGTGTGAGCCGTGCGGCGAGTGCCCCAATCAACGCCAGTGGTACATCTTCAGGTTTTTTGAAACGGATACAACTCTTGCCCAGATCCGGTTTTTTGGTGGAATGGTGCGGCCATTCTTTAAGAAACCACGCTAACAGCGCACCTTGCAAACCCATGTGGTACACGGCCATGTGTGTTTTTTGTGAGGCGAGATTGATGAATGGCAATGGTAGTTCGGGGGTAACGTGGTAACCGGCGGGGTACAAACTGTGCGGCACTACGTAACCAATCATGCCGTAACTCATTTCTTCGCGAAACCCGGGTGGCAGATTTTTTTTGATCACTTGCCGCAGCGATTTTATGATGGGGGCACGGTCAGCGGGCAGTGCGACAAGATATTCCGCAACGGTTTTGGCGCGGGATTGCATAGGCATTTTTTTTATTGGTTCGCTACCGAACTGGCGGGCAAAAACTCTTTCTTTCGTAGCAGCCCGGCGCTTAGCAGGGAAATGATCAGCCCTACCGGAAACATTTCCATAAAAGCGGTGATGAGGAAGCGGATGATTACATTACTCTGATAGAGTTCGAACTGGGCTTTGGCGGCCGTCAGTTCTTCGGGCGTGGCGCCCTTTTCCTTGAGTTTGTCGAAATACGTTTGCGACATCTTTTCGATGTAGCTGTCGGACATCGTTCGGTAGGAAACTTCCCAGGCGGTGGCGTAGACCAGGCTGGCCACCAGCGTGATGAGCAGGCCAATTTGCAGTCCCTTGCCGAAGGTGATTTTGCGCTGAGCGTGGTGGTCGCGGTACGACTTGATGCCAAAGAACACCAGCGCGAGGGCAATGACCATAGTGGAATAGCCGAGTAGTTCGCCATTCTCCCAATTCAGCTGTCCTTTTTCGTACAGAGGCATGGTAATCAGCAGCATGGCGCCAACAATAGCGCCTGCGATGAGCCCATACACTAAAATGATTTTCTTCATATGCATGTGGTTTAAATTTCGGCAAAAGAGCCGGTTTTGCCTATCCAGTCCTTCACCCGAACGGGTGATTTTTTGTAAAAAAGACCGGAATCACCCGAAAAGGGGAGTGGTAATTGATGATTTTGGATTGGTCGATCGCTCAATCTCAAATCGAAAATCGTAATTCGCCAAACTCCGGAAGTTAATAGCTAATCAGGTTTGACATTTGATTTGTGATTTTCGATTAGTGATTTGTGATTTTTGATTGGAGTGAAGGATTGGGTAGGCGTCTCGGGCTTTAAATCTGAAGTCGTAAATCGCCAATCCAGAGCTTCCATTCTTTCTCCTACATTTCATCCAGCCCGCACTACAGTTCGGTAACTCGGTTTCGGTTTCGGCTAGACGAGCCGCCTACGTTTGTCGTGTAATCGCAAAAACGCTCCATGAAATCGCTGCTTTTTTTGTTTTTATTGCCGTTGAGTATGCATGCGCAAACGCTGCTGTCCGGGTCCGTAACGGATAGTCAGGGGCAACCGATTCCAAGAGCAAATGTGGTGTTGCAAGGCACGTACGATGGCGCCTCTACGAACGTTGCCGGTCGATTTGAGTTTACCACGCTGGAAAAGGGCGCTCATGTTGTTACCGCTTCATTTGTGGGCTACACTTCGGTTTCGCGGGCGGTGGAACTTACGGGCACTGCCTTAGAACTGACGTTTGTGTTGAAGGAAGAAATCAATGAGTTAGATGCAGTGGTGATCTCTGCTGGCTCTTTCACCGCAGGTGAGGAGCGGCGCAGAACCGTGTTGAAACCGCTGGACATTGCCATGACAGCTGGGGGCACCGCAGATATTGCCGGAGCGTTGAACACATTACCTGGTACGCAACGGGTAGGCGAAAGCGGCCGCCTGTTTGTGCGCGGGGGCGATGGCAACGAGGCCCGTACGTTTATTGACGGCCTAGTGGTATTGGATGCCTACGCGCCAGCGGCACCGAATACGCCTTCACGGCAGCGGTTTTCGCCATTTATGTTTAAGGGTACAAGTTTTAGTACGGGCGGCTACTCGGCCGAATATGGCCAGGCGCTTTCTTCCGCGTTGGTGTTGAACAGCCGCGACGAGGTGGATCAAAATCAAACAAATATCAGCCTCATGTCTGTGGGTGGAGATGTGGCGCATGCGCAAACGTGGGGTACCGGCTCGGCCGTGGGGAAAATGGAGTACACCAACATCCGGCCTTATTTTGGATTGATACAACAGGAAGTGGATTGGAAAACTCCGCCCGCATCTGTGGAGACCAGTGGAGCCGTGCGCCAGCGCATTGGCAAAGATGGTTTGATAAAAGTGTATGGCAATTACAGCACCACGGACTTCGCCCTTTTTCAACACGATATTCTTAACCCGGCTTCGAAGCAACTGCTGGATGTGCGAAACACCTTTGGCTACGGCAATGCCGCGTACCAGCAGTCGCTGTCGGACAAATGGTCGGTACGGGGCGGTTTTTCGTACTCGTTCAATGAAAACAAGCTGGCGTTAGATAGTTCTCCGCTTGCCGAGCGCGAGGCAGGCATGCACGCCAAGGCTGTGGCCGAACACAGTTTGTCTGACGCAGTAGAACTCCGGCTGGGAGTGGAACATTTTGATCGCACCTACGAAGCATCGCGATGGGTGGAGTTAGCCGGGGAAAATCAGACGCTTTCATTCAATGAGCGGTTAACGGCCGCTTTCGCGGAGGGCGAGTGGTACCTGAGCAAACGGTGGGTAACCCGGGGCGGCTTGCGCGCAGAATACAATGCATCGAATAGCCAGGCGGCGGCAGACCCGCGGCTATCGTTAGCGTATAAACCGGGCGGTGCAGGGCAGTTTTCGTTTGCGTACGGCACGTTTCGGCAGTCGGCTGCCAACGTGTGGTTGCGTGCAAACCGTGGTTTGGATGCGGAGCGGGCGCAGCATGTTATCCTGAACTACCAACGCCTTACCAACCGCAGAACGTTTCGCGTGGAAGGTTACTACAAACGTTACACCGATCTGGTTAAATTTGAGAACCGAAATCCGTTGTGGCTGAACAACACAGGCAGCGGCTGGGCGCGTGGTGGGGAGATTTTTTGGCGCGACAACGAGACGATCAAAAACGCGGACTATTGGATTTCTTATTCGTTTCTGGATACGGAACGTGATTACCTGAATTTTCCGGTTGCCGCCGCGCCCACTTTTGCTTCGCGCCATAACTTTTCAGCGGTATACAAACACTTTGTGCCACAACTAAAAATGCAGTTCGGTGCCACCTACAGTTTGGCCAGCGGCCGGCCGTACTTTAATCCAAACTTGCCAGACGCACAGTTTCATTCGCAACGCACACCAGCCTTTCACGACTTCAGTGCCAACATCGCGTACCTACCCAAGAACTGGCTGATCATCTATTTGTCTTGTACGAACCTTTTCGGACACGATAATATTTTTGGCTATCAGTTCAGTGGGCAACCGAACACGCAAGGCGAGTACATCGCGCGTGCCATTCGCCAGCCTGCACCGCGGTTTGCATTTGTGGGCGTGTTCATCACCTTCTCAAAAAACAAGGTAGTGAACCAGTTACCCAACCTGTAATTCAAAACGCTGAAAACAGAAACTATCAACTATCAACCAACAACTAAAAACTATCAAAATGAAAACAATCGCTTTCTTATGGACGCTGGTGATCAGCGTAAGCACCTTCGCCACCGACAAGTTTACGGAGAACATGCAGAAGTACATCGCCCAGGTGTATGCCGCTGAAACACCTGAACAATTTCAACCAGTGATCAATGCCTTTGACCGGATTGCCCAGGCCGAACCTGCTAAATGGGAGCCGTTATACTACAGCGCTTTTGGAAATCTGATGGTCGCAGTTCGGCAGCAGGAGGCAATCCGTAAGGATCAGTATCTAGACCTTGCGTTGGCTACCATCGAGAAGGCGAAGAAATTACAACCGGCCGAAAGTGAAATCATTGCTTTAGAGGGCTTTGCTCATATGATTCGGGTAACGGTGGATCCCGCCACACGCGGGCAACAGTACTCCGGGCTGGCCATGCAGACTTTCGGTAAAGCCATCCAACTAAATCCGGCTAACCCACGCGCCCTTTGTTTGATGGCCCAGATGCAATTTGGTACGGCCCAGTTTTTTGGTGCCTCCACTGTTGAAGCTTGTGCCACAGGAAGAAAGGCGGTAGAATTATTTGAAGCCGCAAAAAGCGAGAACCCCTTGGCACCCAGTTGGGGCAAGGAAATGGCCCAGAGCTTTGTGGCTTCGTGTAAGTAATTTTACCAGACATCCGGACATTTAGAATGCGATCGCGCGGTCGCATTCTTTGTTTTTGGCCGCGTTTAGTCGCGATTTTTTTCGGTGACTGCTACGTGGCATTCGCGATAGAAGGCGACATTTGTAATTGGGCGTACTCATTTAGCCCGATTATCGTAAAAAACTGCCATGTCTGTTCGCGTTGTTTTTTGGTTAGGATGGATGCTCGCGGCAACCTCGTCTTTATTTGGACAGAAAGATTCCCTACGTGCGCGGCGGTTCACAGGTTTTCCAATCATTGGTTACAATCCGGAAACAAGTTTGATTTTGGGCGCAGGTGGTTTTTACGCTGTTCGGCCTTCGGATTCAACCCGAAGGGTGTCGTTTATAAACGGCAACGGATTGGTGACCTTGAACAAACAGTGGCAAGTGGCTCTCGGCCTGAATTATTTTTCCCCGCACGAGACCTACTACTTGCAAGCGAACATCAGCTACAATGACTTCCCGCTCTACTTTTATGGGATTGGCGAAGATATCAACATCCGTGAACGGGAGCTCTTTAGCTCGAATAACTTTCGCTTCCAGGCGATACTTTATCACGCGTTACGCAAAAAGTGGTTTGCAGGCGCGGGTATTCGGTACGGAAATGTGCACCGGCTGGAGTTCCAACAAAGTGGCATTCTTGAACAACTGGCGCCCGTGGGACTGTTCGGCAACTACTATGCTGGAACGCAGGTAGGTGTACTTCTTGATAACCGCGATAGTCAGCTAACACCCTCCCGAGGTTGGTTCGTGAACGCCACTCAGTTCTTTCACGCCCGCGCACTAGGCAGCGAGTACAATTTTCGCAGCTACCAGGTGGATGTGCGACACTATCGCAAACCTTGGGCCAACCGCGGCCATGTGCTCGCGTTTCAGGCATTCGCCATCCACAATTCAGGTGAGGTGCCCTTCACAGAACTCGCCCTGCTGGGTGGCGACAATGCCATGCGCGGT
>JBIIVI010000172.1:0-8180 GCA_044339555.1 Cyclobacteriaceae bacterium | reverse complement strand
TGCCTGATACAGGCGTTCGGTAAGCGCTTCAGCTCGGGCATGTTGGCGACTGTACACTTCGCGAACCCCAAACCCGGCATTGTCTAACGCAGGCGCCAGATGCCACGCCACATTACCTGCGCCCACGATTGTTACAAACGTTTGAGAAGACATGTGTAGAAGTAATTTAAAATTAATCAAATACCTGATCAAAATCAGTTCCGGAAAAAAATGCCGCGGCTATCTTGCCCGCGAATTAAAGATCATGAACTCGCCGCTAACCATATACACGCATCAAAACGAGATGGCAGGGGCGATTCTACCGAACCACTTTTTAAAAACAGTTATTGAAAGATGAAAGCTAATTTTGTTTCTCCGCAAGATGCCGTGCAGGCCGTAAAATCGGGCGACCGCGTTTTTGTTCAAGGCAGTGCTGCCACGCCCTTCACCCTTCTGAATGCGCTTACGCAGCGAGCTTCGGAGCTTAAAGATGTGGAACTGGTAGCGATCAGCACGCTGGGCGACTTGCCAATTACCGATCCCAAATATAGCGATAGTTTCTATTTCAATAGTCTGTTCGTATCTGCCAACATTCGCGATGCGATCAATACCGGCCGGGGCGATTATATCCCGATTTTCCTGAGCGAAATTTCACGACTCTTTAAGAAAAACATTCTGCCGTTGGATGTGGCGTTCTTGAATGTATCGCCTCCCGACCGGCATGGGTACTGCTCGCTGGGCACTTCCGTGGATGTGGCACTGGCTGCCTTTCATCATAGCAAATATGTGATCGCACAAGTCAACAAATTCATGCCACGAACGCATGGCGATGGATTCATTCATATCAGCCAATTCCATGCAGTAGTAGAAGGGAACGATCCACTTCCCGAGGTTTTCTATGGGAACCAACTCACGGAGGAAGACAAAGTGATCGGTAACTATGTTGCCAGCCTGGTGGAAGATCGGGCAACGTTGCAAATGGGCATTGGCTCTATTCCCGATGCGGCTTTACAAAGCATGGGGCATTTAAAGGATCTGGGCGTACACACCGAAATGTTTTCGGATGGCGTAGTAGACCTGGTGGAAAAAGGAGTTATCACCAATGCCTACAAAAAGAAACACCCCGGAAAAACAGTGTCGGGTTTCGCAATTGGGTCGCGCAAGATGTACGACTATATTGATGACAACCCCGCCTTTCGGTTCCTGGAGACTGAGTACGTAAACGATACGCGGGTGATTCGCACGAATCCCAAAGTGGTGGCGATCAACAGTGCGATTGAGGTGGACATCACCGGCCAGGTATGTGCCGACTCGATTGGAACGTATCAGTTCTCGGGTGTGGGTGGTCAGATGGACTTCATCCGCGGAGCTTCGTTGGCCGAAGGCGGCAAGCCTATTATCGCACTACCGAGTGCCACTAAAAAAGGGCAGAGCAAAATCGTCACTTCCATTAAAGAAGGCGCGGGCATTGTTACCACCCGGGCGCACATGCACTACCTGATTACCGAATATGGCATCGCTTATCTGTTCGGCAAGAGTTTGCGGCAGCGCGCCTACGAAATCATGAAGATTGCCCACCCGGCACACCGCGAGCATATCGAAATGGAAATTATTAAACGATTTGGTTCCAAGCAGCACCCGGTACGGTAGGCTCTACTGCGCCTGCACGTGTTGAATTCGGTCTTCGGGTTTTTGCTGCGAGTTCAACCAGGCGGTTACGATCGTGGCTAAAATGAGGTAGGCTCCAATCACGAATTGAATTCCGGGCATGCGCTCGGCAAGGCCAAACCAACCCGGAAAGGTCAGTAGCAGGTAAAAGCCAAACATATTTTTTCCAAGTTCCCACAGCCACGCGTTGGGATTCTTGTCCATCAATTCCGTGTAGGCGTAAACGCTGGCGAATACAAAGGCTCCGTACCAAAACATAGCGGGGGCGCCAATTTGTGCAATACTGGAAAACAGGTAGACAATAAAGCCCAGCACGGCGAGCATTTGCACCCAGGTCCAGACCATCATCCCGCTTGAAAACTGGGGATCGTATTTTTCTAAATGATAGACGTCCGACACTTTGTAGACGGGGAACTTCGTTGCCACATCAGCTGGGCGCCAACCCAAGGGCATGAACCAAATACGAAGTTTGTCATTCCAATCTTGGGCACGCCATGCATCCTGGATCAATAACCAGAGATGCATAAAATTGATTTTGATGGGATTCCAGGTCCGAACGGGTCGGGTTACCCCGTAAATGGCCGGAACATTCGGTAATTCCTGCTGGAAAGTGCCAAACAGTTTATCCCAAATGATGAAAATCTGCGAGTAGTTTTTGTCGAGGTACTCGGGGTTGATGGCGTGATGCACGCGGTGGTGTGCTGGCGTTACAATAACATGCTCCAGAAAGCCCATCGTTTGGATGTGCTGGGTGTGATACCAGAACTGGGCAAACAGATGGATGGGGGCCACCACGGCAATTACCTCCTGAGGAACTCCCAAAATGGCTGCGGGCAATAAAAAGATGGCAAAAATCCGCACAATCGAGGAGATGCTCTGCCGCAACGCACATGCGAGATTGAACTCCTCGCTGCTGTGATGCACAATGTGATTGTTCCAAAACAAATTGTACTCATGGGCAATGCGGTGCACCCAATAGCCGGCAAAATCGAGCGCGATAAACGCGATGAGATACACCGCCCAGGTCGCTTCAATTTTTACAAGAGCTACTTGGTTCACTAACCAACCGTAAGAAATCACCGCGATACTAAGGCCAAGTACATCTTTGGTAACATTGGTGATGCCCGAACTCAGGCTGGCGATCATGTCGTTAGTGCGCACGGTGTCATAGCCTTTGCGCCAACCCCACCATTTCTCGAAAAGCACCAGCGCCAGAAAGGCGGGCATGGCAATCAGCAGAATCTTTCCGTAGGCTTCCATGTAGTCAAAATTCGAAGTTCAGCGGAGAAAAAGCAAGGTTTGTTTACGCAACAGAAATTAGAGCGAAATACCGTTGATTTTTCGATACAAACCCAGTGCGTGTCTGTCCGTAAGGCCCGACACAAAATCAAGCACTGCCCGCAACATCGCGTAAGCGGAATCTCCATCTTGAATTGACTTGCGAACCTCTACGGGCAGCAAGAAAGCCATGTTCTGCTGCTGGCGGGAAGGCGTTGGCTCCAGCAACCACTGTCCGGCCTGTACAAACGAGTCGACCAAACCGGGCAATACCTGGTGGCCGGCCGCCTCAATTTCAATCACGTGGCGGGCCCGATAGATTCGCTCAACCGAAATGGCACTGATTGCGCGCAGGGCTTCGTGGTGGTCCGACAAATCGGTAAGCGCGGCATCAAACGAGCCGGAAAGAATGGCTGCTTCATTTGCCAGAAAAACTTCGGTGCAACTGTCGATCAATTCGCCTATCGCCAGCGCCCGCAAGATTCCCAGCTTCTCGTTCAGTCCGCTCAGCGCTTCCAACTTCGCGCGCTGTAGTTTGGTCTTTAAAATGGGCGCCAGCAGTTCGGTTAACTCGTGCAGGGAGATAAGCCCAAGTCGACAGCCGTCTTCCAAATCGATGATGCTGTAACAAATGTCGTCTGCGGCCTCCACCAAAAAAGCAAGCGGGTGCCGCTGCCACGCTTGCGGGGATACGGCATTCAACTCAAGTGCGTGAGCCACTTCCGCAAACACAGGGCGCTCAGCTTCAAAAAAGCCATATTTCTTCTGGCTCCGTAATTTCTTATTGCGCTCCGGAAAATGAGCCGCGCACGGATACTTGGTAAACGCGCCCAATGTGGCGTACGTCAGGCGTAGGCCGTTTGCGTGGTCGTTCAGAAGCCGGAAACCCTGGGCGTTGCCTTCAAAACGAATCAGTTCCGCCCACTCATGTGCCGCCACTTGCTGTTGATAAGTTTGCCCACGGAAATGCGAACGAAAAAATTCAGAAAGCGCTTCCTCCCCTGCATGTCCAAACGGTGGATTGCCGATGTCGTGGGCCAGAGCAGCCGCGGCTACAATCGCACCGAAGTCGAACAACGAAAACGTCTCGTTCAAGTGCGGGTGCCGTTGCAGCACTTGCTCGCCCACGCGTTTTCCGAGCGAACGACCCACGCTGGACACCTCCAGGCTGTGCGTAAGCCGCGTGTGCACAAAGTCATGCTCGGGTAACGGATGTACCTGCGTCTTGTCTTGCAATTTGCGGAAGGGGTGCGAAAAAATGATCCGATCGTAGTCTTGTTCAAAAGCACTGCGCGTAATGGCCAAAGGCTGATCTGCCTTCGATCCTACGCGTTGGGCGGAGAGTAAGGAACTCCAATTCATGCCTTGACTGTTTTAACGAATTCGAGGTTCAAGTGCTTTCCTGTTAAAACAGAAAACGAGGTGTTGATTTCAAAAATCTCCCGATAGATCGAGGTGTGTTGTGGTTCCTGGCGGATGCTTTTACGATAGCCTTTCCAACTAAAATACCAGATGATCGGATACCAGATCAACAGCAGGTAAGCAGTTGAACTGCCGCGCGAAGGATGAATAGACCGGATGCGCAGATCGTGCAGCGCGGCCAGCGTGCGAATGCGTAGCACACCAACAATAAACAACTTGCTGAAGTAACCCCGGCTTTCGCCCGGCCAGCGCACCAGCGCGTTTACCTCGTTGGGCAAGGGCGTGGAATAGTGCTCACTCTCCTGAATAAACTGGGAAAATCGACTCCGTAACGAAGATGGATTGGCTGTGCTCATCAAAAGAATTCCGCCGGGTTTCAACACGCGACTCAGTTCAGAAAACAATTGGTTCTGGTCTGGAATACACTCAATGGTTTCGGAACAGACCACTATATCCGCGCAAGCGTCTGCCAGCGGCAGCGGCTTTTGCAAGTCGATGAACTGGCATTTCAGTTCCGGAAATTGATTCTGATTCGGGAACAAATCAAACGCAACTACCTGCGCACCTGCTTGTTGAAAAAGGTGAGCGATGTAGCCACTGCCTGTAGAGAAGTCGTAAACTACGCGGTTTTGGCAATAGCCTGCGGGCTGTGCTGCAATCCATTTTTGAAAAAAGTGGACCGCGTTGATGCGGGTGTGAGGAATGTCCGCCAGCGACTCCACGCGGGCCATCTTTTAAAATTGACGTAACAGGTTGGCAATGGAGCAGGCTTCGTCCACTTTGGCGCGCAGCTCCGCCACGTTTACCCGCTCCTGCGCCATCGTATCGCGATGGCGCAACGTAACCGTGCCATCTGTAAGCGTCTGGTGATCGATCGTGGCGCAGAAAGGCGTGCCAATCGCATCCATCCGGCGGTACCTGCGGCCAATCGTGTCTTTGTCTTCGTAATGGCAACGCACTTCTAGTTTAAACTCCGCCATAATTTTCTCGGCCGCCTCGGGCAAACCGTCTTTCTTTACCAAAGGCAAGATAGCCAGCTTCACAGGTGCCAGCGGAGCGGGCAGCCGCAACACCGTGCGCTCCGATGCCTCTTCGCCGGCTTCCTTCGATTCAAATTTTTCTTCGGTATAAGCCGCACTCAGCGTAGCTAAAAACATCCGGTCCAAGCCCACTGAAGTCTCGACCACATAGGGCACATAGCTGCGATTTTCTTCGGCATCAAAATACTGCTGCTTTTTGCCGGAGTATTTCTCGTGACTAGTTAAATCAAAATTGGTGCGCGAGTGGATGCCTTCGAGCTCTTTGAAGCCCATCGGGAACTGAAACTCGATGTCGCAAGCTGCATTGGCGTAATGGGCCAGGTTGGCGTGGTCGTGGTAGCGATAACGATCGGCTCCAAGGCCAAGCAGTTGGTGCCACTTCATCCGTTTCGCCTTCCAGAACTCGTACCACTGCATTTCTTCGCCCGGCTTCACAAAAAATTGCATTTCCATTTGCTCGAACTCGCGCATCCGGAATATAAACTGGCGGGCAACAATTTCATTCCGAAATGCTTTGCCGATTTGTGCAATCCCAAATGGAATCCGCATCCGGCCGGTTTTCTGCACATTCAGAAAATTCACAAAAATACCTTGAGCGGTTTCCGGGCGCAGGTAGATTTTGTTTGCATCTTCCGCTACCGAACCAATCTCGGTGGCAAACATCAAATTAAACTGGCGCACTTCGGTCCAGTTACGCGTGCCGGAAATCTCGCACGCTACTTCTAACTCCTCCACCAACTGCTTCAAGGCAACCATATCGTTGGCACCCAGCGCAGCCGTCATGCGCTGTTGGGCGGCTTCCATTTTTTGTTTGTATTCCACCACCCGGGCGTTGGTAGTCAGAAATAATTCGCGATCGAAGTTTTCAAAACGCTTGGCGGCTTTCTCTACTTCCTTGTCGATCTTCTCTTGCAGTTTATCGATCGCCTTCTCGATCAGTTGATCGGCCCGATATCTCTTTTTGGAATCCTTGTTGTCGATCATCGGATCGTTGAACGCATCCACATGGCCTGAAGCTTTCCAGGTAGTGGGGTGCATGAAAATGGCCGCGTCCAGACCCACGATGTTATCGTGCAGCTGCGTCATGAATCGCCACCAATATTCCTTGATATTGTTCTTGAGCTCTACGCCCTGCTGGCCGTAATCGTAAACGGAAGCTAAGCCATCATAAATCTCACTAGAGGGAAAAACGAAGCCATATTCTTTTGCGTGCGAAATGACTTTCTTCAACAGGTTTTCTTCTTGCAGCGCCATAAGGCCGCAAAGATAAAAATCCTATTGGGATCACAGTGGCCTTTCGCAAAGCGAAGGGCTGATCAGGCTGCCTTTTGGAGCGGCAGTCGTACCGTAAAGCTGGAACCTTTGCCGGGGATGGACTCCACCGAGATGGACCCTGCCAGCTTGTCGATGGTCTCCTTTACAATGTACAAGCCCAGCCCCGACCCTTTCGACTTTTCGTGCGCCCGGAAGAACATATCGAAAATCTTGCGTTGATACTGCGGCTCAATACCCTGACCGTTGTCTTCCACAGTAAAGCAAAAGGCTTGCTCCGAAAGCCGGGCCGTCAGCCGGATAAATGGGGTGGCCTTGCCCAGGTCGTGGTAGCGGATAGCGTTCGAAAGCAGGTTACTGAGAATGATTTTCAGTCGCGAAGGATCTGATAGAACCATGGCTCCTTCGGGCATCTCCATCGAAAGCTCAATTCGGTCGGCACCGGGAATAAAACGGAGTGTTTCCCAAACATCTTCGGCCAACTGCCGCAAGGGAATTTCCTGGATTTTGATTTCCTGGCGATTGTTGCGCGAGTAGTCGGTGATGTCTTTGATGAACTGATCCATCGAGCGAATGCGATCGTCCATCAGATTCAAATAGAGTTTTGTTTCTTCCGGCCGCGCATTGCGGGTTATATTAATGAGCCCCATCAGCGAACTCAGAGGCGCGCGCAGATCGTGTGAGGTACTGTACACGAAGCGATCAAGTTCGTTGTTGGCCTTCTGGAGCTGTTCTTTTTGAGTGTGGATCAGCTTCACCTGGTAATGGTTCAATCCGGTTAGTAGCGTCACGACCATTACAGCCGCGGTGCCGGAGATCACAAAGTTCAGCGACTGATTGATCAGCACCTGACTGGGGCCAAACTCTCGATAGGGCAAAATCGACACCGGCATGTGGTTGGCCAATAAAAAGAGTACCAACGAAAAAAGGGCAAATAAGATTGGTTTGATTTTCTCGCTGTAAGAAAACAAGCCAAACCCTCCGATTGAGATCACCAGAAAAATCGGGTATGCTCCATTGGCTGGCGATTCGCTGGAGGTAACCAAGAAAAGAATGATGTTAACCGAAAACAGCAAAATATACTTGGCGGCCAGGTAGTAGCCCTTGCGATTAAGTGCAAGCGTAGCAACAGCCGCCAGGAAGGCCGCACCGATCGTAATGAACGGGAATAACTCAAACTGCTGTAGGACAATGCCCATTAACAGATAAAATGCAGCCGCTAAAAGCGTGATAATGGCGAACCATCCACAAAGCAATACGCGCCTGAACTCCGAGTAATCATCAATGTAATGATCCCGGCCGATAATAAAGTCTCTGATCCATCTTCTCACGGCACAAAAGTGCAGAGTGTGAACCGTTAGAAACTGATCTTTTGGTTAGCGGCCTGTTGGGTGCAAGTTTTCGCACAAAAAGTAAAATTATTTGCCCTCGCCAGGCGGCTGCCAATCGGGGAGCAGAACGGTTACAACCGTTCCTTCGCCGGGGTTCGAATGAATGTCGGTTTTGCCACCTAGTTTGCCC
>JBIIVI010000171.1:0-8215 GCA_044339555.1 Cyclobacteriaceae bacterium | reverse complement strand
GGGTGGATTGTTTCTGTTCGAATGCATAGCACGATGCCAGGTTTAGATGTTCTTCGTTTTTTTCGCCCTCCAACAGAAACAATCCACCCTGATTCATCTCCATGTATTTCACCAACGTGCGAATGAAATCATTCGCCAGACTTTGTACCGAGTTCGCATTTTTGCGAATCACGTCCCCGATTTGAGTAATTCCTACAGTGATGAATTTTTCCTGCTGCTCTTTACGGGATGCAACCGCCAGATTTTGGCGCATCTTCATCAACGCCTGCCCCAGCTCATCACTTCCATGCTTCAGTTGGTACTCCACTCCCAGATTTCCTGAGCTGATTTCTTCTGCGAAAGCGATATTGTGGGTTACCGTTTCGAGCTGATTTTCAAGCGCGTTTTTATTCAGGGCTTCAGCAATGGTGCTCTTCTCCATCTCAAAGGCCCAGTAACCACAAATGGCCACAATCACCGCCGCTAATCCCCCATGAAACAAAAATGTTTGTAGGTCCATGTACTCTAACTGGGTGAAGTAGATTTCTTTGTTTCCGCTGTACTGCAAGTAGGCAAAGGCCGCATGGTGAATCACCACCAACAAAATCAACGGAAGTTGCAGTCGCCAGTTTTGGTAAGTAATGAGCAGCGTGGATCCCACGAAAACAAAAAAATGCATCTCGAAAAGACCGTGCATCTGGTAGATAAACTGTGCCGCAAATACCGCCAGTACTGCGGCCAAAACATATTGATAGGCGTTACTGGTCGGCAATAGCCATTTGGTTACAAAATAGGCCGCGAGGCCAAGCCCGCCCACGCCAAAGGCAATCAGGTAGGTGTCGTAAAAAAATGCGAGAAATAAACCAAAGACGAAATACGCAAAAATGGCGAACGTCATGAATGCATCTGACTTAGCGCGAACTGCTTCAAAAATCAGTCGTTTCTCGTCTGTGGATAATTTTTTCGTTTCCATGGGCATTGGTTTTATTCCAGTGAGATTAGATTTTCATTCCACGTACATCCGTAAGCGGTAGTGGCCTCCTCGATAAAGACAGGCGGCGGTTGGTGATTGAGCATCGCCACCAAAGCGAGTTCTGCAAAATTTGTTGCATTGGAAGTGCAGTAACGCGAGCGATTGTAGTTACCGCGGTAAAAAAGCGCACCCGTGGCATCTACTAACACAGCCTGCGGGGTGGAGTAAACTCCGCAGCTATTGGCAATCCGATTGTCGATGTCCGTTACATACTGCTGATCGTTTCCAAACTCGCGCTTGGCCTTTTTAGCGGCTGCTTCGGAAGGCACTACAATAATTACTGGCACCGAATCCTGGTAGCTGCGAATGAGTTGCCGGAGATGGGCGGCATTAAAGCGCGAGCATGGGCAGTCTGGATTGTAGAAATGTAAAAAGGCAGCCCCGGATGGCAGTTCGCGATTTGTTACCGATAGCTGTAAATCAGTACCCACCGGCACCTCACGGTAGTTGTGCGGCAAAACGGTTGGCAGTGCATATTTCATTTCTTGGTGCCAAAAAAGAAACCCAACGCCTGCGGCGCAGGCGGTCAATAAGATTATGACAAGTATTACACGCCATTGTTCTCCTTTTGCTGAACAAATTAAACCACTTCAATCTGCTCATTTTATGCTATTTGTAAAGGATGGTTATTCATGTAAGAATGTTTAACCGTGATAGTTGTTTCGTTACACATTTCGTTGGCTTCGGGCATACTTTTGTTGAACAGAATTGCTCAAAAAAGCTTGCTTTGATAGGTTATTCAGTTTCGGTCTAAATTGACTGAGGTAGCAAAAACCCAGAATTGGGTGTTTTTACACCAGCTTCTTTACGTATGTGAAAAAATCGATTTTAGAACCGCTTTGAACTGTTCCCGAGTTGGTTCCTGCAACGCATGGTGATTATTTCGTACCACCCACTTTCCACGAACAATAGTGCCCATCGGCTTTGCGTGGGTAGTGTAGAGCAACACGGGTAGCCGATTGTCGTCCGTGGAATTTTCGAGAAGTGGTAGATCAATAGGGAAGACCACCGCATCTAAGGGATCACCGATCTTGAAAAACGAGGGCGAGCGGCCTACACTACGTAAGCCGTTCAAGATGCTTTCATTAATTAAGTCGCGGGCTGGATTTGCACCCAGTGGATTTCGTTGGCGCCACACTAACCGCTGGCGATAATCGATCATGCGGAGCTCTTCCAAGGGCGCTAAGCCGATATGGCTATCGGTACCGATGCACCAACGACCCTTTGCCTGAACGAATTCTGCCATGCGAAAGAACCCATCACCCAGATTGCCCTCGGTGGAGGGGCACAACACCACGGTTGCGCCTGTTGCTGGCAGTGCGTGGATTTCAGCATCATCCAAGTGGGTACTGTGCACTAGAAAAAACCGCTCGTTAAGCAAGCCGTTTTTTAAAAACCACTGCATCGGCCGCAGTCCGTAGTATTTAACACAATCCTCTACTTCGCGTGTTTGTTCTGCCACGTGCACATGAAACGGAACAACCGGAACGGCGGCTATAGTTTCCTGAACGGCTTCGCCCGACACTGCCCGCAGCGAGTGGACACTAACACCCAATTGAAATTCGCTTTGCAGCAACGCTTCTCGGCTGGCCTCCAAGAGTTTTAGATAGTCGTTAGTGGTGGCGGAAATGAACCTTCGCTGCCGCTCATGGAACGGAATGCCAAAACTGGCTTGCTGGTAAAAAACGGGAATGAGTGTAAGCCCGATTCCAGCGGCAGCTGCTGCGGCCACGATTCGGCTCCCCATTTCCGCCAGATTTGCATACGGCTGTCCGTTTTTGTTGTGATGGAGGTAGTGAAACTCGGCCACATGAGTGTAGCCGGCGCGCAGCATTTCCATGTACAGCATGGTAGCAATGGCTTGCATTTGGTCGGGGTCCACGGACAATGCACACTGGTACATGGCCTCCCGCCACGTCCAGAAATCATCCCGCTGTCCGACCGGGTGTTGCTCGGCCCGGCCTGCCATGGCATATTGAAACGCATGAGAGTGGCTGTTGATAAAGCCGGGCAGTGCAATGCCAGCCACAAATTCTACAGCAACGCCAGCCGGAATTTCGCGCGCCAGGTAGCAAATGGTGCCGTGCGCGTCTACCCCAACACAGGCAGGCGTGAGCCAACCGGTTTGGGTATAGAGTGAATCAAACCGGAAATATTTCTTAGCGGTCATGCGGGGGAGCAAGGTGGCTAAGTAACACATCCGCCAACTGAAGCAAAGTCGCTTTCAAAAGTTCAGCCATTTGGGCCGCGCGACTTTCGTGGAACTGCGTTTCTGCATCGTCCAGATAATTGGTTTTGCTCATCTCCAGTTGCAAGGCGTGGCAGTGAGTAGCCGGCTGGCCGTATGCTCGGGTGATGTAGCCTCCTTTAAAAGGTATGTTATGTGCGAGGTGGTACCGGGTTTGCTGAAGGGAGCGAAGCGCAGTTTCAATTAATGCGGGTGATGCAGAAGTACTATCTGCACTTCCCAAAATCAAATCCGGGAAGGGGCTTGCCAAAATACTCGGCACGTGTTTGCGAATGGAATGGCAATCCCACAGCAGTACCGAGCCAAACTGTTGCTTGACGGAGTCCAAACGCTGCGCCAGCGTTTCGTGGTACGGTTTGAAGTAGCGATCGATACGGTTCTCGACTTCTTGGGCTGACACGGACGTACGCTCGTCTTTGTAAATCGGGTTTCCGAGAAAATCGGTTGTAGTGCAAAGACCGGTGATCACGCGGCCATCCGTATACAGCGGTTGTTGTTGGGGCGATCTGTTCAAATCAATTACCCAGCGGTGATAATTGGCCCGGAGCATTGGGATGCCGATGGCTGGCGCAAACGAATAGAGTTGATCAACCCACCAATCGGTATCGTCCAGTTTTTCCAGTTGCGACTGCTTAACCTGATCGCGGATGTCCTTAGGAATAAACGTGCCCGCGTGCGGCACACTCAACACAACGGGCAGAGGCGCAACAGTAGGTTCTATCCAGTTGTAGGGTTTCACTGTTTGTTAGCCGGGTATTACTTCTGCTGTGCAAAATCCGGAATTGCTCATTTCTTACTTCTTTTCTTTTTCCCCTTCGCCGGTGTTTGGGCAGCAGTGCTTTTCGATTGGGCCAGTTCTTGCTGAAGGGCAGCAATAGTTTGCGCCTGCTGTGCAATTTGTTGGTCGAGTTGGTTCTTTTGGTCGAGACGCGACTTGAGCTTCATGATCCGTTGGTAGCTTTGGTTGATTCGCGCCATCGGAATCTCGCCTTTGTCAACAGCCGTGCGGATGATCTGATATACCTGATCCACGGTTCGTTGCTCACTTCCCGGGATGTTGTTGGAGAAACACAGCACATCAATACCCGCATTCACTGCTCGTTTGATCGCTTCTTCCCAACCATACTGTTTGCTGATGGCGTGCATGTGCATATCGTCCGAAAAAACTACGCCATCAAAATGAAGCAGCTTCCGTAGCAGGCTGTCGAGCACGCGCTTTGAAAGCGTGCCGGGAAACGCTGCCGGATCCAGGCCCTTGTGCACAATGTGAGACGACATCACCGCATCGGCATAACCGTCTCGAATCAGTTGCTGGTAAGGTTTTAACTCTTCCGGTATCCAGGTATTGGTAACATCGGCAACCCCAAAATGTGTGTCGGCTGTACTGCTTCCGTGGCCGGGAAAATGCTTCAGACTCGTAAGCACTCCGATTTTGCGATGCGCCTTGATGTACTCGCGAGCATATAACACCACCGAGTCCGGATCTTTTGCAAAGGGACGCTCGGGCTTCACGATCGCGGTGTTGATTGGATTAATTTTTAAATCCACCACGGGAGCAAAGTTCACGTTAAAGCCAAGTCCGGCCAGATTCCCCGCCAATGACTCGGCATAGAACTGAACAGAGTCTAATGGATACTTGCCCAACTGTGTGGCCGACACCGAACGGGGAAAACCATATTTTTCTTTCAACCGGTTTACTTTCCCACCCTCTTGATCGATGGCTACCAGCAGCGGAATTGTAGCCGCCTTTTTATAACTCCAGATAATTTTTTTCAGTCCGTTATACGAATTGGTTGGCGGAATATTCTTCTCAAAAAAAATCACCGCCCCTGCTTTTCCGGCAGCTACTTCTCGCAACACAAGGCTGTCTACCTGCGATCCTGGAAACCCAATCATGATCATTTGCCCGATCTTGATGGCGAGACTGTCGCGCGACTGAGCGGAAGCCACTCCAGCCAGGAACAGTAAACAAAGAATCGTTCTAATACTTTTCATGTACCAATTTTAAGACTTTTTCCATTCGCTCGCGAACCTGGGCAGTGGGTGCCACAAAGCCGCTATTCATATAACTAAAAAAAAGCACCTTGCCCTTTCGAGTAAAGAGAAAACCACTCAGGCAATGATTATTACTTAGCGAGCCCGTTTTACCATAGATATAAGGCTCCGTGTTTTTGTAAAAGTTGCGAATAGTCCCCGCTCGCCCACCAATAGCAAGCAGCGGCAGCAATTCTTGCCGAGGTGTCGTTGCATCCAACTTCCGCCAAATGTGCACAATGCTTCGTGGCGTAAACTGATTGTAGCGCGATAACCCAGAGCCATCTACCCAACGCACCGGATCCGGAAGATCGGCAAACTCGGTTCGTTGGATATACTCAATCGCGCGTTCGGTGTTGAGTGAGTCCGACAGCACCTGGCCACACATGAGCAAAAGCTGCTCGGCAATCATGTTATCGCTCGCTTGCATCAGCACTTTGTAAACACTGTCGGCCGGGACGCTCTTAATCATCCGGGCATCGCGCGAAAGCGGCAGCGAGGCTGCATACACCGGGCGGTGAAGAGTATCGGAGAGCATGCTTGCCAGAAAAGCGGACGAATACCGAAAAGGAATACTCCAACGACCCCGACTGGTAGAGTCACCGCGAATGATGATTTCGTTGGAATGTTCCTGGCGTGTGATGGGCTCGGTGAGACCGGGGGCCTTCGCGTGCACTACCTTTGGTACCACCTGAATTTTCTCATCTACTTGTACGGTCACGAGATTTCCATACACCGGCAACGGGGTTTTTTCGGGCGAATAATCATACGCATAATCGCTCCAGGCCCAGCCCGCACCGAAACGCCCGGAGTAAAAGTTGGCGTCTGAAAAGACAAGTTTGCCAGGCGCCGCTAGAAGCCACTTGAACACGCTGGCGTTTTGATGAACAGGTGTGTACAAAAAAGAGGGGTCACCCATTCCCCAGACTACCGTGCTGTCGTTACGTTGCACATAGCGGAGGGCGGCTAGTGAATCGCCCAGGATTTTCTTGGCAGCGAACAGCGTTAAGATTTTTGTGTTCGAGGCAGGTGTAAAGTATCGGTCTTCCTGAAAGTGTGCGACCGCTTTGTTTTTTTGATCGTCCCACAAAAAGAAACCCACGTGGTGATGCAAATCCGTCTCCGCCTTCTTTAGTTCGTTTTGAATTCGATATTGCAGCGAACATGCCTGGCCGATCAATGCCAGGATCACCAGGAAAGCAACCTGCCTCATGCCAGGTAGCGCTCGCGAAGAATTTTGCGGTGGTGGGTTTCATGGCCGGCCATGATAAAGCCCAACGCGGCTACCGAAATCTCGTTCTTGTTGGCTTTGCCTTTGCGCGCTAACATCTCGCCCGAAAAGCTCTCGAATAAATCAATGGACGACATGCGTACGTGCAGGTATTCATCGGCAATCTTCTTGAGCGAGCGTGCGCCCGCATTCGATTCGGGTACATATTGATTTTCATCGAAGCCCGGCAACTCGGTCTTGTCGTTTCGTGCAAACGTGAGCGCCCGGTACGCAAAAATGCGTTCCGCGTCAATTACGTGGCACCAAAGTTCGCGAACGCTCCATTTATCGGGTGCGTACCGAAAATCCCATTTTTTTTCGGGGATGGAGTGAAGCAATTCCAGGCTGCGGTAGCTGGAGAGGCGCAGCGCTTGCACTAAGTCGGTTTCTTCCACCAGTTTGATATAGGCCTTGTAAAACGAAGGAATAGTTTCGAGGTTGACAATCATCGTTAGAATTCGGTAAAGACAGTTTCGGGGAGTGTTTCGTGAACGGCTACTTGGGCTGGGCCACCCCCATCACTCCGATCGCCCGACAGTAAAATCGAGCCGTATTGTTTATAGTTGTCCCACGGGCGGGTAAAATTTGGGGTGTCTAATGCCGCCTGACTGAAAAACGACCACTTCGTGATCAACTTGTCGGATTTGTCCACCGCCAGCCAGTACTTATTGTCTGGTGTATCGCCCACATTGGCAAAGGTAAGTTGCAGGATGTTGTGGGGGCGGCTATCCACCACCGAATCATCGTTGGCCACTTTCAGGGTTACACCATCGTCTTTTAGTTTAAAGGGCATCACCAGCCAGTACGAATCGTTGATCCAGATACTCACCGCTTTTTTCATCATTTTTTGAAGCGAATCGGGTTCGGTGAGTTCGATCCCCTTCTGTTGCATGCGGCCAGTGCCGTTCTTTAAATCCACCAAAAAAATAATGCTGTCTTTCGGAATGACGATTCGTGCCCGGCCCAGGTGCTTGTCCCACGTGAGCGTACGCCTGCCAAAAAACGTCCATGAGATAAAACGGGTAGCATCCCAATTCTCGCGTCCGCCCATCGCTTTCATAATTGAATCCGCCAGCGCGATGGCAGCCGGATCAGAATTTTGTGCGTCAAAACCAGGCGCGGCTGGGTTCACGTTCTCCCTGGCAGGTGGAGCACACGCCCAAACGATGGCAATCAAGGCGAGGGTAAATAAGCTATTTCTCATTCAACTATTCGTTTTGGTGGCATGAACAACTTACTGATTTGGTACTTACCGGCCGTTGCCATTTCCATGAATCGCCTCAGTCGCTGCTCCAACGGTAAAACCAGGAGTGCAATGGCTACCTGTATAAAAAACTCAATTACCGGGGAACTGCGCAGATTGATGACCGAATAAACCGTGGTTTGTACCAGCTGAATAAAAAGAATGATCGTGAGCATGGACAACACCTGGCTTACCGGCCTGTATTTTGGATTGCCCACACTTAACCACACCGAAAACAACACCAGCATCAGGAAAGCCGATAGCTCAAGCGCATAAAACCAAGGCGTTTTCCAATAGGGAGGAAGCACCCGAACCTGAATCGTCTCGAGGTGCCGCACTTCACCAAACAGATCGCGCGACTCCACCTCAACTGAGTAGTTGCCGCTGGGCAAATACGGAATAGGAACG
>JBIIVI010000169.1:0-8272 GCA_044339555.1 Cyclobacteriaceae bacterium | reverse complement strand
CTTCGGCCCGAAGCAATCTCCGGTTAGCAGTGTTCTAGTTTTCCGGATTCCGCTCCAAAAAACGGGTGAGATTTTTTGCGGCCATCGTTCGAATCTTGTTATGCACAAACGGTGTCCACCCCAACCAAATGCCTGTAGCCCCTAAAGCCATCCGGCTCCAGCGCCACAGATCAAACAAATCGGTGTGTTCAACAATCAAACCATCGCGAAAACGGAAACGGGCTTGAATATGATTCTCCACCAGTCGCCCGGTTTTCGAAAACGTATAAAACGCACGCCACCGGCAGGTAACCGCATCACCCTCGGTAACAGGCAGATCAAACTCAATGCGTAGATCAGTTCCGGCAGTCACCAACATGTGCCACATCGCCTTGGCTTTAGGGCCACGCAGTTCCGGAAATACCGGATCGCGAAAAACAACGTCCGTATGATAACAGGCTTGCATGCCTTGCCAATCGCGTTGCTGAAAGGCTTGGTAAAACTGCTGGACGAGCGCTTCGTAGGGGGTCATTTCGTAAAGCTACGGGATTGAGTCCGCATTTTCGCCCACCGCGAGCTCGAAGTCAGTAGCTCGCAGCGCTTTACTCAAACAAATTCCCCAACAACGAACTCTGCTCCTTGCCGCGGTTACGGCCATACGGGGAGAGCGCCTGAATGAGTTTGCGAATCGGCATAGATTGTAGCCACACCTTGCCCGAACCGCGAAGCGTGGCCAGGAAGATTCCCTCGCCCCCGAAAATCATCGACTTAAGGCTGCCGCTCGTTTCTACATCAAAATCAATGTGCGACTCGAACGCTACCACGCAGCCGGTATCCACCCGCAGCGTTTCATTGTTGAGCGTGCGCTCGATGAGTGTGCCCCCGGCATGCACAAACGCTTTGCCATCGCCCTGAAGCTTCTGGAGAATGAACCCTTCACCGCCCACCAGCCCGGCGCCAATCTTGCGATTAAACACAATCGACAGTTTCGTGCCGTAGGCCGCGCAAAGAAATCCATCTTTCTGTACCACCACTTCATTGCCACGCATGTTATTTAGATCCATCGGAATCACCGTACCCGGATAAGGTGCCGAGAAGGCCACTTTTGCTTTTTTGTTTCCGCGGTTTGTGAAGTGGGTCATGAACAGCGACTCGCCCGTGAGCATGCGGCTACCTGCTGACAGCAACTTGTCAAACAGCCCTTGATTGGGATTGGACCCATCGCCCATTTTTGTTTCGAACTGAATGCCTTCTTCCATGTACAACATCGCGCCCGCCTCCGCGATAACGGTTTCGGTGGGATCGAGTTCTACTTCTACAATTTGGATACTCTCGCCTTTGATCTGATAATCGATGACGTGACTTTTCATGTGTTAGTATTTATTGTTTTAAGGTCACCCCGCCTTATGCGGGGCCCATGGAGATCATTCCGTTTGATCTACTTTGCTGATGGGCATTTCATGATTTTGATTTTTTCTTCTTTCCGGTTTTCAATTCTTCGTAATCCGTGCGCTCCGCCAACTTCTTGTCGTCTACATTTTCGTTGAGAAACGCGTTGATCTTTTCAATCGGCATGTTGGACTTCAGCTCACCAAAAGTATCGATCGATACCTCGAAACCGCGGAGCTCTTGGTGCACGCGTGGTTTGGGCGGTTCCGGCTTTAGCTTCTTCTTTTTTGCCATGATCTATGCTGCTTTAACGGGAATTCGTTGCAAAGCGTTGGCGATCCGTTGGGCCGTTTCGCGAGGGCCCAGAATTTCGATGGTCAGCATCAGGTCGGGGCCACCACCGCCCCCTGTTACTGCCAATCGCAACGCTTGCAGGATGGAGCCCACCTTTACCTGCTGATTGGCTGCAATCTTTTCGATCTGCGCCTTGGCATCGATGGCGCTGATGGTTTCAAGTGCGCGGAAGGCATCGGCAACAGCCGAAAAAACGGCCACTGCTTCGTTTGTCCATTTCTTAGATGCGATTGCTTCATCGTATTCATGCGGGGCGACAAAGAACAGTCGCCCTTGCGTCCAGAGATCGGCCGGAAAGGTGATGCGTTCGCGCAGCGCTGCGGCAACCTTGCGTGCTTTTTCTGATGTACAGTCATGTTGTTCTTTGGTCGCAGCCGTGGAAATGCTCGCTGCCAATTCCTCTACTGGCTTGGCGCGGAGATACTGCTGGTTAAACCACTGCGCTTTTTGGATGTCAAAACGAGCACCTGCTTTGCTGATGCGTTCCAACGAAAACGTGTGGATCAATTGCTCCAGCGTGAAGAGTTCTTGGGGAGTGCCGGGATTCCAGCCTAATAGCGCCAGAAAGTTGATGAGCGCTTCCGGTAAGTAACCTGCCTCGCGATAGCCGATTGTTTCTTCGCCCGTTTGCGGATCTTTCCAGGTAAGCGGGAAAATCGGGAAACCGAGCCGCATGGCATCGCGCTTGCTGAGTTTTCCGTTACCATCAGGTTTTAGCAAGAGCGGCAGGTGCGCAAACTGCGGCATGGCTTGCTCCCAACCAAGAGCGCGGTACAACAACACGTGCAACGGAGCCGAAGGCAACCACTCTTCCCCTCGGATTACGTGTGTAATCTTCATGTGGTAATCGTCTACCACGTTAGCCAAATGGTAGGTAGGATAGCCGTCTGATTTGATCAGCACCTTGTCGTCTATCTGCGCTACTTGCATCACTACCTCGCCACGAATCAAATCGGTGAGGCGCACTTCGCCGGTTTCCGGAACTTTCAACCGGATCACGTACGGCTCGCCTACAGCCAGTTTGTTTTTCACTTCAGGGGGTGATAACGTAAGGGAGTTCTTCATCCACTGCCGCGACTGGCTGTTATAGGTCAGGTTGTCTGATCCCTGTTGCTTCAGTTTTTCGCGCATGGCTTCCAGTTCGCCCTCGGTATCGAACGCGTAGTAGGCTTGACCATTTTCGATCAGGCGTTGCGCCTGAGCTCGATACAGCGGAAGACGTTCCGACTGCCGGTAGGGACCGTGTGGCCCGCCGTCGGTGCCGCCTTCGTCAATCTCAATGCCAGTCCAGGCCAGCGCATCGATGATGTATTGCTCGGCACCGGGCACAAACCGGTTTTGGTCGGTGTCTTCAATCCGCAGAATCATGGTGCCACCTGTTTGGCGGGCGAGCAAATAGTTGTAAAGGGCTGTGCGCACGCCCCCAATGTGTAAACCTCCGGTGGGGCTGGGCGCGAAGCGCACACGTACCGGTTGAAGAGAACTCATAGATGAAAGATGAGTGTCAAAGGTACGGGTTTGCCGGCAACAAGGTCGGAAGCCGCCTCACAAAAAAATCTCACGCTCTGTCGGACGCAAGTAGTGCCAGCAGCCGCTCGCGCGAAATTTTTCGTTGTAAATGGAAGTTACCCCACACCACCGCATGAATGGCAGCAGTAATCGCGAGGCCTCCCAACATGTACCAACCGTTATCGCGTTGATAGGCCACCACTACGGAGCCAAACACGATCAAGAGTGTCCAGAACAGTAAAAACATGCGTGTGGTAGGCAACAACTGAAATTGCAGAAATAAGATCGAGCCGCTATGGGTCGATTCAAGTGTTCCTTTGATGACCGGTAAGTAGGGATTGGCCCGTTTCACTTTTAGCGAAATCCGAAACCGGTTTTCCGTTATCCAGCCCCAAAAGGGTTCTTCCAGCGGATCGCGTGGTAAGGAAAACGAAACCGCGGTGCGTACCAATTGAATAACCTGTGTTGCAGGCATCGCCAGCACCAGCGTTTCCTGATAGTTGGGCAACCACTCCCGCACATTCCACCCGCCCCGCATCATTTTCGGAAATTCTACTTCACTGCAATACACGAAATCTCTACGCGCACATCTTTTGGCAACCGGGTTACCTCCACCGTTTCGCGGGCAGGTGGCAGGCCGGCAAAGAACGCTCCATAAATTTCGTTTACCTGCGGAAACGTGTTCATATCAGCTAGAAAGATGGAGCATTTCACTATGTGATCGAACGTGAAACCCGCGGCCACCAAAATATGCTCGATATTCTTCATGACTTGCCGGGTCTCGGCCTGAATGTCGCCACTTACGAGTTGGCCAGTGGCGCGGTCGAGTGCGATCTGGCCGGATACCCAAAGTTGATCACCGGCCTGCACGGCCTGACTGTACGGACCAATCGGCTCAGGGGCGTGGGAAGAATAAATCACCGTTTTCGGCATAGGGAAAGAATAGTAGTTTTGTCAAATATCGCTTACCCCCTGCAACAGCCCAAAGACTGTATGAATATTCTCGTAGTAGGCACCGCCACCGAATCGGATGAGGTGCAACGAAAATTCGGAAGCAATCACCACTATCAGTGGGTATCCCGGCACGAAGCGGTCAGAGCCGGATTGGCTGAAGCCGATGTGGTTTTTGATTTTTTATGGGCAGAGACGCCCGAGCCAACGGGTGTATATTTGTCCAGCACGCGACCCATTTTTATTCATGCGGTAAACCGCGCCCTGTTAGAATTGGCAGGCGGTAATCGAAGCATGCCGTGGTTCGGTTTTAATGGATGGCCCACATGTGTGGAGCGGTCTTTATTGGAAGTCAGCTGCTTGAATGAAATCCACCAACCGCTGTTGGCGAAAATCTGTGCGGAGCTTGGTACTGATTTTCGGGTGGTCGATGATCGGGTGGGGTTGGTAACGCCCCGGGTAATCGCCACGATTGTGAACGAGGCCTTTTTTACCGTGCAGGAAGGAACGGCCACTCGGGCGGATATCGATAAGGCTATGCAACTGGGCACAAACTATCCCTTCGGACCGTTTGCATGGTGCGAGCGCATCGGGCTGGGGCGCATTTATCGATTGCTGGACGCTTTGTATCATGACACCCATGACGAACGGTACAAAATCGCACCCCTTTTGAAAAAAGAATTCCTTCAATCACTGAATAAAACAACATGACCACTGAATTACTGCTACGCAATCTGCACTTCATCTGCATTTTTGCGATTGTAGGCTCGCTGGTAAGCGAACACCTGCTGTTAAAGAAAACGCTGACCCGCACAGAAATCGGCCGTTTGGCGCAGATCGATTCTGTCTACGGCCTGGCCGCGCTAGCACTACTGGCCGTTGGCCTCACCTTGTGGCTTGGCAGCTATGGTAAGCCCGCCATCGTGTATAGCAAGAACTGGATCTTCCACACCAAGCTCGCATTGTTTACAATCATTGGACTGTTATCGATTTACCCCACGGTGTTTTTTCTGAAAAACCGAAAGGGCGATGCAAATGAAGTAGTGCCAGTTCCAAAAGCCATTTTCTGGATGCTGCGGCTCGAGATTTTGCTGCTGTTTATTATTCCAATGCTGGCGGGGTTGATGTCGCGCGGGGTGGGCTACTTCGGTTAAAAAGTTTTAGTTTGGTTTAAACCCTTGCCGGGTCCGGAGTGTCCAAGCATCCAAAAAACAATGAAAAGAATTTGGGCAAGGTTTAGTTGGGTAGACGTGATCCTACTTCTTCCTGCACTAGTCGCCATTTCAGTATCGCTTTAAAGCAGCAACTTTATCGTTTCTTTAATTCCCTTCAGTTGGCGGGTATCTGTAAAGTTTGCACAGTATCTTTGATCGATGCGTACGTTTGCCTTGCTTGTTTTGACAATAGCACCTTTTCTATTGGATGCCCAAATCTATTATCCGCGCCTCGACATTCAGGGCCACCGGGGTTGTCGTGGACTGATGCCAGAAAACAGCATTCCCGCATTTATGATGGCGTTGGACTCCGGGGCTACTACCCTCGAGATGGACCTAGCCATTAGCAAAGACCGGCAAGTGGTGGTATCGCACGAGCCTTGGATGAGTGCCGCGATTTGTTTGACGCCGGATGGCAAAGAGATTAAGCCGGCTGACGAGCGGAGTTTCAATCTGTATGAGATGACCTATGCGGAGATCAAAGCGTGGGACTGCGGGTCGAAGGGGAATAGCCGGTTTCCGGAACAGCAGAAACTGGCGGTTGCCAAGCCGTTGCTGGAAGATGTGATTGCTGCTGTGGAAAAGCGTATTCGCGATAAGATGAGCTATGAGGTAGACTACAATATCGAAGTCAAGAGTTTACCGCCGGGCGATAATAAGTTTCATCCCGATCCGGCTGCCTTCTCCGATCTCGTCTATCAGTTGATTGATGCCTACCTGCCGTGGGATCGGGTAGTGATCCAGTCGTTTGATTTTCGGGTGTTGAAGTACTGGCACGAAAAGTATCCAAAGGTACGGTTAGCCGCATTGGTAGATAACCTGAAAACCATTGACGAGAACTTGAAAACCCTTGGATTCACACCCAGTATTTACAGTCCCAATTTCAAACTGGTTACCAAAAACGAAATCGAGTACTGCCAATCGCTAAAAATGCGCATGGTACCGTGGACGGTGAACGAAGAGACAGATATTAAGGATTTGATCAAATGGCGGGTAGATGGCATTATTTCCGATTACCCGAATCGAGTTGTGAAGGCGTGGAAGAAAAAGTAATGTGAATAACTCGGTTGATAACTTGTTTTTAACTTTTTAAAAAGAATCTTGCCATCTGCGTAGGTGCAGATTATCTTCATATCACTGATTCAAAAACAGCACAGATTCACGAAGGTGCCGCGAAAACAAAAGCAGTTCTTCCACGGACGAGTTGCACAAAAAGCGGGGTACTTGAAGTGGTGCGGCCGGAGTGTGGGCTTCGATGAAGCAACCTGCCGGTTGCGCGAGGAGACGTGAACAAATCGAATGAGATGGAACGCACGGCTCATCCGTTTGCTGCTGAAGAGTCAGGCAAAGGATAGTGGCTACGGCTGTTATTCTTCGCAAGGACGGGAGTCGAACAGGTAACACTGCTTCACTCCCGTTTTTTGTTTATCAGCGGTTCCGCCAACGGTCTTCCCAATTTCGTGCCGTCCGCAGTTTTTCAATGGCCCCAGATGCCAACGCGTCCGCCAACCGAGGATGCATCGCGCCTTTCGAAGTGAAGTGAAATTGCCCACAATTCTCGCATCGGTACACGTTTAACGGGCCACGGTGGGCCGTGTAGGCGTGCCGCACCCAGGCATCGAGCAGCGCTTCGATTGCCAGCGTTTCACTGAGGTAGGGCACTTTGGCCGTTGCACATTTGCTCATGAGTAAGCACAGTCCGGCTGTAGGTCGAAAAGCTATTGGTATACAAACCGAGAAGCAAATTTAGTAATGGCGGTCTCCTCAATTGAACAACTTTGCGCGAAAGTGGATGATTTTATAGTTTTGGTGGAATGAAGGTCAAAGATTTTAGAATTGTTTTGGACTGGATTAGCCTGATAATTTGGTTCGGCAGTTTTGTGCTGCTGTTTATTTCGTTGTAGGAGATTTGAAAGGGTGTCGTTGTTGGGTCATTTTCAAATCGGCTCAATCTTCAAATTCCGCCATTTGTTCCATTTCCAAATCATCTGTTCTGTTTTTCAGCTATCATTGCAGCCGCAAAACCAGCTCGCTTTATGCCCTCGCCATCTAACCGCTTCGATGTGTACGCCATCGGCAACGCCATCGTTGATATCGTAACCGAAGTAGAACACGACTTCTTCGAAAAAAACGGTGTGGAAAAAGGCGTGATGACGTTGGTAGATGAAAAACGACAACACGAACTGATGCGCGCTATTGACATGAAGCGCAGCAAAATGTCAGGCGGCGGTTCAGCCGGGAACACGGTAGTGGCGTTAAGTCAGTTTGGCGGTCGCGGATTTTACTCCTGTCTGGTGGCCAAGGATGAGTTGGGCCAGTTCTTTCTGGAAGACTTGAAACGTAACGGGGTGGCCACCAACCTCGCACACGAAAACTGCCCCGATGGCCATAGCGGTCGCTGCCTGGTGATGACCTCCCCCGATGCGCAACGAACCATGAATACCTTTTTAGGAGTAAGCTCGTTTTTATCGCCCGCGCATTTGGACGAAACGGCTATCAAGAATGCCACCTATGTGTACCTGGAAGGATATCTGGTAGCAAGCCCGAAGGGCCGGGAGGCGATGAAGGAAACCAAGCGCCTGGCCGAGAAAAACAAAGTTGATGTAGCCCTTACCTTCTCCGATGCCAGCATGGTGAAATACTTCTCAAAACAAATGGAGGAAATAGTAGGCGCCAGCGTGGACCTGCTTTTTTGTAACGAAGAAGAGGCCATGATCTTTACCGGCACCGAAAACCTGGGTGCAGCCCGCGAAAAGATCAAACAAGTGGCCAAACGTTTTGCCATCACCCTGGGCGCAAACGGAGCCATGATTTTTGATGGCGATACGTTTATAGACATCGAACCGTACCAAGTCCGCGCGATCGACACCAATGGC
>JBIIVI010000168.1:0-8292 GCA_044339555.1 Cyclobacteriaceae bacterium | reverse complement strand
ATGGGATCGTTGAGCTCTGAAAACGAATTACAAATCTCTTTGCGATTGCAAATTGCCTCGAAACGTTCCACCAATCCCGGGACGGTACGATGCTTTTTAGCCAAAGGAGACATCTCCACCGGATAGTCCATGATAAACGTGGGTTGCACCAAATTGGGCTCGCACTTCTCACCAAAAATCTGATCGATCAATTTGCCTTTGCCCATGGTTTCATCCATCGGCACATGAAGATCCCGGCACGTAGCACGTAATGCGGCTTCGTCCATCTGCGAGATATCAATGCCGGTAAAGTGTTGGATGGCCTGGTACATCGTGAATCGTTTCCACGGCCGTTTGAAGTCGATCAACTGATCGCCCACCTGAACCTGAGTAGTGCCATGCAAATCGAGCGCAACCTTTTCGATCATCTCTTCTACCAGATCCATCATCCAATAATAATCTTTATAGGCTACGTACAACTCCACTTGCGTAAACTCCGGATTGTGGAACCGCGACATACCTTCATTCCGAAAGTCTTTCGAAAACTCGTAGACGCCTTGGAAGCCGCCTACAATCAGTCGCTTTAAATACAACTCGTTGGCAATCCGCAAATACAGCGTCATGTCCAGGGTGTTGTGATGCGTCTTGAACGGCTTGGCGGCAGCGCCACCATAGAGCGGTTGCAAAATGGGAGTTTCTACTTCCAGATAACCTTTTGCATTCAGGTACTGGCGCATGGAGTTTACCAGCCGGGTGCGTTTGATGAAGGCATCGCGCACGTGGGGGTTCACCACCAAATCAACATACCGCATCCGGTAGCGTTGTTCCGGATCGGTAAAGGCATCGTGCAGCGTGACGTTGCCGGCATCGTCTTTGGTTTCTTTCACCACCGGCAACGGCCGTAATGATTTGCTCAATACTTTAAACTCCGTGGCATGCAAAGTGGTCTCGCCCGTTTGGGTAGTAAACACAAACCCACGCACGCCAATGATGTCGCCAATATCCAGTAGTTTCTTAAAAACGGTATTGTATAACGTCTTATCCTCGCCGGGGCAAAGATCGTCTCTTCGGAAATACACTTGGATGCGCCCCGATTCATCCTGCAACTCGGCAAACGAAGCATTGCCCATGATTCTGCGGCTCATGATACGGCCGGCCAACATCACATTTTTAAATTCGTTCTGCTGCGGGTACTGGGCGTGGATGGCCTCGGCAGATGTGTTGGTTTCAAAGAGTTCGGCCGGGTACGGGTCGATGCCAAGCTTTTGTAGCTCCTCCAAACTTTGCCTGCGCACCAATTCTTGTTCGCTTAACGCCATGGTTACTTCATTTTCGCGCAAAAGTAATGGATTAATGCGAAAGCCGCGGGCGGGTGACGATACCGGAGAGGTGCTATTTGCGCCGCCGTAGCTCTTTGCGAATCAAGGTCAATTCCCGGCTACTTTGCCCCTCCACGGAAGTGTTTTCTTTGGCTCTTCGGATCAGGTAGGGCATTACCGACTCGACCGGCCCGTAAGGCACGTACTTGGCCACGTTAAATCCGGCCTTGGCAAGATTGAAGGAAATGTTATCGCTCATGCCGAGCAATTGGGCAAACCAAACCCGCGTATCGGAAGGCTTCATACTGTGCTTTTCCATCAGCACCGTTAGAAACTGATTAGAGTACTCGTTGTGGGATCCGCACATGACCGTGATGCGCTGTTTGTTGTCTACACAAAACGCCAGGCCTTTATTAAAACAATCATCAGTGGCTTCTTTGGTAGGATGAATCGGGCTGGGGTAACCTATTTCCGCAGCGCGCTCGCGCTCTTTTTCCATGTAAGCACCACGCACCATCTTGATTCCATAAAAGTAATTCTCCATAGCGGCATGGTGAAAGTCATCGCGCAGTTTGGTGAGGGCATCGGCACGATACATCTGAATGGTCGTAAAAACAATGGCCCGCCCCTGGTTGTACTTTTTCATCATTTGCCGCACCATTCCATCGATCGGATCCTGGAGCCAGGTTTCTTCTGCATCAATCAATAGCGGAACCTGGTAGGCGAACGCTTTGGCACAAATCCGATCCACGCGTTCCTGCACCCGTAGCCAGGCTTCGGTTTCAGCCGCTGTCAGCGACTGCTTGTTTTGAATCTTGGTCAGCAGTTCTGCACTGGCAATGCCTGTAGTTTTAAACACACAAAACGGTACAGCCTTGTTTTTCTTAGCCTCTTCAAAAGTGTGAAGAATTTCTTCGGTTGTGGCCTCAAATCCTGCTTCGGTATGAGCACCCTCCACGGAGTAATCCAGAATCGTACCCACATGGAATTTGCTGAGTAAGTCGATGGTTTTCTCGCTCTCTTCCACCGTCTCACCACCACAAAAATGCCGGAACACCGTGCTGCGAATCAAACCCTTCACGGGCAAACCCCAGTTCATGGCTTTCGCGGCCAGCGCAGTTGCCACATTGGAAACCGACGGATGATTGACAACGGTGAAAATGAAATTCGCTTTCCGTAGCTCCCAATTCGATTTGTAGGAGAACGCTACTTGCGTGTCGTCAAAATGAACAGATGGTCGCTCAGTCATATGCAAGAATAAAACAGGGCAAATATAGAGCGGTTTTAAAGCGTTGCCTAAACAGTTTTACAGCCGGAAATTACCGTATTTTCGAGCGGATGTTTTAACCTATGGCGCTACCCAAGCACATTGTTTTAGGGGCTGAGCCCACTACGCTGCTCATTGATTTTTTTGCCTCCAGCAGGTATTCGCAGGTGGTGGTGATTACCGATCAACATACTCACAAGCTTTGCTACCCTCGGATTCAGTCTGCACTTCCGGCTCACAGCGTTTGCACGGTGCCGGCGGGCGAGGACCACAAGACGCTGGCCACTTGCATGGAAGTTTGGCAGTTTCTCACGGATCGGCAATTGGATCGCCATGGGTTGGTTGTGATCTGTGGCGGTGGCGTGTTGGGCGATCTGGGTGGATTTTGTGCAGCTACCTACAAGCGGGGTGTTGATTTTCTATTGATGCCCACTACGCTGCTGGCACAAGTAGATGCCAGCGTGGGGGGCAAGCTCGGAATCGACTTCCAGCACCTCAAGAATCACTTGGGCGTCTTCAAAGAGCCGGTTACCACAGCCATTAGCCCGGCTTTTTTAGCCACGTTGCCGGAGCGGGAACTCCGGTCGGGGTTTGCCGAGATCATCAAGCATGCGTTGATTGCAGATGGGGCCTTGTGGAAAGAATTAACAACCGTTCCTGATTGGCGAACACACAATTGGCTATCGGTGGTGCAAACTTCAGTGGAGATTAAATACCGGGTAGTGGAGCAGGACCCCACCGAGAAAGGGCTACGCAAGATTCTGAACTTCGGCCATACCATCGGGCACGCCATCGAGTCGGCCGCTCTTCAGGAAGGCATCTCGTTGCTTCATGGCGAAGCCATTGCCATCGGCATGGTTTGCGAAGCCTATCTAAGTTCCCAAAAGGGATTGATATCAGCGACAGCGACAGAAGCTATAAGGGGCTATCTACAGTCGATCTATCCAAAGATGCAACTCCCCAATTCAAACAGGGTGTTGATGCTGGTGCAACAAGACAAAAAGAATAGAGACAAAAAAATTCTAGCCGCGCTGCTGAAAGAAATTGGGCAGGCTGTATGGGATGTGGAAATCAGCCCGGAAGAAGTAGTGGAGTCATTGAGCTACTATCAAACACACTAAATGTAGTGCGCCTCCGTCCCATCGTTCTCCTTCGACTCGTTCTTATCCAAAGCCCCTTTCAGATTTCGGGCTTGCTTGCCAATGAACTCTTTGGTTTTCTTTTTCCGATCGCCCGTTAGCAACCACGCTGCCAAGAGTGCACCGCCTGCTATGCCAAGACCCCACGCAATTTTCTTTCCTGTGCTCATACCGCTTTTAACTGAATTCTGAATTAATTTGTTCGCAAATCTTACAAAAGAAAAAGGAATTTCTTAGTTCCGTTAACCCGCTTCACTGTTGAAATCTATCTCACTTCCCCGTCAACCGAAAGTGGTCGGTCATGTCGCCCACCTTCCTTCTTCCAAAAGTATCAGCAATCGAGCGCTGGTTCTTCACGCTCTGGGTGGGGGTGATCTCACCAACTTATCGACTGCTCGCGATACCCGGTTGATGGAGTCGCTCATCCACTCACCGGCGCCAATAATTGATGTGATGGATGCAGGTACCACCATGCGGTTTCTAACGGCTTACTTTACGGTTACCCAGCAACCCAAGATTTTGACGGGAACGGCTCGCATGAAAGAACGCCCAATTGCTCCCCTTGTAGAGGCGTTGCGTACATTGGGAGCAACCATTCGATATCTGGAAGCCGAAGGTTTCCCGCCCATCGAGATTCAACAATTTGTGCCACGGGCCTCCGAAATCGAAATCGCTGGTAACATCAGCAGCCAGTATATCTCGGCGTTGATGATGGTGGCGCCTCGCTTGCCCCAAGGTCTTCGCATTCACCTCAAAGGCGCGGTGGCCTCTCGCCCCTATATAGAAATGACCAGCCAGATGATGGCTAGATTTGGAGTAGCGGTGAATTGGAATGGTTCCGTCATTTCAGTCCCACCCGGAACGTACAAGCCTACCCATTTTGCTGTGGAGGGCGATTGGTCCGCGGCCAGTTATTGGTACGCGTTCACCAGTTTGGCCGAAGAAGCAACTCTAACATTACCCGGCTTGACGGCAGAAAGCTTGCAGGGCGATCGGGTACTGGTGGAGTTGATGGCTCCGCTTGGGGTAGCCAGCGAGTTCACTGCGCAGGGTCTGCTACTGCGTAAGCAGGCATCCGAGAAACAGATAACGATTGACTTCACCCACTGCCCCGACCTAGCACAGGCGGTGCTACCGGTTTGTGCGCTAAAGGGCATAGTGGGTCGCTTTACAGGTTTGGAAAGTCTGCGGATTAAAGAAACCGACCGCATTGCCGCGCTGCAGACAGAGTTAGCAAAAGTGGGTGCCCGTTTTGAAGAAGTCAGCACCGGCGAATGGCAGTTAACTCCAGCCACCGCCATTCCGAATCATGTGCAAATCACTACGTACCATGATCACCGAATGGCGATGGGCTTTGCCCCTTTGGCTACCCGGATGCAGGTAACCATTGAAGATCCACAGGTGGTGGCGAAATCTTATCCCTCGTTTTGGTTGGATTTGGAATCAGTAGGCATTAAGGCCTTAAACAACTCTTGAAAATAGGTCGGGGCCGCCAGCAAGCGACTGCCATACCAGGAAAACAGTTCACCATCCACGAGTACAATCCGGGCGGTAGGTACAACTTGTTGGATTTCCTGAATATGTTTGGTGGAAAATGGGTAGGGTTCGGACGATAAGAAAATGAAGTCAGGATCGAGTTGCTGGATTTCGTCTAGCGATAGTTCGGGATACCGCGTGGAAGCCAATACATTCCGCAACCGCAACGCAGCAAGCATGGAATCGATAAAGGTTTGGCACGCGGCTGCCATGTAGGGCTTGCGCCAAATCAAATACAACGCCTTTCGAAATCCGAAATTCGGTAGCTGGCTGAAAGTAGTTTTCAGATCGGCAACCAGCCGCATGGCCTTGGCGGATGTATCCGTCAGGTTTCCGACTGCCGCCATCATCTGGTAAGCATCTTCCAGGGTGGTAATGTCGCTCACCCAAACCGGAAACTCCCGACGCAAAACTTCGATGCTCGCACGATCGTTTTCCTCTTTATTCGCCAGAACAAAGTCGGGCTTCAGGTATCGGATTTGTTCGAGGTTGGGATTTTTGGTGCCGCCTATTACAGCCCGGGTGGTTCGCGCTTGCGCGGGATGAATACAGAATTTGGTGACACCCACAATTCGGCTATCCAAACCCAAATAAAAAAGAAGTTCCGTCTGAGACGGAACCAAAGAAACAATTCGATTTACCGGGCGCGTAACCTGAACGGGAAACCCGGTTTGATCAACTGGATCGAGCGGCAACCCGAAATCAGATAACGATGGCCAAACTGGTCAGCTGTGTAGACACCTTTAGCGAAGCCCCTCCCAGAGAAGCTTGGTTCATTTCGAATTTCAACTTTCCGTCTACTACTTTAAAGTTAATGCAACTGCCTTTGGAGCCCAGGTTAAAACTATCGGTAATGGTGAGTATCGATTTACCGGTAACTCCGTTCTTGATGTTTTCAAATTCCTTGCTTTTGGACTTGCCGAGATAAACAACCGAGCAAGTGGCAGCTTCATCGGCCGAAGCCAATTTCTTCACAACAAACTTCTTTGCACCCCGTGGTTTGCCATCGTAATAGTTCTTCAGGGTAGTAAAAACCTCCTCTTCGCCCATTACGCCCACTACAAAATCGCCCGCCTCCGTTTCGTTCGGCCATTGGATGTACTTCAAAAAGTTATAGATCATTTGAGCCTGAATTTCGCTCATGGATTTTTCTTGCTGGGCAACTACCGGCCAGGCCAGAAACACCATCGAAAAAACAATCACAATTCTTTTCATAGGTAGACGGTCGAGTTAACTAATTCAAGTTCAAAGTACAAACGAATCTATTTTAAATCAAAATCGGTATGCGGGGATCAAACACGAAAAACCCCGGCTTGCGCCAGGGCTTTTCTCACACAAACAAACCCCATCAAATCACAATCGCTAAGGATGTCAGGGCTCCGGACACCTTCAGGTTCGAGGCCTGAATGGCCTGCTGATTCATTTCAAAACGCAACTTGTCGTTTACCGTCTTGAAGTTGATGCAGCTTCCTTTTTCACCTAAACCATTCCGGTCGGTAACCACGAGGGTACCTTTGCCCTTCACTTTATTGTTTACTGCTTCAAACTCGCCACTCTTGGCTTTGTCAATAAACACCACATGACAATCGCCTACTTCGGCAGCTGATGCAAATTTCTTGATTACATAGGTCTTCGAACCTTTCGCCTTACCTCCGTACCAGGAGTTCAGGGTGTTGTAGATGTCCTGATTTCCGATCACACCAATTACAAACTCACCGGATTGATCGTGGTCAGGCCACTGTACATAACGGATGAAGTTGAACAACATCATGGAGTACACTTCATGCACGGGGCGTTCTTCTTGAGCCTGGGCGGCAGTACTGAAAATGGCAGCTACCATTAACGTTACCAGAATCTTTTTCATTTTTCTTTTTCTTTTGGGTTTTGTTGACACAAAAGTAGAACGCCCCAGAAAGCTGGTATTTGCTTCCTGGGGCGTATCCTTTCGAATGTAAGATTCTGTAGATTTCTACTTAATGTACCGGAAATCGTGTCCCGGCTTTACCTGTAGTAAAACCTCGTAAATCAGGTCAATAACGCTCTCTACGTCATCTTTATGTACCATTTCTACGGTAGTGTGCATGTATTTTAAAGGTAAGGAAATCAGGGCCGAAGCCACCCCTTCGGCCGAATATGCAAAAGAATCGGTATCTGTGCCGGTAGAGCGCGAAACGGCCTGCCGCTGGAATGCGATTTTCTTCTTTTCGGCCACCTGAATAATCATTTTCAGCACGTTGTTCTGCACCGCTGGCCCGTAGCAAAGCGTGGGGCCGGCCCCACATTTAATGTTGCCACTCTCCTTTTTATTATACATCGGTGACTGGGTATCGTGCGTAACGTCTGTGCAGATGGCCAAATCCGGCTTTAGCCTGCGGCTGATCATTTCAGCACCCCGTAGACCGATTTCCTCTTGCACCGAGTTTACGATATATAAACAAAAGGGCAGCTTCTTTTTGTTGTCGTTTAACTTGCGGGCTACTTCGGCAATCATATAGCCACCCATCCGGTTATCAAGGGCGCGCCCAACAAGGTAGTCTTTGTTCAACTCAATAAGCTCATCTTCAAAAGTAGCCACACAGCCCACGTGCACGCCCAGGGCCTCCACCTCTTTCTTTGAGTGGCAGCCAATATCAATGAAGATATTTTTCAGGCTGGGGGCCTCCTCCCGGGCTGCATCGCGAACATGGATGGCCGGCCAGCCGAACACGCCTTTTACAACCCCTTTATCGGTTTGGATGTTCACCCGCATGGAGGGGGCGATCTGGTGGTCGCTACCTCCGTTTCGTTTTACATAGATGTAGCCTTCTTCCGTGATGTAGCTTACAAACCAGGAAATTTCGTCTGCATGGGCTTCAATCACTACTTTATACTTTCCTTTTGGATTAATTACCCCGACCGCAGTTCCGTAGACATCCACCATATACTCGTCTATGTACGGCTTGAGATAGTCTAACCAGATTTGCTGGCCCTTATGTTCGAAACCCGTGGGCGAAGCATTGTTGAGATAATCAAAAAGGAACTGTTTACTCTTCTTGTCCATGGTACTGGCGGA
>JBIIVI010000167.1:0-8326 GCA_044339555.1 Cyclobacteriaceae bacterium | reverse complement strand
TGGAATTGGTGTGATTCTAGATTGGGTGCCCTCGCATTTCCCGGGCGATGCGCACGGCTTGTTCCGTTTTGATGGCACTCATTTATACGAGCATGCCGATCCCCGCAAAGGGTATCACCCGGATTGGAGCAGTTATATTTTCAATTACGGTCGCAACGAAATTCGGTCGTTCCTGATCAGCAATGCCCTCTACTGGCTCGAACATTTCCATATCGATGGCCTTCGGGTGGATGCAGTGGCTTCGATGTTGTACCTGGACTACTCCCGCAACGAAGGCGAGTGGATACCGAATGAGCATGGTGGCCGTGAAAACCTGGAGGCCATTGCTTTCCTGAAAGAGTTTAACGAAGTAGTCTACGCCAATTTTCCGGATGCCATCACCATTGCCGAAGAGTCTACAGCCTGGTCCGGTGTGTCTCGCCCCACTTACCTGGGGGGACTAGGCTTCGGCCAAAAATGGATGATGGGTTGGATGCACGACACGCTGAAGTATTTCAAGCGCGATTCTATCTACCGTAAGTACCACCAGAACGAAATCACGTTCAGTATTATTTATGCCTTTACTGAAAACTTCATGCTGCCGCTTTCGCACGATGAAGTGGTGCACGGCAAAGGCTCGCTGTTAGGGCGCATGCCGGGTGATGATTGGACCCGCTTCGCGAACCTGCGAGCGCTCTATGGGTACATGTTTACGCACCCAGGCAGCAAGCTGCTGTTCATGGGCGGAGAATTTGGACAGTTTGCTGAATGGGGGCATGACCGCGCGCTCGACTGGCACCTGCTCGACCATGCACCGCACCAGGGAGTGTTAAAATTGATTCAAGACGCCAACGCGCTTTACAAAACTGAACCTGCTTTGTATGAGTATGCGTTTGAAGATCGCGGTTTTGAGTGGGTTGATTACAACGATCGCGACAACAGCATCTTGATCTATTTGCGTAAAGGCAAGGAAGAACGAGATAACTTACTGGTGGTGTGTAATTTCTCCCCGGGTGTCCATGCGCACTATCGGGTAGGTGTTCCGCTCAAGGGAAAATGGCAGGAGGTCTTCAATTCCGATGATCTGAAATACGGTGGCAGCGGTGTTCGTAATTTACATCCACTGGTAACCAGTCCTGTAAAATATCATTTCAAAGACTTTTCGATAACGATTACGGTGGCTCCGCTGGCGGTGATGGTCTTTAAGCTGATGGAGGAAGAGGCCGAGTTTGAACTAGGAAGTTAATGGCACAACGTTTTATTTGTATTCACGGGCATTTCTATCAGCCTCCACGCGAAAATGCCTGGCTGGAGGTAATTGAAGTACAGGATTCCGCTCACCCGTATCACGACTGGAATGAGCGCATCACTTCGGAGTGTTATGCACCTAATGCGGCCTCCCGCATCCTGGATGATCAGCAAGTCATTCGCAAAATTGTAAACAACTACGCGCGCATCAGTTTCAATTTCGGTCCCACGCTGCTGTCGTGGATGGAAGTAAATGATCCGGAAACCTACCAGGCTGTTCTTGAAGCCGATCAGGAAAGCCTCACCTATTTTGAGGGTCACGGCTCGGCCGTAGCCCAGGTGTACAACCACATGATCATGCCGCTGGCGAGCAGGCAAGACAAAGAAACCCAGATCGTGTGGGGCGTTCGTGACTTTGAACATCGCTTTAAGCGCAAACCCAAGGGCATGTGGCTGGCCGAAACCGCAGTTGACACCGAAACACTGGAGCTGCTGGTGACGCATGAAATTCAGTTTACCATCCTGGCCCCGCGGCAAGCCAAGGCGATTCGAAAAGCGGGTTCCACCGATTGGCAGACGGTGAACGATCAGACCGTGGATACACGCAAAGCGTACCGCGTGTCATTACCGAACGGCACCTCAATTATCGTTTTCTTTTACGATGGCGGCATCTCGCAGTCAGTTGCCTTTAACGGACTGCTGCAGGATGGAAAACGGTTTGCTGAAAACCTGATGAACTGTTTTAACAACGCAGATGCTGAGCCACAGTTGGTGAACATGGCCACGGATGGCGAAACGTATGGCCACCACCACCGTCATGGTGACATGGCGCTGGCTTTCTGTTTGGACTTCATTGAAAAAAATGAACATGTAGAGCTGGTGAACTATCCTTACTTTCTAGCCAAGAATGAAGTGGTCTACGAAGCTCAGGTGCACGAGCTCAGCTCCTGGAGTTGTGTACACGGGGTAGATCGTTGGCGCGAAAACTGTGGGTGTAATTCCGGGAATAAACCCGGGTATCATCAACTGTGGCGCAAGCCACTGCGCGAAGCATTGGATTGGCTGCGAGACACCGCAGCCGAACTGTTCGAGCGCGAAGGGAGTAAAGTGCTGCATGATCCATGGCACGCTCGTAACGAATACGTGCAAGTTATCTTGAAACGCAGCGAGGAAACCGTTCGCCGCTTTTTACATAAGTATGCAAAGCCCGAGGCTGACACCACCCGGGTACTGCGCCTGATGGAAATGCAACGCCATGCGATGCTGATGTACACGAGTTGCGGCTGGTTTTTTGACGAGGTGTCCGGGATCGAAACTACGCAAGTGATGCAATATGCCTGTCGGGTGATTCAGCTGGCCAACCAGATCGGGGCGCTCAGTCTGGAGCCTGAGTTCAGGCTGCTGTTAGAAAAAGCACCTAGCAATGTGCCTAGCTATCAACACGCTTCCAATGTGTATGAGAAGGTGGTACTGCCAGCCAAGACAAACTTGAAGCGGGTGGGTATGCATTATGCGGTTTCGTCCATCTTTGAAGAAGAGCCCGAATCGCTGCCATTGTTTAACTACACAGCCACGAACGACTTTTTCTTAAAGAAGCAAGCTGGTGAGCAAGTATTGGTGCTGGGCATTACGAAGGTTCGGTCGCTTGTTACCTGGTCGGAAAAGAGATTTGCTTTTGCAGTGGTGTGTATTGGTGTTCACAATATCATCGGGAACATTTCCCTCGATATGGAAGCAGATAAGTTTGCCAGTATGCAGTTCCGCATTACCCATGCTTTTGACGAGGGCCGATTGGGCGATGTGATTGGGGTGATGCAAACGTACTTTGGCCCCGACAAGTACACGATCTGGCAATTGTTTACAGAAGAAAAGCGCAAAGTGCTGGATGTGATTGCTCAAAAAAGTTTGGAGTCGCTGGAGGCATCGCTGCGTAGAACGTATAACCGTGACTATCCGCTCGTGAATGCGTTGGCCAACAATGGGATTCCCATTCCGCCCGCTTACCGATCCACCTTTGAGTACATTCTTAATGCCGATTTACTTGATGCGTTTGAGCCCGAAAAAATCAACGTCAAATCCCTGGAGCGAATTGCTGCCGAAATGAGCAAATGGAATCTGAAGGTGGAAGATGTTGATCGGGTAGCCCGGATCGCGGCCGAGGCCGTGTTCAAAGAATTAAGGCGTATCAGCAGTGAAAATCAAAATGTAAAGCGCTTGCAACGCCTGAACCGCCTGTTTCCTGTGCTACTTAACTTTAATCCCAAGGTAGAAGTTCGGCTTCATTTGCATAAGTGCCAGAATTTGTATTTCGAAATGTCTATGGTGAGCCGCAAGAATGGAAAGGCACCTGAAGATCCGCTTTGGAGCGAGCAGTTCGCGTTGTTGGGCGAAAACCTGTTAGTGAAAGTCCACTAATCAGCGTACGAAGGGGTGTTTCCAAGGCGCGCGATACGGACGCGCCAGTCGATCAGTGGCTTGTTGATCGTGACGCACAACTTTCGTCACGGGATCATACTGCAACGGCCGCTTCAGTTCCATCGATAGGTTGGCAAGGATGCAACTGGCAGTGCTGCAATGGGCTTCGGAGACGGAGGCCACTGGAGTAGTTTTCTTTTCGATGGCGTCTAACCAGTTTTTCAGGTGCGCACGGGTGGCTGGTGCGGCGTGAATTTCAATCCCTTCTTCGCGCGTGTCTTCCGGAAACTCACCCCGCTCGTATCTGGCATCGCCATGGATTTTTTGGCCATCCACGGAAGTGAAGTCGTATTGAAACGGACTGCAGGCAAGCGTGCCTTTTTCGCCGATGATTTTGTAGCCCCACGGGTATTGAGCATCGGTAGGTTCACCCCAGGTGCGGTGCGTCCACGAACAGGTCAATCCATCGAATTCAAACACGGCCGTCTGCGTGTCGGCAATATTCGATTTCCCTGCGGTTTGTACGCGAATCCCACCTTCCGAATAGATGGTGTGTGGCCAGCCTAACTCCAACATCCACCGCACCGCGTCCAGCATATGAATGCACATGTCGCCCATGATGCCATTGCCGTATTCCATAAAGGCACGCCACCAGCCACCATGCGGCAGCCCATCGTAGGGACGCTGCGGAGCTGGGCCACACCATCGGTCGTAGTCTAGAACTGACGGAACGGGTTGGAGGCCAGGAGCGCTGTTGTTGCGCATGTGATAGTAACAGAACATGTCCACGTGCGCGACTTTACCAAGTAAACCTTTGTCGATGATGGTACGCTTTGCTTCGATCAGGTGTGGAGTACTTCTGCGTTGGGTGCCTACCTGAATCACTTTTTGATAGCGTTGTTGCGCCCGAACTATTGCTTCACCCTCGAAAACATCAACGCTGATCGGTTTTTGCAGGTAGAGATGGGCGCCCGCGTGAAGGGCATCGATAGCCTGAAGTGCATGCCAATGATCAGGTGTGGCGATCAAAATCAGATCGAATGTATGTTTGAGCAGCATTTCCTCGTGGTACCGATAAAGCCGGGGAGCAGCACCGGGCTGGCGTTGTTTAATCAGGCTGCGTGCTTGTTCGAGCCGCTGGGTATCCACATCGCAAAGGGCGACTACCTCAACCTGCGCCACCTGCATCAGTCGAAACAGGTCACTTTTACCGTACCACCCCGTGCCAATCAAGCCTACGCGGAAAGTTCGCGCGTGGCCGAACCCTAAGGTGGGCCACATTGCCTGGGCGGCCAAGGCATATCCGGTTGTTTTTAAAAAATTTCTACGCGACCACTCCATAACGAAGCCATTTCGAATGTAGTAGAAAGTGTGGTGAATTCGCTGGTTTTTCGCATAAATCACCGAAAAGGGGCAGCGCTGAATTTTTAAAATCCGGCAGGTAGTAAATATTCGGATAATTCAGGTTACCTTTGGGGACATTTTTGGCAGAATCATTCTGTTCTAGTAAGGCAAATCTCTTTCAGAGTTCTTTCTATTCTCAATCTTTTAGCTGAAAATACCGGGTTACGTGGTGTGCGTCAGCATCTAGTAATCCGTTTAGAATAACCAAACAATAACGCATGTCGAGATCGAATCAATTTATCAAGAGACAAAAAGAAGAAAAGAGACGTAAGAAAAAGCAAGAGAAGGAGCAGCGCAAAGAGGAGCGCAAGCAAACCTCGCAAGGTGGGGCCCTGGAGAACATGCTGGCCTATGTGGACGAAAACGGAAATCTAACCACCGAACCACCTGAGAAGAGACTTCCCCTAGAAACCAAGAAAACCAATAACGAAAACAATTAATACCATTATGAAACAAGGAACGGTGAAATTTTTTAACGAGGAAAAAGGATTCGGATTCATTAAACCCTCCGATTCAGGCGAAGATGTGTTTGTACACCAATCCGGCTTGATTGATTCCATTAAGCAGAACGATAAGGTTCAGTTTGAAGTAGAGCGGGGCAAGAAAGGCTTGAATGCCGTGCGGGTTCAACTGATAGACTAAAGCATGCAGAAACCCACATTTCAAATAGGTCAACAAGCGTTTTTTCTAAGTCTCAAGAGCAAAGTAGATCACTATTTCCAGACCAATCAGCTCAGCCGTGCCGGAGGAAGCCGCCTGTTCTTTAAGAGCAGCATTCAATTCGGATCGGCCGTGGTTATCTATCTGGTATTGATCCTTGCGCAGCCTCCTGTATGGGCTGCGATACCCTTGGCGATTTTGCTGGGCCTGCATTTGGCTATGTTGGGTTTTAACGTGATGCACGAAGGTGGCCACCAGAGTTTCTCCCGCTATAAATGGGTGAACGAGGTGGCTGCCTATTTTCTAAATGTGTTGGGTGGCAACACGTACTTCTGGAAAATCAAGCACAATATCAACCACCACACCTATACCAACATACATGGCAGTGACTCCGACATTAACGTGGAGCCGTTTATGCGTTTGCATCCAAGCCAACCGCTACACAAAGCTCATCGGTTTCAACATGTGTATTGGTTCTTTTTGTATGGTATCTCGTACATCGCCTGGGTTTTCTACGAAGACTTTGTGAAGTACTTCTCCCAGAGAATTGCCACCCATGCAGAAGTCAAACCGTTGCATGTACGTGAACATGTGATCTTCTGGGTAACCAAGATCTTCTATGTTACTATTTACCTCGCGATACCGGTTTACTTAACAGGCTGGGCCTACGCTTTAGTTGGTTATCTGATCGTCACGTTTACGTGTGGACTATTCATTAGCATCGTATTCCAACTGGCACACGTAGTGGAGAACACTCATTTTCCGGTTTTGGAGAATCAAACAACTCGGGTAGATACGGAGTGGGCGGTGCACCAGCTACAAACCACGTCCAATTTTGCCACGCATAACCGATTGTTGTTTTGGATGTTGGGTGGATTAAACTTTCAGATCGAACATCATCTGTTCCCACGCGTCAGCCACATCCACTATCCAGCCATCAGCAAGTTTGTGCGCGAAACGTGCAAGGAGTTTAATGTTACCTATCAGGAGTACAGCAGCATGTGGACGGCCTTTGTCTCCCATCTTGTTTTTCTCTATAAGGCAGGACGTGCCGGTGTTCCGGCATAATCCGATTTAACCCGAATTCATGCGTCAGTTAAAGATATCCAAACAGATCACCAATCGCGAGCACCTTTCGCTCGATAAATACCTTTCTGAAATTGCCAAGGTCGATCTCATTTCGGCCGATCAGGAGGTTGAACTCGCCAAACGAATCCGGGCGGGCGATCAGGTGGCGCTGGAAAAGCTAGCTAAGGCTAACCTGCGCTTTGTGGTGTCGGTAGCCAAGCAGTACCAAAACAACGGATTGACGCTGGGTGACCTCATTAACGAGGGCAATATCGGGTTGATGAAAGCGGCCGCACGTTTTGATGAGACCCGCGGTTTCAAATTCATTTCGTATGCTGTTTGGTGGATTCGTCAGTCGATCATGCAGGCACTGGCCGAGCAATCGCGCATCGTTCGTTTGCCACTCAATCGGGTGGGAGCACTCAATCGGATTTCGAAGGCGTTCTCGGAATTGGAACAAAAATACCAGCGCGAACCTACCGCTGAGGAACTTGCAACATTGCTGGATGTAACGGTGGATGAAGTAACCAGCACCCAGCAGGTTTCGGGTCGATCGGTATCCGTCAATGCACCCTTTGTTCAAGGCGAAGACAATAGTTTGCTGGATGTTTTGGAAGATCATCTGGAAGAAAGTCCCGACCAGCCGTTGATGGATGGGTCGCTCCAACAAGAGTTAAAACGGGCACTCGCTACGCTTTCCGAGCGGGAGGCGATGGTGATTTCACTCTATTTTGGATTGAACGGCCAACAAGCCCTTACACTGGAAGAGATTGGCGACAAATACATGCTCACACGCGAACGTGTTCGCCAAATCAAAGAAACTGCTACACGCAAGTTGCGTCACAACTCGCGCAGTAAACTATTGAAGTCGTATTTGGGATAATGATCGCGCGATCTATTTGCGCGAAACGTGTAAAACAAAGTGGCGATCCATGCTGAGTGCGTAGGTCGATTCTTTCATTAACTCCATGGCTTTGTTGGATTGCTGAAGCATCAATAATAAATCTACCGCCACCGGAATATCGGAAATGCGATTGAGCGCTTTTCCGTGAGCGGCTTCTAAAGCAAACGTATAGGTAGTCTTCGGCTTGGGTGTCATCGCTCGGAATTCATGGGCGGAAAGCTTGTACTGCTGGGGTTCATTAGCCGATTCTACCATTAACTTGAGTATGGCGGGGCGATACTTGTTCCAGATCGGCATATATGGATTATGGTCTAACGTCATGAGCGGTTAATTTGCCGGAAAGGTAAGTATTTAATTGCCTGCTCCGATGGAATGGCCGCAATTTTCAAAAGGATTTGCTTAATTCGTTGCGCTATGAGGAAGTATTACTTTACACTTTTATCGGTTTTGATTCTCGCTTTCGCGGAGGGCCAACCGATCGACCCAAGTCGCTACCAAGACCTCCGCTATCGAATGATTGGTCCCTTTCGTGCCGGACGAACAGTTGGTGCCGTGGGCGTTCCCACTCAACCGAACGTATTTTACACCGGCGTCAACAATGGCGGTGTTTGGAAAACCGAAGACTATGGCCGCACGTGGAGGCCGATC
>JBIIVI010000166.1:0-8368 GCA_044339555.1 Cyclobacteriaceae bacterium | reverse complement strand
CCTTTGTGCTGATTTACGTTACGGGTGGTATCCACTCCATTATTTTGGCCTGGCTACCAATTGTGCCATTGGTGGCGCTTCTCCTTATCGACCGAACCTGGGCGTGGATTTGGCTGGGACTCACCGCGGTTCAACTGTTGATGTATTGGTTGTACGACTACCTGGAGCTGGCGCTTCCCTACTACCCGATCACGTCTACTGCCATCTACATTGTGCCGGTGGCATTTGGAATTTTGGTGATCTTACTTTGGATTACCCAGATTTTTGATTCCCGCCAGGAGCGCATGCGCAATCAGTTAGTCGACACCAACGAACAACTTGTTACCTCCGAAGAAGAGCTCCGGCAAAACCTGGAAGAATTGCGGTCTATTCAAGAGATCATTACGCAGCGCGAAACAGAGCTTCGATCGAATAAAGAGAAGCTGGAGCACTATAACCGGTTGTTGATGGAACTGGTGAAGTCCAAGCCCATTCAACAAGGCTTTTTGGATCAGGCCATTAACGATATTTTAACGGTGGCCGCGGAGGGCTTGCAGGTTTCGCGCTCCAGCATTTGGCAGTATCAAACCAACCCGGCTTCGATTACATGTCTCACACTTTTCCAACGGAAGGGGAAAAGTTTTGAAAAAGGGGCTGTGCTGAAAGCAATTGATTTTCCGAGCTACTTTAAAAACATCTTGAGTGAAGGCATCATTTCAGCAGATGACGCGCGTACGAATCTCGCCACGCGCGAGTTTAAAAATAGCTACCTGATACCGTTGGATATCCACTCCATGTTAGATGTACCCTTTCACGTAAATGGTAATTTTCACGGGGTTTTGTGCTTTGAACAACAAGAGCAGATGCGGGTTTGGACAGCGGAAGACAACAGCTTTGTCAAATCGCTGTCCGACATTACCTCGCTGGCGTTTGTATCCGCCAACCGGCGAGCAGCCAAAGAACAGATCATTGCACAGGGATTAAAGATCATGGAGCAGCACGATCAACTGAAATCGTACTCGGACGAAATTCATGCCATCAACCAACAATTGGAAAAACGCGTGGCAGAACGAACTGAGAAGCTCTTCCAGCAAAACGAGCGGATGCGGGAATATTCGTTTATCAATGCCCACCTGCTTCGAGGGCCGTCTTGCCGCATTCAAGGGCTGATCGCACTGCTCAACAGTAAACAACTGACAGCTGAAGAGGAAAAGCTGGTACTCCATTACCTGGACATTTCTGCGGCCGAACTGGATGATATCATCCGCAGAATCACCAAGACGCTTGATTCGGGTGACCAACTGATGGTCGTTAACAAATAAAAAATATGAAAACAGTTTTTTTAGCGTGCGCCCTTGGCTTAACGGGCTTTGCCGTTGGCCAATCGCTTACAGGCGCGTGGCGCGCCACAACGGGTGATGCCGAAACAGTGCTCATTCTGGCTGCTCAACATTTTAGCAGGGCCACCTACGAACTAAATTCAAAAAAATTTGCGGGTACCGATGGCGGCAGTTGGTCCGCATCAGGCAAAGAATTCACATTGACAAACGAGTTTAACACACTTGCCCCCGAAAAAATCGGAGTGTCTCAAATGCTGGCCTGGGAGTTAAAAAAAGATGCGCTTACACTAACTAGTCCAGACGGCCAAAAAACGACCTACCAGCGTATTGACGCGGGAAAACCAGGTGCATTAGCGGGGGCGTGGCTGATCACCGGCCGGGTAACGGATAAGGGCTTGCAAACCATCACACCGGGTGCGCGTAAAACCATGAAAATTCTATCCGGCACGCGCTTTCAGTGGATTGCTTATAACAGCGAAACGAAAGAATTCTTCGGCACAGGCGGTGGCATCTATACTTCGGTGGGCGGCAGGTATGCAGAAACAATTGAGTTCTTCTCGCGCGATAGTTCGCGGGTGGGCATGACGCTCGAATTCAATTTTGCCTTGCCTGAAGGGAATTGGCGCCATAGCGGCAAAAGCAGCAAGGGCGACCCGATTGATGAAGTCTGGACACTGCGCGAAAAACTAAAGCTGTAGTGGCGAACTACCCCATCCAGATTCGATGGGCGGATTTGGATGCCAATCGCCACGTGCGCCATTCCGCCTATTACGACTACGCTGCACAAGCACGAATTGACTTCATGAGTCGAGCCGGCTTAGACTCCCACAAGCTGGAGGAATGGCTGCTTGGCCCGATTCTCTTCCGGGAGGAGTGTGTTTTCCGAAAAGAAATCCGACTGGAAGATCAAGTTTACGCTACTACCGAGATGCTGCGGGCCCGCCATAACTTTAGCCGGTGGGCGTTGCGGCACCAATTCTACAAAAACGAAAATATCTTGACCACCGTACTTACCATTGAAGGTGCATGGCTTGATTTGCAACTGCGAAAATTAGCAGCTCCCAATGCTTTTGTACAGTCTGTTTTTGCCTCGTTCCCGCGGGCAGCAGAATTTCAATGGATGGACTCGGATAGTTGACCAGTGGCCCACTGCTCGATGATGATAGGGAAATGCAGATATTCTAATGCGTGCACCTTGGCGGCAATTTGCTCGGCAGTGTCGGTAGGTGCCACCGGGCACCGCGCCTGAAACAACACAGCGCCTTCGTCATACTTTTCATTCACTTCATGAATCGTGATACCCGTTTCGGTTTCTCCTGCGTGGCGCACCGCTTCGTGCACGTGCATGCCATACATTCCTTTGCCCCCAAACTTCGGAAGCAAGGCGGGATGAATGTTCAGAATGCGATGTGAAAACGCCTGCACCAAGAAAGAAGGTACTAACCACAGAAAGCCGGCCAGCACCAGATGGGTGATGCCGCTACCAACCAGCTCCTGTGCAAATATCGGATCACGAAATTCGGTTCGCGTAAACACCCGTGTGGCGATTTGATGATTTTTTGCACGCTGCAACACATACGCTTGCGGATTGTTCGAGAGCACTTGCTGCACTACCACAGAAGGATGATTCTGAAAATGGCGGATGATAGCCTCTGCGTTCGTGCCGTTGCCAGATGCGAAGATGGCCAGTCGGTGTGGTTTCATGAGGCCACAAATAACTAAAATACGTGTTAACGTACCAAGCCCATCGAGAGGATGCCCAGCATCATGATCACCTTACAAAGCGTGCTTAGGCGATGAAAATCGAGTGTAGTGTCCGCACGTTGCAAGCGGTAACTGAGGAAGCTGAGGGGCACAAACAGAAACAATAAAAAATAGATGTTTGGCAACTCGGTAAAAAGCTGATTCAGAATGATAACGGTGATCACGAAAACCGCCAACACAGCAAAAATGAAGGTCTTTGTTTTGCGGAGACCCCACAAAATGGGCAGCGTTTGGCACCCGAACGTGGAGTCGCCCCGCCAGTCTTCCATGTCTTTGATGATTTCGCGAATCAGTGTCATGAAGAAAGCAAACACAGCATAGATTGTTACGACTGAATTGTTCTCGCCATAAAAAAAATTCACAATTTCAACGCAAAAGCCAGTGAGGAGCGCCACAGTTACGTTGCCAATGAGCGGCTGACGCTTGAGTTGATTAGAGTAGAGCCACAACAGGAAGGCCGACAAAAAATGAACAAGCCCGATTTTCCAGCTGATGAGAAATCCAACTCCGATCGCAAAGAAGTTCAACGCTGAGTGAATTAAGAGCGCGTACCTCCGAGTAATTGATTTGCCCACCACTACGCGGTCAGGCTTGTTGATCAGGTCGATCTTGATATCGTAGTAGTCATTGATAATATAGCCCGCTGCCGCCACGGCGGTCGTAGAAAAAATCAACAGCCACAATCGCAGGTCATCCCAACGAAATCCGGGCATCAGCCAAAAAGCAGTTGCGAACTGGGTGAGCGCCACAATCGCCAAATTCCAGAACCGCGTAAGCCGGAAAAGATCGCGAATGGAAAATGGAAATATTACCGCCATGTTACAAAGGTAGGAAGCGCATGCACTTACACCGAGATGGAACGAATGATTTACAGAAAATTAAAATGACGAAAATCTGCCGCGCAGCCGCTCGAACGTACCAAACTACCTGTGTCAGGCCTTTACTTCCAGTTTAAAACCCACGCCATGGTGGTTTTGGATTTGTATGCGATCGTCTTCGCGCAGGTATTTGCGTAGTTTACTGATAAACACGTCCATACTACGCCCCATGAAGTAGTCGTCATCGCCCCAGACTTTCTTGAGGATTTCTTCGCGTTTTAACACCTGATTGGGGTGTGCACACAACAATTGCAGCACCTCGGCCTCTTTGGGTGTAAGCGACTTGGTGCTGGTGGGATGTTGCAGTTGCAGATTCGCTACATCAAACAAATAGTCGCCTAAATTGTAATGCGTACGGGTCGTGCCTTTTGTTCTGCGTAAAAAAACTTCCAGGCGCATACAGAGCTCCTCCATAGAAAACGGTTTCACCAGGTAGTCGTCTCCACCCGCCATGAAGCCTTCGCGTTTATCGGCCAGCATGGCCTTGGCGGTGATAAACAAAATCGGCACTTGTTGATTGTGCGCACGAATGCTTTGAGCCAGCGAAAAGCCGTCTTTCTTGGGCATCATCACATCCAAAATGCAGGCATCGAATCGCTGCTGCTGAAAAGTAGTAGAGCCGGCCTCGCCATCCGCGCAAAGCGTAACGGCATAGCCGCGCACTTCCAGATTGTCCTTAATCACAAAGCCCAAATTAGGATCGTCCTCTACTAGTAAGATATGCGCACTCATGCCCGGTGAAGTGGAAAGGTGAGAACGAATGTAGTCCCCTTGTTTAATTCGCTGTGCAACCGAATCTGGCCGTGGTGCTTCAGTACCATTTGCCAAACGTAGTGTAACCCCAAACCAAATCCTTTTACATCGTGGCGATTGCCGGTAGGCACCCGATAAAACCGATCGAACACACGTTTCTGATTTTCTTTGGCGATGCCGATGCCGTTGTCTTGAATGGAAATGACGAGTTGGCGGCTATTGTTTTCCGTATGTATACGAATCTGAGGCGCTTCGGTGGAATACTTGATGGCGTTGTCGATCAGGTTAAAAAACACATTGCCCAAATGCAGCGAGTCTGCCCACACGGTTTCTTGCGGTGCATTCACCTCCAGCGAAAAACAACCACTCCGTTCTTGCATTGCCAGATTGAAACACTCCACCGACTCGTGCAGCAGTTCGTGTACCGATACCGATTCCTTGTTCAACTGAATCTGGTCGCGATCCAATCGCGCCATCTGCAACACCCGGTCGATCTGTAGCTGTAGCCGATTGCTTTCCTGTTGAATGATGCCCGCATAACGCCGCAACCGGTCGGGAGTTTCAACAATCTGAGCGCTGGTGAGCACTTCGGACGACAGGGCGATCGTAGAAATCGGTGTTTTAAACTCGTGTGTCATGTTGTTGATGAAGTCACGCTGCACCTCGGACAAACGTCTTTGCTTCAGGATCACAAGAAGTGTGTAAATAAAAAAAGCGATCACCACCAGCAGCACCACCGATGAAAAGGTCATGATGCCCATTTGAGCCAACAGGTTCGCCTCCAGGTGCGGAAAGAGCACACCAAAATATGTCCCTTCTGATGCCACCATCGGCAACGTAGCCACACTTACCTGTTTAATGTTCTTGTTCGGAGAAATATAGTTGCCACCCAGCATGCATTGATCCCGACAATCGTAAATACCGTATTCGAAATCGGCCGAAACGTTTTGTCTCTCGAATTCAGTAAGCAGCAAAAACTCGAGTGTGGCGGCTGAAATGGGGCCGTTTACATCGGCCACGAAATAGTTGGTGGTAAGTTGCGATACCGGATTGTTGGCTGCGGGGGGAAGTTGGTTGATTTCCACCAGCCGGTTGGCCACGTGCCGCAAGGCGGTTTGCACATCGTGGTTGAACTGATTTTCGCGCACATCAAAGGCTTTGCGCACCCAATAAATCTGGGTGATGGTAATGCCGGTTATGCTAATGCCGGCAAGAATAATGACTACGCGAAGTGTTAGGCGGCTCACCTTGTAAAGGTACGGGGTATACATGGCAGCCTGAAACGGATTAACAACCCGTTAACAGGGTTTAGGAAGCCGTTAACAATGGCGCCTTGATTTTAAAGCCAACTTTGCTGCGTTCGATTAAAAAACACGTAAGTTTATCCCTAAATTCAAACTCTAAATGAAATATCCATGCACTGCACGCAACCCTCAGAGGTGGCAATTGGGCTCGGATATTCCATGTGACCTTAAACAAAAAATTATCAACTCATGAAAAAGTTCTTAGCGCTGAGCCTCTTTGTATGCATAGCCGCCTTAGCTGTGGCCCAAACTGCGGCTGATTCAAAAGCCAATCTGGCAGCTCCCAAATTTGAAAACCAGACGTTTGATTTTGGTAGAATCAAGCAAGGCGAGCCGGTTACCCATGAATTCAAGTTTACGAATTCCGGAACCGCTCCTATGATCATCACCAACGTAACTGCTTCCTGCGGCTGTACCACACCCGATTGGACCAAAGACATTATCCCGCCCGGCGGAAAAGGGTTTATCAAAGCGACCTATAATGCAGCGTCACCCGGCGCATTCAATAAGTCGGTAACTGTTACCGCCAATGTAGAAAACGGCTTTGTACAACTTTTCATTAAAGGCGAAGTAGCCGCTACCCTGCCGCAATAAGCGTAGTGGTGAGCAAGAAAAAGGTCTGGCGTTTGCCAGACTTTTTTTTGTGCCGCGATTACAACTCCCGAACCCAGATATTCCGGTAGCTCACCGGATTACCATGATCCTGGAGTTGGATGCCTCCTTTGCCGTGGGGATTGTATTTGGGTAAACCAATGTATTCTGTTCCGCCCCAGATTTCAACGTTGTTTTGAATCAGCACACCATTGTGCATAACAGTGATTCGTGCGGGCGAAATAACCCGGCCATTCTCGCCAAACTTGGGGGCTGTGTAAATCACATCGTACGCTTGCCACTCGCCCGGACCGCGGGTAGCATTCACCAGCGGAATATGTTGCTTATAGATTGATCCGGCCTGGCCGTTCGAATAGGTCTGGCTTTCGTAGCTATCCAGCACCTGCAACTCATAGCGTTCCTGCAAAAAGATTCCGCTATTGCCACGTCCCTGGCCTTCGCTCTCCACAATAGCCGGGGCGCGCCATTCAATATGCAATTGCAGATCGCCAAACGTACGCTTGGTTTTAACATCGCCTGTTCCTTTCTCTACCGTAAACGCGCCATCTGCCACCTGCCAGCGCGCCTCGCTCCCATCGCGGGCCGATTGCCACTCCGTTAGGTTTTTCCCATCGAACAGCACAATCGCGTCCGAGGGCGGGGAGGTGCCGATGCCGGGAGTTACTTTGGGTGGCTTGGGCTCCCACATTTCCGTCATCTTGGGGTCGCGTTGGTTCAGTTGCACGGGTTGCTTGGTTTTGATAATCACCACGCCATCTTTCCCCTGCGCTCCGTACTTCTTAGTAGCCGCCTCGCCTTTCAATACTTCAATGCTCTCTATATTGTTGGGTTGGATGTTGGCTACGTCTTGCACAATCACCTCGTTAACGATAAACAGAGGCTTGGCATCGCCAAATGTGGTAATCTTTCCCTGCGCCAGTAGCGAACCCGCCATCAGCAGGAGCACTAAACAAAAAACTGATTTGATCATAATTATTCAGGTTGGTAAGTATTCAAAATATGCTGACTGATTTGCTGATAAAGATCCGCGAAAGCGGGCTGATCGGCCAAAAATTGGTAGTGTTTGTCTAACGTCTCCAAATCGCCCCTGCGTGCAGGCCCAGTCTGTGCCGCTTCCGGACCGAGCAACAAGCTTTTTTGTATTGTTTCGGCGATTAGTGGATGCAGCCAGCGGTCGTCTAACCCGTTGCGCTGCATCATTTGTTGGGCCATCCATAACATGTGGTTAGTGAAGTTTGAGGCAATTACGGCACTCAGGTGCAGCGCGAGTCGTTGATTCGATCCGATTTTATGTACTTCGCGCGAAAGCGCCTGGGCCATTTTAAACAGCATTTTCTCCGCCTCTTCCGTACGCGATTCAATAAAAATCGGCAACGCAGAAAAGTCCACGCGCTTTTCTTTGCTAAAAGTCTGGAGCGGATAAAACACGCCTACATGCTCGGTGGCTGCGTAGTCGAGTACTTCCAGTGGCTGACTGCCGGAGACGTGCACCAGCACCGCTTCCTCCGGCAACACTAACTCGCGCACCAGGGGTAGTAATGCATCATCCGATACTGCCAACACAAACACGGTAGAAGCACTGCTGCTAAAGTCGAGAGAGGCGCACACTTCGGCCTGATACAGGCGTTCGGTAAGCGCTTCAGCTCGGGCATGTTGGCGACTGTACACTTCGCGAACCCCAAACCCGGCATTGTCTAACGCAGGCGCCAGATGCCACGCCACATTACCTGCGCCCACG
>JBIIVI010000165.1:0-8377 GCA_044339555.1 Cyclobacteriaceae bacterium | reverse complement strand
TAACCGATTCGTTGAGAGTGGTCGATTTCAAAATTTATTGGCGGGATTTGTTCCGCTGAATCAGTGGATTTTCCTGCGTAAAGTTTATGTACGCGTTGAACAACGCAGCCTATCGAGAAGGTCTTTTCTGTTTTGGAAGGCAATTAAAGATCAGAAAGAAGCGGCCAATAGTTTATTTCAACCTATTTCCGGCCGCTTGCCGAGAAGCTTTATCCAACAAGCAGGTCCTACCGGTAACTTAGAGGGTATCTTTTATGCCACTTCGATCGATACGAAAGGAGTTTTTATTACGCGGGAGGATGTGCCAAATACAACTCAGATTCCACCTGTGGTGCTCCCGTTTCGTGAGAGTTGTTTAGACTTCCCGTTTTCTACTACCGCGAAACCAACTTTTTGGAATTAATCGTGCATAAGACAACTCGGTACTTTTTTCTCGTTGTGTTGATGGCTGAGTCGGTGACCCAACTGTTTGCGCAAAATGCACTCGTACGATTTAAGCAGCAATTGGGGCAATCGCGTGAAGCTTCAACTCCAGCCATTAGTATCATATTTAATCAGCCCATCTATTCGCCCGGAGATACAGCCTACTTTAGTTTGTGGTTGGTTGATAGGCAATTGAATTCAACTACAGGAGATCGAGTAGTTCATATCAATCTTTACAACAACCAAGGAGCTTTATTGCAGCACCAGAAGATAAAAGCAAGGAAAGGCCGGGCTGTTAATCAAATTGTATTGCGCGAAAATCTGAATTCCGGTCGATACAAAGTAGTGGCATTTACTCCATCGATGCTTGCATGCAACCCACAAGAATATGTTGGGCAGTGGCTTGAAATTGAGAGTAACAAGCGACTTACTCCTCGGAATTGGTACGATGAGTTGCCGGCACGGGCTTACGCAGAAGGGCATGATTTGATTGATCGACAAACTGCAAAAATAGTTGTTTCGGGATCGGCTGGTCAGGAGGCGAACTTGATGGAAGACGACCAGCCTATTTCAACTCTGGTTTTTCCAATGTCCGGTGTTGGCACCTATAAACTCCTTCCCGAGTTTGGTAAGCGGTATGCCGTGGAGTTCCCATCGGAAAAAATTAAAATAGATTTGCCGCCTGTTAGCAAAGATGGAATTGCAATCGAAGCAAAGCAAGAGGCACTTTATTTGTCGATTCCGGAACGAAGCAGTTACCTGGCGCGCCCGCTTCATTGGGTGGCTGTGAATCAGGATGGAATATTTGATTCGCGATCTTTTTTCCTGGAGAGCGAGAATGCGATCCCTATTCAGGTGCCGCCTATAAACCGTGGATATAGCGAATATTATATCGTTGATTCCGATGGAAAAATCATTACACATCGGAAAGTGATGAATGGATGGCAAAGCAACGATGTTTTGGTAGGTATTCCCAAAACCGTTGGTCAACGCGATTCCCTAAGTGTTGTACTGGCGTTACAATCAAATTTTGTGACGGAGCTTTCAGGAGATTTTGCGGTGTCAGTAATTCAACAGGCGCTTTTTGATTCATCGCAGCTAATAGCAAGGTTTCCAATAACGCCGTTTTCTGCCGTCAATCAATGGCTGGCATTAAATCCTCACGCAACGCGTGCTGAAATCAACCAAATATTAGCCGCATACTCAACACCTTTTTTCGTTGCAGATCAACTTTCGCATTTTGTTAAAATCGCTGATGACCTTTCCATTTCCGGCCGAATATTATCCAACATCACTACCAGCACCATACCTGATTCTACGTTAGTCTTAGCCTTTTTGCAGAAGAACGCGATCGGTTACGAGACCTTTACAAGAAGTGGCGCCTTTAAGATTTCATCTATGCTTGATTTTTGGGGCGATGAGTCAATCTTTATATCCCTCAGAAATCGACAAAGGAATCTCGATGCCGCTTATCGAGTAGAACTACAAGAAGATACTCTACGGTTTATGGAGCGATGGATGAGCCAAGAAGGCAGCGACCCGTCTGTGTTTGGTGAATATGCTTTGTTTACCAGGTTAGTCAATAACTCTTACAACTTTTTTGGTACAAAACGACCCACTTCAATTTTGACGAATAGCCCGAATCGCTTGCTTGAGGAGGAATTTTTGGAACCCGATCATACCGTAGATGTTGAAAAGTTTGTGATATTTCCGAGCATCGAGGATTTGATAAAGGAGGCTGTGCCATTCGTTCAGATCCGGAATAGAGGGGATGGGAAACAAGTGCGACTTGCGTACCGCACTGCTAACTCGACTCGATTGTTTAATAGTAGTCCCTTGTTGGTGATTGATGGAAATTTAACTTTTGATGTTGATTACTTCCTAAAACTCGCTCCTTCGGAAATTAGCTACCTTAAAATCTTAAACAATCCCAACAAGCTGGCTCAACTCGGGAAAATCGGAGAGGCAGGTGTGTTGTTTGTTCAAACCAAAGAACGACCGGGAGGTCGTGCTAAGCCAAAAAGCAACTATTTGGAAGTGATAGGGCTAACACGAAGCAGCGAGTTTCTTGTTTCACCTTTGGCCGCCGATAAAAAATTTCCGGATTTCCGGTCAACACTTTTTTGGCAAGGTAACTTACGACTGACTTCTGCTGAATCGGCCACCATTCGGTTTCGCGCGAGTGATGATTTGGGCCCGATGGTGTTAATCGTTGCAGGGTTTACGGATGATGGTAAATTTGTCTACAAGACTGCTTCGTTTTCGGTAGAAAGAAAGTGATTACTTTTTTGTTAAGGTCGATTGCCGCAGCGCAGCCTGAATCGCATCGTAGAGGTTGATGACGCCCCCTGAGATGCTCAACTTTTGAAACGGAACGCGCTGTTTGGTTCCAGGTTTGGCAACTTCCAAGTCACCAAAATATCGGCTGGAGCTCCGCAAAATCATCTTGATTTGAATTGCTGTAAGCTCCGGAAAATACGATTTCAAAACAGCCGCCACACCTGCTACCGCGGGTGCTGCCATGCTTGTTCCCTGAGCGTCTTCATATTTGCTGCCGGGCACCGTGGAATAGATTCCAACACCTGGCGAAAAGAGGTCTACGGTCTTCTTGCCGTAGTTGGAAAACTCACCCACCAGGTTTTCGCCTTCGCCCCACGAAGAAGCTCCGATCTCCAACCAGTTTGAGGCTTCTTTGCCATTTAAGTAGTAACGGGTCGGAAAGTTTTTCTCCACGTCAATGTCTTCCCCATCGTTGCCTGCAGCATGTATCAGAAGCACACCCTTGCGTTCGGCATATTGAACCGCTTTGTCCACCAGCTCTTTTTCAGGCGAAAACGATTTACCAAAACTCATGTTGATGATGTGAGCTCCGTTGTCGACCGCGTAGTAAATCGCATTGGCAATATCTTTATCCCGCTCATCGCCATTCGGCACTGCACGTATCGGCATGATTCGCACATTGTCGGCAATCCCGTTTATGCCAATGCCGTTGTTACGCTTGGCCGCGATAATTCCAGAAACATGAGTACCGTGCATTGGGTCCGGACCTTTCACATCCGGATTGCCGTAATACCGCTCGGTGGGATTAGCCGGATTGTCACCCACAATCTCGCGTGAATTAAACTCCGTGTTGTAGCCATACTCCACAATCACACGATAGTAATCGTACGCTTGTTTTAACTCAGTCATCACTTCATCCACGGAAGTGTATTCACCCTCGAGATTATCCAGGAGGTTCGTTATGAGTCCTTTGCTGAAGAGGATAGCAGGATTGGTTGATTCAACTCCTGAAATGTTTTTCCGAGTCAGGGTATCTGTTTTCAGAAATGCTTTAAGCGTGTCAATACTGTATTGAAGGTTAACATACAGGTTTTTGAATGTGGAGTACTTTTCTTCATTCTTGATTCTCAGCTTTTGGTATTTGTCTTCGATTTTTTTGAAAGATTGGAACGCGTCCCGATCTTTTTTGGCAATCGTACTTTCGCTTTGATGAACGAACTGTGCTCGCAGCCGCATGTACTCGCGCGTGAGTTCGTACGTGTCTTCATTTACGTTGCGCCCGTCTTTACCTCCGATAAAATTCCATCCGCGAAGGTCGTCTACATACCCGTTCTTGTCGTCATCCAACCCATTTCCCGGAATTTCTCCGGGGTTTACCCAAATTACCTCCCGGAGGTCTTCATGGTCGATGTCTACCCCGGAATCTATCACCGCCACAATAACAGGCACAGATTTTTTACCTTTTAGTAATTCAACATACGTCTTTTCAACACTCATGCCTTGCACCGAATCGGTAGCGGGGTCAAGCAAAAACCAATTATCCGGTACGGATGCCGGGCGACTTTGGCCTACTAGTTTACATGCGATTAACAGGGTGAGGGCAAGGATTCTGATCTTTCTCATTTGGGTAAATGTTTTGAACATGCGAACAGGCGGGGGGAGTTCCTTTCTTCCTGCCTTTCGGTAGGGGATAAAAGTATCCAATTTCAGGCCAAATCTTACTCTAAAGAGGTTGCTACTCTTTGTACGGGAATTACGAAGACCCAACAGACTATTTTTGAATCATTGAACAACCAAAATACATAAGGATATGATAGCAATGGGATGTGCGGTATCGTTGATGGTGTTTTATAGTATCTTTTTTGGATCTATTATTTTTTTGAGGCGATCCGAGTCGGTTCGGTAGCCTTTTGTTCCCAAATTAAAAATATTACTTTTGCACCCCTTGCTTTTGCCCAGGTGGTGAAATTGGTAGACACGCTACTTTGAGGGGGTAGTGCCGCAAGGTGTGCTGGTTCGAGTCCAGTCCTGGGCACCAAGGCCGAAGTGGTGAAATTGGTAGACACGCACGTTTCAGGGGCGTGTGGCGCAAGCTGTGCGGGTTCGAGTCCCGCCTTCGGCACGAAAAAACCCGGCTGCAACCGGGTTTTTTGTTTCTCTAGGAGCTAAAGTATTCTTTCATCCGTTCAAAAAATCCTTTGTCGCTGGCATCCGGATGTGGTTGGAAGTTGGGCGAATGTCGGAGGCTTTCCAGTTTTGCTTTTTCTTCGGTGCTTAACTTTCTTGGGATCCAAACATTCACATAAATCAACTGATCGCCTGCGCCATACCCGTTCACATCACGAAGACCCTTGCCACGTAATCGCAAGATCTTTCCACTCGGTGTTCCCGGGTCGATTTTAATACGAACTTTTCCACCAACGGAAGGCACCTCCACAGAGGTTCCCAACGTTGCGTCAACAAAGCTGATGTGCAACTCGTAGATAAGGTTATTGCCATCGCGTTTCAGGTCTTGATCTTCCTGTTCCTCGATCAGAATCAAAAGATCGCCCGGAATGCCGCCACCCGGGGCTTCGTTCCCTTTGCCGGCCATCGAGAGTTGCATACCCTCGCCAACACCGGCTGGGATTTTTACGGTGAGCAGGTCTTCCTTCGAAACCAAGCCCGAGCTGTCTACCCCTGAAGGACGCTTATCCAAAATCTGACCGGCGCCATTACAGGTAGAACATGTAGTGGCAGACACCATTTGGCCAAGCATCGTGTTGACTACCTTTCGCACCTGGCCACTTCCCTGGCACGTCTGGCATGTTTTAAAAGTTACACCTTCCGCTCTAACCAACCGGTTTACTTTTATTTTTTTCTCTACACCATTGGCAATCTCATCCAGCGTAAGCTTTAGCTTGATGCGCAGATTCGAACCTTTGCGTTGGCGCGTGCGGCCACCACCTCCGCCACCAAAGAAACTATCGAACGGACTGCCGCCCCCGAAAATATCTCCAAACTGGCTGAAGATATCTTCCATGTTCATGTCGTGCCCGCGAACACCACCATTACCACGGGAGTGACCAAACCGGTCGTATTGCGCGCGCTTTTCGGCATCACTCAATACTTCGTACGCTTCGGCTGCTTCCTTAAATTTTTCTTCTGCTTCCTTGTTACCGGGATTTTTATCCGGATGAAATTGAATGGCCACCTTACGGTAAGCTTTTTTTACCTCTTCGGCTGTAGCACCTTTGGTTACGCCCAGGATTTCGTAGTAGTCGCGTTTGGTGGACATGGTTGGTTTCGATTAGCTACCGATAACAACTTTGGCGTGACGAATCACCTTTTCATTTAACAGGTAGCCTTTTTCAACTACGTCAATGATTTTTCCCTTCAGTTCTTCGGTCGGGGCCGGAATCTGGGTAATGGCATCGTGCAGGTCTGGATCAAACACAAGAGATGACGTGTCCATGGTCTTTACCCCTTGCCCTTCCAGCACTTTTTTGAATTTGTTTTGGATCAGGAAAAAGCCCTCAGATTCTTTGTCGTTCTTATCGCGAAAAGCCTTTTCGGCCCGGTCGAAGTCATCCATCACGGCCAGTAATTCTTTCACTACTTTTTCACTGGCGGTTTGAATCAACTCCAGCCTTTCTTTGGCAGTTCGCTTCCGAAAGTTTTCGAATTCGGCAAAAAGCCGCAGGTATTTATCTTTCATTTCTGCCAAATCGTCTTGTGGTTTTTGGGTTTCGGCTTTATCCGAACCTCCTTTTTCGACATCACTTGCAGCTGCCTCTGCGGCGGGCGGATTTTCAAGCGTGCTTTCCGCTGATTGGGGGGATTCTAAATCAGGATTCGCAGTGTTTTCCATGGATTTTCACTCAATTCATTCTTGTTTCATCAAATAATCAGCCAAGTCGCGCGATTGTGCCATTAAGACAGCCTAATGGAGTTGTCGCCACAGCAGGTCTTTCAGCGCTGTTAAACCCGTTTGGGTAACTGCCGAGATAAAGACGGACGGTATCTCGGTAGGGATTTCCTTTTTGAGATCTTCCATTAACTCCTGATCCAGCAGATCGCTTTTGCTGATGGCAAGCACCCGTTTCTTGTCCAATAACTCGGGGTTGTACTTGCGAAGTTCGTTCAGCAAAATGTTGTATTCGTTCCCAATGTGTTTCGCATCGGCCGGGATCATAAACAGTAATAGCGAGTTGCGTTCGATGTGCCGGAGAAAGCGAATCCCCAAGCCTTTCCCTTCGGCTGCACCCTCGATAATCCCCGGGATGTCAGCCATGACAAACGACTGGTTATCGCGATACGCTACTACGCCCAAATTCGGGGTAAGCGTGGTGAAAGGGTAATCGGCAATCTTCGGTTTCGCGGCCGACACCACCGACAACAAAGTTGATTTGCCCGCATTGGGGAAACCCACCAGGCCCACATCCGCCAAAAGTTTTAGCTCTAGTACGATCCACTCCTCCATACCCGGTTCACCCGGTTGCGCATGTGTCGGTGCTTGATTGGTTGAAGTAGCAAAAAACATGTTGCCCTTGCCACCACGGCCACCAGGTGTTAGAACAAACTCCTGGCCGTCTTCCGTAATTTCAATGCGCACTTCACCGCTCTCGGCTACTTTCGCCACCGTGCCGAGCGGTACTTCAATGATTTCGTCTTTGCCGCTGGCACCTGTTCTGTTCTGACCTTCGCCCGGTTCGCCCGCTTCGGCCAGAATGTGTTTACGGTATTTCAGGTGCAGCAACGTCCACAATTGTTTGTTGCCACGCAAAATCACGTGGCCGCCACGCCCACCATCACCTCCGTCTGGCCCACCCTTTTCGATAAACTTTTCGCGATGAAAGTGCAGACAACCTGCCCCGCCCTTCCCGGAGCGAGACATGAATTTCACATAATCAATGAAGTTGGGGTTCGACACGATCAGGCGTTACCCACTGCCGCACAAATCGACTCAAAAATGGAATCGATTGAACCGATGCCGTGAATGTTTTTCAGGCGTTTGTCTTTTTCGTAGTGGGGCAGGACATGGATGGTTTTTGAAAAATACTCGGTGATGCGTTTGTTCAGTTTCTCTTCTTCATCGTCTACCCGGTTTTCGATGGTTTTGCGTTTGGCAATCCGGGCGCGAACTTCGGCTTCCGTTACCTCCAGAGCTACCACATGATGGATGGCTGTGCCGCGGCTTTTCATAAACTGATCCAATGCTTCTGCCTGGGCAACTGTGCGAGGAAAACCATCAAACAAAAACCCTTTCGCGTTGGGGGTCTTATCCAATTCCTCTTTCAGCATGGCGATGGTGATGTCATCCGAAACCAACTCACCGCTGTTCATGATTTCTTTCACTCTTTTTCCGAGTGGGGTGTCATTTTTTGTATGCCAGCGAAACAAATCGCCGGTTGAAATGTGGATGAAACCGTAGCGTTGAATAAGCTTTTCGCTTTGTGTGCCCTTCCCGGCTCCGGGAGGGCCAAAGATTACCATGTTCAGCATAGGTAAGGTGTTTGGTCGGGCTAAAAAACAGGTACCTGCTTTTTAGCGGGTGCGCAAGTTAGCGATGTATTCCGCAAAGAACAACCGCGGCTTTCAAGCGTCTGCCTGATAGAGATTAGGCAGGTTTCGACCCAGTCCAGCAAAGTCCAGACCGTAACCCACTACAAATTCAAGGTCCAGCTCAAAGCCT
>JBIIVI010000164.1:0-8397 GCA_044339555.1 Cyclobacteriaceae bacterium | reverse complement strand
TAAACCCAAAGGCGGGGTCGCTTGGATTCTGTAACCTCAACTGGCCGGGGTCTACCTGGTAGCGCATCACGCCGGTGGACAAGCCAAACAGAAACGATTTATCACCTTGCTCTATGCGGTAGGAGTAGTTCGCGGTGATCTCGGTATTCTTGGTCTCGCCAATGTTGTCTTGAATCACCATCAGGCCCGCGCCCACTTTGTTATCCACCAGCGAAATGTGGCTGGAGAAGTTCAGGGTGGTGGGGCTTCCATCGAAACCGGCCCACTGCCTGCGATAGCCCACGTTGGTTACCCAGCTTTTGTTGGAGCCTGTGTAGGCGGGGTTGATCAGCAACGGGTTGTTGAGGTACTGGGCGTAGAGCGGATCTTGTTGGGCCTGGGCATAGTGCGGTAACAGCATGAGCAGTGGCAATAAGCAAATCCCCGGAAGAATCTTGTTCCGGATAAGCGTACAGTAGGAGGCCAGATCCAGATTCATACCAGTAGTTGTGGGGCTGCGTTTCATCTATGAAAGATAGGCCGTTCTTACCACTTTTCCGATCGGTGGTTGAAGTTTCTGGTCATACACCACGCTTGTGTGGCTCCGCAACCAACAAACGTTGTTCCAATTTTGACTATTTTTATAAGCCAATTTATTCGTTGGATAACAGTTGAAAGCAACCAAATTGAATTTTAATTTGCTTGACTCGTATTTGGATTGGCTGAATAGCCTCAGTCCTGATCGCAAACTCGAATTGATTTCCTGGCTTTCAAATTCCCTCAAAGGACCAAAAAGAAATAAGGAAAAGTCTATTCAAGACTTGTACGGTGCTTTTGTTTCTAAGCAGTCCGCAGATAAAATCCTCACTAATTTGAAAGCAAATCGAACCTTCAACAGCAAGCGCGAAGAACTTTGAAAAAATACTTGCTTGACACGAACATTTGCGTGTATTTTTTGAAAGGTCTTTTCCGTTTGGACACTCAAGATTGAGTGGGCGGGCATCGACAATTGCATTGTATCTGAGATTACACTTGCCGAGTTAAAATTCGGAGTCGAGAATAGCAGCCATCAACGCAATCGATGTGTATGCACGTGAAAAAGCGCGGCTTAGAAAGAAGGGTTTACCACTAGATGATTTTGACTTTTTAATAGGCGCTACAGCGATAGCGAATAAACTCACGTTGGTGACAAGAAATGTAAACGATTTTAACCGCTTGGAGGGGATCAAAATTGAAAACTGGGCAATCGACTAGCACAATCTCGCACCCACCGAAATGAAGTTCGTTATCGAATCGACTCCACTCGCGGTTGTAGCACCCGGCTTGTTGCATCCAACGAACTGGCCACTTCTTCGCCCCACGTACCCACCTCGCGCGGTCGGCCGCTTACCGGTGCACCCACAATCATTTCCAGTGCCTTGTTCAGCAATCGCTCCCGCACATCGCCCAGGCGAAACAACTGCAGTGCATTGTCCGCCAGCGGCACCGTAGCAGCGAACCCGGCGGAGTAGCCTTGATCGTTCGCATTTACGAGGCGCACCACAATCGGCTGCAGACCCCAGGTGTTCTGCGGGTCGTTTTCTTCATAAATCGTTACGGATCCCAAGTCCTTGCCTGCCGTAGTGCCCCCAATGCTCACCACATTCATGAAGGGCCGCAATCCATTCATCACCATTTCGCTAGCCGAAGCGGTGCGCGTGCTGGTAAGCACATACACATTGCCACCGCTTAACAAACTGCCGATGTTTTGCGACTTCGATAGAAACCGCTGCGTGAGCGATGCCTCGCCCCGGCGCGGATCGTTGCGAATTTCCTGCATCACGTTCGCATTGTACTGCAGCTTGTAAAACGTCTTGGTGTTGTCGATGCCTTTGCCTACCAGGCTCGCGAGGTTCGTACAAGCAGAAATGGAACCACCGTTGTTAAAACGCAAATCCAATACAAAATCCGAGATGCCTGCATCGCGAAACTCCTGAAACGCCTGATCCATTTCGTTGATGTATTGATTTCCGGGGCCCGGTGTAAAGAACCGATACACGAGATAGCCTATTTTTTTGTCGGAAAGGGTGATCACACTTCTGAAAAGAATGGGGTTTTCAACCAACTCCACCGGCATGAGGTTAAGGGTGGAAGCCGGGCTGAACGTCTGTGCGGTGTAGTCATACACTTGTACCGTAATGGTATGGTTCTCGCCCAGCTTGGCCAGTAACGCCTGATAATTGTTGATCGTGAGCCGCTCGCTGTTGACATGAGTGATCACATCGCCTCGTTTCAAACCGGCTGTGGTGGCAGGCGAATTGGCTTTCACAAACATGATTTGTGCGATCACGTTGTCGGAGCCCGCGGTTTCGCGGTAGAGCGTAAAGTCGTAACCTGCTTCCTTGCGGATGCCCTGCAGTTGCTTCTGCAATTCCAGGTAATTCTCCTGAAGAAACGAGAAACGGTCGGCCGGGTCAAGCAGCGACTCAAAGAAATCAGGCGGAGCCTGCGTGTTGTTTGGGCTGGCAGGAATGGAGGTGTTCCAAAGGTACACGGCCCGCATGTTATCCAGAATCCAGTTGTTTACATATTCGTTGGGACCTAAGGGCGCAGGCTCGTCTTCACGACAACCCGACATCCCCACCGCAACTCCTACCACTATCGCCAACAGCATCATCCCACGTATGTATCGCATAGAAAATGATTGATTTAAAAACTTGTTCCAAAGTTATGCAAACGCAGACTTGTTTAACATCCGCCAGCCGCTTGTTTAACATGAACGTCCAGGAACGACAGATTCGTATAAAAACGGGAAAAATCCCGTTGTGTGAGGCCGTGATGGGTGGCATTTTAGCGGCTTATTTCGTAACCCTCCATCCTATGGCTCACGATCCAAAAGCAACTACTGCCGCCCCCTGTGGGGTCTTCATCACGTTCTATTATTTTTAGGTGCCGCTGTGGCGACCGGGGTTTGTGATGGAAAATCTATCGCAGGAAGTAGGAGTTGTGGTAGCGGGCTGCCTTGTTTTTCTGGCAGTCGCCATCGGCGTCATTGTTTTTGTTTTTATTTCCCAGAAGAAGCAACTGCGTGACCTCTTTGAAAAAAAGCAGTTGCAAAGCCAGTATGCCCAAGAATTACTTCGCGCACGGCTGGAGGCACACGAAGAAACTCTTAATCAGCTCAGTAAAGAACTACACGACAACCTGGGGCAACTTCTGAACAGCTCTAAATTGTTGGTGAGCTTGGCCAAACAGAAATTTAATGATGAGGCTCTCGACATGGCCCACGAAAGCCTCACCGTGGCGCTGCAAGAATTGCGTGGTTTAACAAAAGCACTGGACAGCGAGTGGGTGGAACGGTTCGACTTTATTGAAAACCTGCGCGCGGAAGCGGAGCGAATCAATACGTCAAAAAATCTGGTGATGACACTTGAGTATCCGGAGCAACTCGCCATGCCTAAAGAACGCCAACTCGTATTGTTTCGCGTGGTACAAGAAGTGTTTCAAAATATACGCAAGCCCGCGCGCGCTTCGCACATTCGGGTTTTCGCACGTCAAAACGACCGCGACATTGAAGTAGAAGTGATCGATGATGGCCAATGCTTCCCCACGGCCGACACGAGTGTTCAGGGCCGCGGCATCCAAAACATTAAACATCGCACTTCCCTCATGGGCGGTGTGGTAGAATGGCTCTCCGGGCCCACCGGTACCCGCGTACGAATTCAACTTCCGCTCTTCTGATGAAAATTCACGTAGGCATCGTAGACGATCACCAATTGTTTCGCAAGTCGCTCATCCTCTTGCTCAACAGCCTGCCCGAAATGAACGTGGTGGTGGATGCTAACAACGGGCGCGATTTGCAAGGAAAAATGAAGGTGCTCGAACCATTGCCGGACATTATTCTGATTGATGTGACTATGCCCGTGATGGATGGCGTAGAGACCGCAACCTGGCTTCATACCGCCTTCCCAGATATCCGGCTCGTGGCGCTGTCGATGAACGACCAGGAGTCCATGATCTTGCGGATGATGCGTGCCGGATGTTGCAGCTACCTGTTGAAGGACATGCCGCCGGAGATGCTGCGTCAGGCGTTACAGGAGGTGTACGCTCATCGCTATTTCAATGCTGATTTACCGCAACGAAGCTTGAGCGAAATTCTGCGCGAGCACAAAGAGGGCACGTTGCTGCGCATAACAGAAAAGGAGCGCGAATTCTTACAACTCGCCACGAGCGACCACACCTACAAACAAATTGCTGCGCTCATGCACGTGAGCGAACGAACCATCGATGGTTACCGCGAGTCGCTGTTCGCCAAACTACAAGTCCAAAGCCGCACCGGGATGGTGTTGGAAGGAATAAAACGCGGATTAGTGAAATTCTAATCTTAATTCGCAAACAACAAGTAGCTCCATTTGGCCCGCGGGGCAACGCTGGCCCGGTAGGCTGCTAACGCTACCGCCTCTTCATGCGACTGGTGTGCAATCTCCACGCGACCAAACTGCCGCAGCTCGTGCACAAACGGACCGTGGTAATCCGCCAGGAAAAGAATGGGTGTGGATTGATTGATCGAAAAATCGCGTACCGATTTCACTAACATAAAGCCATCTACCTGCGGTAGCTGCTGCTGGCAGATGATAAGATCATATTTGTAATGCGCTGCCGCCTGCACACCTGCCTGCCCGCAATGATGCAAGCAAACTCGGTGGGTAATGCGTTTTACGGTTTCTACCAACCGCGAGGTTTTTTGCACATCGCTGTGGACAATCAGTATCTTCAAAGGCTGGTTCATGGCACCGGCGGTAAGATAGCTTGCCAACGCCAACGCCTGCGAAATTTATACCCCCGTAATTTTCCCGGTGAACAAAGTTTTAAATATGTTTGGTTATTAAGTAGTACAATGAAGCAAAAAAACTATCTCCTCCGCACCGTAAGCGTGCACGCAGGCTCCACCGGCGATGCACTGTATGGCGGTGTGGTGAACCCGATCTACCCCTCCGCGGCCTACGATTACGTAGACGAAGTGCGCTACCCACGCTATTTCAACACACCCAACCAGAAAGCCGTGGTGGAAAAAATGGTGGCGCTCGAGAAAGGCGAAGACGGCCTGCTGTTTAGCTCCGGCATGGCTGCAATCATGACATCTATGTTTGCTTTTTTAAAACAGGGCGACCATGTGCTGTTTCAAAATGATTTGTATGGCGGCACCCATCATGCCGCCGTACACGCACTGAACCGCTACGGCATGGAGTATAGCATGGTGGATGTGTCCGACCTCAAAACCTTCGCCGCTGCAATTCGCCCCAACACGCGCATGATCTACATCGAAACACCCTCTAACCCGTTGATGAAGATCACGGATATCCAAGGGGTGGCGCGCTTGGCCCGTAAAAAAGGTATCCTCACCATGATCGATAACACCTTCGCTTCGCCCGTCAATCAAAACCCGATCGCGCTTGGCATCGACATCGTGGCCCACAGCGGCACAAAATACATTGGGGGCCACAGCGATTTGTGTTGTGGCGTGATGGTGTCGTCCAAAAAACTCACCGAACAAATCAAGCAAAGCGCCTTGATCTTTGGAGGCAGTTTAGATGCGCAAACGTGCTGGCTGGTGGAACGTAGTCTAAAAACAATTGTGCTGCGCGTGCAGCAACAAAACCAAAACGCGCTGGCCATTGCGCGGGCGCTGGAAAAAGAGCCGCGCATCAAAGCTGTATTTTATCCCGGCCTCAAAACTCATCCGGGCCATCGCATCGCCCGCAAACAAATGCCCGGTGGCTTTGGCGGTATGGTCTCCTTCGAAGTAAAAGGCAATGCCGAAACATTTTTGAAGCGCCTGCAACTCATCAAGCGCGCCATCAGTCTGGGCGGGGTGGAGAGCACCGCCACATCGCCGGTAAAAACCTCGCATGCTAAGCTCACGCCTGCCGAGCGCAAGGCGGTGGGTATCTCCGATCAACTCGTGCGCCTATCCGTAGGCATTGAAGATGCGGCCGATCTCATCCGCGATATCCAACAAGCACTTTAGCTCCTCACGAAATATGAAACGCAGAACCTTTCTCGAAAAATCCGTGCTGGCGCTGGCCGCCACCACACTCGCCAAAAATACCTTCGCGCTAACCAACCAAAAGCTGGGCATCCAACTGTTCACCATCCCACAGGTAGTGGCCAAAGACTTTCCCGGCACGGTGAAAAAACTGGGTGAGATCGGCTACCGCGAGATTGAGTTCTTCGGGCCCTACCCGTTTAGTTCACCCAAAACCATCGAAGGGTGGAAACCGTTGGCCGCCCAACTCGGCATCGCCCAAAATGCTTTCTACGGATATTCCGTTGCCGATGTGCGTAAGCTATTGTCCGACAACAACCTCGCCACGCCCAGCGTGCACCTCGATCTCATCACCCTGCGCGAAAACCTGCCGGCTGCGGGCGAAGCACTCGCGGCCCTCGGCACCCGCTACGTGGCCTTGCCCGCCCTGAGTAATCCGGACGACCGCAAAACACTGGATGACTACAAACGGCTGGCCGAGGAGTTCAATCGCATAGGCGAGCAACTTGCGCGCTATGGCCTGGTGTTTACGTACCACAACCACGGCTATGAGCACGCACCCAAAGACGGAGCCGTGCCTATGGATGTGCTGCTACAACAAACCGATGCCCGCTACGTGGCGTTTGAAATGGACATCTTCTGGCTCACCGCGGGCGGTGGCTCGCCCGTGGAGTTCCTCACCAAATATCCTGGTCGCTTCCAACTCATGCACGTAAAAGATGCTGCGCAACCGATCCGCTTCGCAGGCGATGGTGGCACGCCCGATCAGTGGATCGCGCTGTTCCCGAAAATGGCCGACCCCGGCAGTGGCGTGTTCGATCTCAAAACCATTATCACCACGGGCCGCGCGCAGGGCGTAAAACATTTTTATCTCGAGCGCGATCTTACGCCCGATCCTGACCGCACGTTGCGTAACTCGTACACGTATTTAGCTTCGTTGTAATTGGTACCGGGGCTGTACTGCGTGAGGGATAGAGGCCAGGCGCCATGCGCGGCCGATAGCCCGACCCCGCGCCGCGCGGGGGCACGCCCAAGGAAATTACTTCCGGGTGAAATCAGATCGTTGATGACGCCCGCACAAACTACGCTAACTCACTACATGCAATGATGAAACTACCGCTGCTGTTTTTGTTCCTTTCGGGGATGGTGTGGGCGCAGTCGCCCGCGGAGGTAGCGCGCTGGCAAGCGCAAGCTGCGAACGTCACGATCCTGCGCGATACGTGGGGCATTCCGCACATCTACGGCAAGACCGATGCCGATGCCGTGTTTGGACTGATGTACGCGCAGTGCGAAGATGACTTTGCACGCGTGGAGATGAACTACATCGAAAAGCTGGGCCGCAAAGCCGAAGTGTATGGCGAGAAAGAACTCTACAACGACCTCTACGTTCGCCTCGTGCTCGACTCCGCTGGCGCACGGGCCGACTATCAGAAAAGTCCTGCGTGGTTAAAGAAACTCTTGGTCGCTTTCGCGGATGGTATCAATTTCTATCTCTACAAAAATCCGCAGGTAAAGCCTGCGCTGCTCACCCGCTTCGAGCCGTGGTTCCCGCTGCTGTGGACAGACGGAAGTATTGGCGCCATCAACACAGCCGATGTTACACCCGAAGAGCTGAAAGCTTTTTACACCGGCACGAGTTACCCCATTGCGCAACGCAGCACGGGGTTTGATGAGCATACGTCCGGCTCCAACGGTTTTGCCATTGCACCCACGCGCACGGCTTCCGGCAAATCCATTCTCTACATCAACCCGCACGTTACATTTTACTTCCGCCCCGAAGTACACATGGTGAGCGAAGAAGGGCTCAATGCCTACGGAGCCGTTACGTGGGGCCAGTTCTTCATCTACCAAGGTTTTAACGAACACTGCGGCTGGATGCATACCAGTTGCAACGTAGATGTGGCCGATGTGTACCGCGAACGCGTCACCAGGCAAAACGGCCGCCTCACCTACACCTACAACGGCACACAAAAGCTGGTGACGCAGAAAACCATTACTGTCCGACAGAAAGACGGAGCCGCCAAAACTTTTACCACCTACGCCACGCACCACGGCCCCGTAATGGGCGTGCGCGAAAGCCAGTACCTCACGGTGAAAGCCGTGAATCGCTCGCTCAATGGCCTGCTGCAAAGCTGGCTGCGCACCAAAGCCAAAGGCCTGGACGATTTCAAGAAAACAATGGACTACCGCAGCAACGCGTCTAACAACACCGTGTATGCGGACCGGCACGGGAACATCGCCTACTGGCACGGCAACTTTGTGCCGCTGCGCGACCGCACGTTCGACTGGAGCAAACCCGTAGACGGCACCACGCCCGCCACGGAGTGGAAAGGTCTGCACCCCGTGAGCGAAACCGTGCACGTGATCAACCCTGGCGAAGGGTGGATTCAAAA
>JBIIVI010000163.1:0-8420 GCA_044339555.1 Cyclobacteriaceae bacterium | reverse complement strand
TGATTTCTCGACCTTCTTGTATGGCGCATTTGGTCAGGACATCTACAACTACACAAAATGGTGGACGGACTTCTGGCCTTCGTTCCAAGGTGTAAAGAGCGATGATGCCTTAAACAACAGTTGGACTCCCGAGCGTCCGAATGCAACCACTCCGATTGCAGAGAACGTAAGTAACTTCAGCACGAACACGGAGTCGAACTCGTATTACATTGAGAATGGCAGCTACCTGCGCGCCAGAACCATGCAGTTGGGTTATACTTTGCCTTCAAACGTGCTGAACAAAACAGGCATCGAGCGGTTGAGGGTATATGTACAGGGGGCTAACCTGTTTACCATTACGAACTACTCGGGTTTGGATCCTGAACTGGGAGGAAGCGCAACGGCCCGGGGTATTGACTTCGGTAACTACCCGATTGTACGGCAGTTGTTGATTGGTGTAAATGTTGGTTTCTAAGAAAATGAAAAAAGTAAACATGAAAAGGACGATTGGTAAAATCTCTTTAGTGGTCATGGCCTTCGGATTGTCGATGTGCCAGAAGGACTTCTTGGAAGTTGCACCCAAGGGTGCACTTGGCGAAAGCGTATTGGCCACCAAAAAAGGGGCAGAGGCTCTTTTGATTGGCGCTTACTCAATGTTAGATGGTGTTGGACAAGATATTGCTGGCTGGGAAGCCGCAGCGTCCAACTGGGTGTATGGTAGCGTTACCGGTGGCGAAGGAAACAAAGGGTCAGACGCCGGTGACCAGCCGGATATCAACCCGATTCAAACCTATACCGCGACTGCTACGAACGGCTATTTTAACCTTAAGTGGCGTTCGGTGTACGATGGCGTATCGCGATCTAATGCGGTCATTCGGATTGTGGAACGTTTAACCGATGCGTCGGAAGCCGAGAAAGCGTCCATCCTTGCTCAGGCCAGGACACTTCGGGGCCATTATCATTTCGAAGCAAAGCGGATGTGGAACATGGTGCCTTACGTGGACGAAAAGGCGGCTGATTTCAACATTCCCAACGACACCGACATTTGGGCTCAAATTGAAGCAGATCTTAAGTTCGGTTATGACAATACCCCTGAGAGTTTTGCCGAAGTTGGTCGTATTAACAAGTGGGTAGCGGGTGCCATGTATGCAAAGGCACTTATGTATCAACGGAAGTTTGCGGAAGCGTTGCCAGTACTGAACGCCATCATTGCGAATGGGCGTAACCCGCGTGGCGTAAGGTTTGCACTTCTTCCTCGCTTTGGCGATGTCTTTGATATTGCCAACAATAACAGTGCGGAGAGTGTATTCACCATTCAATATTCAGTGAACGATGGTTCGGCTGGCTGGAATGGTGGTTGGGGTGAAGTACTGAACTTTCCCTATAAGTCTGGAGCAAGCCCTGGCGGTTGCTGCGGTTTCTTCCAACCTTCACAAGAGTTTGTTAACTCATTCCGTACAGCGGGTGGATTACCTTTAATCGATGGCAGCTATAATTCAGGTGCAAATCAAGTTGTAAGCGATGATGGTGTGGCAGTTACCGCTGCTTTTACCCCAGATGCTGGCCCCTTGGATCCTCGTTTGGATTGGACCGTTGGACGCAGAGGTATCCCCTATCTGGATTGGGGGCCGCACACGGGTGCTGATTGGATTCGCGATCCAGGTTACGCAGGGCCTTACAGCCCCAAGAAGCAGGTGTATCGTAAGGCACAAGAAGGTACGAATACCGAAGTGGGTAACTGGACAAGCGGCTGGACCGCGAACGGCTACCGCATGATTCGTTTTGCAGAAATCCTCCTGCTGGCGGCTGAGTGCCAGGCAGAGTTAAATCAGGGAGATCGCGGTTTGGCACTTGTTAATCAGATTCGTAACCGGGCCGGCAATGCGGCGGGTTTTGTTCAAAACGGAGCTGTTCCTGCCGCCAACTATGTAATTAACCCGTACGCCGCAGGCGATTTTGATTCCCGCGATAAGGCCGTGGCCCGAATTCGTTTCGAGCGTAAACTTGAGCTTGGAATGGAAGGTCACCGCTTCTTCGATTTGGTACGTTGGGGTGTGGCGAAGCAAACAATTGACGCCTTCCTGGCATATGAGGCTCCGCGCAGAACAAGAGCCTATCAGGGTGCTTCTTTCGCGGCAAACTCGGATGAGTATTATCCAATTCCGCAACGTCAGATTGACGTAAGCTTGGGCAAACTGAAGCAGAACCCCGGCCACAACTAGCAATAGTTTTTTGCATCCTAAAAAGACTTTCCCTACCCGGGAAAGTCTTTTTATTTTTAGCCATATTTTGATTTTTGATATGAAGTTTTACGCGATTGTTTGCATATTTTTTTTCCTCACGCTCAATTTTGCCTGCCGCCAGAGCTCGCCCACGCGGTTCTTCCAGGTACCTGTGGAGAAAAGTGGAATCACCTTCAATAATCAGATTTTTGAAAACGATACGTTCAACATCCTCACGGAAGAGTACATCTACAATGGCGGGGGGGTGGCCGTAGCAGATTTTAACAGGGACTCGCTGCCCGATTTATTCTTTTCGGGAAACATGGTTCCCAATCGGCTCTATCTCAATCGCGGCAACCTGCGATTTGAAGATGTTACCGATCGTTCCGGTGTAGGTTCGGCCAGTAAATGGAATACGGGCGTGGCTGTGGCAGACGTGAATGCAGATGGCTGGCCCGACCTATATGTGTGTGCCACCATGAAGAAAAACCCCGATGAGCGAATCAACTCGCTTTTCATTCATCAGGGTTTACAAGACGGGGTCCCCGTATTTAAAGACCTTGCAGCCGATTACGGGGTAGCCGAAAAAGGGTACTCCATGAACGCCGCGTTTCTGGATTATGATCGCGACGGTGACCTCGATTTGTATGTATTGAACAATATTCTCAACAGCGAAATCCCAAGCGCGTGGCGAAACAAAATCATCGATGGCAGTGCTGCTAATAACGATCAGCTCTATCGCAACAACGGCAACCAAACCTTTACAAACATGACCAAAGAAGCCGGCATTCTATGGGAGGGCTATGGTCTCGGTTTGGCCATCGCGGATTATAACAACGATGGCTATCCGGACATCTACGTAAGTAATGATTACATGTCGAATGATCTCCTCTACATCAACAATAAAAACGGCACATTTACTAACCAATTACCGTCCGTAGTGCGTCATCATAGCATGTTTTCCATGGGCAACGATGCCTCGGATGTAAATAATGATGGCTGGGTGGATGTCATGACCTTGGATATGTTGCCGGAAGGCTATCGCAGGAAAAAGACTACCATTCAAGGATCATCCTACACGGTTTACCTGAACAACGAAAAGTGGGGCTACCAATTCCAACATGTGCGGAACATGCTCCAGATCAACAACGGAGTAGCCCCGGGGCAGCCACTTTCCTTCAGCGAAGCGGGGTTCTTAGCGGGTGTGTACGAGACGGACTGGAGTTGGTCGCCTTTGTTTGCTGATTACGACAACGATGGCGATAAGGATCTGTTGATAACAAATGGGTTTCCCAAAGACATCACCGACAAGGATTTTTCGAACTACCGAAACGATGTGGGTGCGGTGGCGAGCGCTGCATTGCTGGTTGATTCGATACCGGTGGTGAAAGTTTCCAATTACGCATTCGAAAACACCGGTACGCTTTCATTTCGGGATGTTACCGATGCGTGGGGTCTAAAAATTCCTTCCTTTTCTAATGGTGCCGCTTTCGCGGATCTCGATGGCGATGGCGACCTCGATTACGTGGTTAACAATATCAACGACCTCGCTTTCCTGTATGAGAACCGAAGCCGCCAGTTGTACCCGGATGAAAGCAATTATCTACGCATCCGCCTGGAGGCTGACGCATTAAACCCGTATGCGCTGGGTGCGCGCGTCATGATTCAACCTGACTCGGGCCAGGCGCAGTATTATGATCAGTCGTTTTACCGCGGCTACTTGTCCACCGTAGAGCCCATGATTCACGCAGGTGTCGGACGAGCGCGGTTCATTAAAAAAATAGAAGTGCAATGGCCGGATCAGACAATCACGGAAGTAACAAATGTTTCCGCTAATCAAACGATCACGATCAATTGGGCAAATCGCAAAGCACCCGAAATAGAAGCGCCCAAATCAAAAACGCTGTTAACGGCCCTCCCGAACGAGGTTCTCGCCTTTCGCCATCAGGAAGAAGATAAGATCGATTTCAATATTCAGCGCACATTACCGCATAAGTTCAGTCAGTCTGGTCCATCGTTGGCTGCAGGCGATGTGAATGGCGATGGGCTGGATGATTTCGTGGTGGGCGGCCCGGCGGGGATAAGTGCCACAGTTTTTTTGCAAAATAGTAGCGGTGAATTCTCCGCTGCAAAGCTGGAAGCAGATGGAAAAGTTCAGGAAGACGAAGGCGTGCTACTGTTCGATGCCGACAATGATGGCGACCTGGATTTGTATGCGGTGAGTGGAAGTTTTGAATTTGAGCCCAATGATGAAAGTTATCAGGACCGGTTGTATTGGAATGATGGTAAGGGAAACTTCCAAAGGAGTTCCGCGGTGCTGCCCATCGTACGCTCCAGCGGCTCTTGCGTTAGAGCAGCCGATTTTGATCGCGATGGTGATCTCGATTTGTTCGTGGGTGCGCGCGTAACGCCGGGCCAATACCCGTATACGCCATCAAGTTCGTTGTTACGCAATGAGGGTGGCAAGTTTGTGGATGTAATTGCCGAAGTGGCTCCGAAACTGCAAAAGGTGGGCATGGTGAGCGACGCGATCTGGACCGATGCAAATTCTGATGGTGCGGTGGACTTGCTGGTGGTAGGCGAATTCATGGCCCCAACTCTTTTTCTGAATGAGAAAGGAAAATTAGATCCGTCCGCGCGAACAGGATTGGAAAACCATAAGGGGTGGTGGACGAGCATCACCGGTGGCGATTTTGACGAAGATGGCGATATGGATTACATCGCAGGAAATGCGGGCCTCAACAATTATTTCAAAGCAAACACGGAAACCCCGTTGCGTGTATACGCAAAAGATGTGGATGGCAATGGTAGCGTAGATGCCGTGCTTTCGTGCTACTTCATGTCGGACGAGGGGACTTTAAAAGAGTACCCGATTCATTTTTGGGATGAGTTGAACTCGCAAAGCCCAAAGTTTCGTAGAAAGTTTGCCCGCTACAAACAGTTTGCGGCGGTACCCATGTCCGACTTTTTCACTCCGGAAGAAGAAAAAGGCATGTTGGTGATGGAGGCGAATTACCTTGCATCTAGTTTGCTGCGCAATAATGGTAAGGGTGCGTTTGATGCGGTGCCTTTGAACCGCGAGTTGCAGATGGCGCCGTTGAACGGAATCCAGGTAACCGATGTGAATCAAGATGGTCATCTGGATTTTCTAACGGTGGGTAACGACTACGGAAATGAAGTATTTGCAGGACGCTATGATGCAGCCACGGGTGCCGTTTTACTTGGTCGTGGCGATGGCACGTTTCGGTACCTGCCATCACGCGAAAGCGGATTTTTTGTTCCGGGTGATGCCAAGGCGCTGGTACAACTGCGAGCCAGTCAGGAACTGCTGCTAATCGCGACCCAAAACCGCGATAGCATTCGTGGGTTCACCGCGGGTAATGCAGCACGTTTTTTCCAGGCTGCCGCTTTCGATCAAAGTATCGCGTGGGCCACCAAGGCGGGCAAACGAATGAAGTTTGAGTTTTACTACGGAGCAGGATTTGCATCTGCGGGGATTCGCGGTGTACAAATCCCTGCAGGCGCCTCCAATGTACAGGTTACGGACTTCCGGGGTACAACCCGAACGGTGGAACAAGTGTCCGTGCATTCGGTAAATCAGCAAAAGCAAACGATAGCCAAATTGAAATAGATCGGTGCTGTTGAAGCGTTTTGAAGCGGGATAGATTTGATTTCAAAAATTAATCACCACGCCAAAATAAATGGTTCGTAGTGAGAACAGTTCGGCCGTCTTCTCGGTGTAGTCGAAGTTGTAGGCATAGTCGCGCACGTTTTGAAAATTGGGGATGTTGCTCAATCCGCAAAAAGCAACAGCTGAAGCCTCTTTGCCAACGACAAAGAGTTTGGATACGCTGAAGTCGAGGAGGCTGTAGTTCGGCAGCCGCGAAAGGGCGCCAAAGGCAGGCTCAAACACGCCCAGGTGTGGATTGAACGTAGCGCCTGACACGGGGCGCCAAAAGCTTCCTTCCCGAAACAGGAAGACGAGTGTGGTTGTCCACGTGCCGAGAAACTGGTACTCCACGTTTCCACGCAGGAAGTAGCGAATGTGGAAAGGTGAGGAGGTCGTTTCGTTACCCAGCGTTTGCGTTGCGTTTAGCGAGGTAATGGATAACTGTGTTCGCAGATTGCGATGAATGCGATAGCGGCCAAACAACTCAAGTCCCTGCACCGATGTTTTAAGCTGACCTTGCTGCCCGTTTTTCGCGAACAACGAAAAGCTTCCTTCCAGCCGTTGCGTGGTGTGGGTAACGTCCAGCGAGTATTGATCAGTTTGAATGTGTTCGGTGCCCGAAGCGGAGCCCTGCGGGATCAGCAACTTGTTGTATCGCCCGGCCGATAGGATAAAGTTCCACGGCTTTGACGGTCGGAAATTGAGGTTCAGCTGACTGCTCCAAAACGCAGGCTGTTCGCCCCGGCTGATTCCCCTTCGAATTCCGCCTCCAACAATCCACTTCGATGAGAGATTAATTTTTCCGTAGGCATAAGCCTCCGGAAGGCGAACTGCTGCGCGAGACGCTGCGCTGTCTACGGGATATTGCTCGCCCATGGCAAAGTTGTAGCGGGGAAATTGGCCCTGGAAATCCGATCCGCGGTAGTCGTAACTCAGTCCCGTTTTTACTTCGCCCTTTTTTCCGAAGTACTGGTAGTTGAGAGAGGTGAAGAAATCGGTGAGGTTAAGCCGTGCATCGAGTGTGCTGAGCGAAAACCGCGCGTGGGAGTAGCTGATGCCTTGATTGAGCGACAGCTCACTGTTGCGGAACCGATGGCGCAGATTCGCTACCGTGTAGTTACGGATTTTTTCCTGATTGAAATCTCCCCGATAGGTAGGCGTTCGTGAATCGAACAAGAACGATTCGCGGTTGGAGTAGTTGAAGACCTTGAACACCGTGCGGTCGTTCAGGCGGCTAAAAAAGTGCAGGCCCATATCTGCGGTTCTAAATCTTTTCACACGATCTAACGCGGCCGGGTTGAACCAGCGCAGGAGGGCGGAAGGTTGGTAGTTGGCAAATGCAGTGAGCGCCGAGTTGCGCCCCACCTTGCGCGAGGTGAAGTAGCCCATGCTGGCCAGCGATACCGATACGGTGTTAACGGCCTTGTCCGGAATGTTCTCATCGGTGGTTAAAGAGATCAACCCCGAGGTGGTGTTGCCGAATTCAAGCGGCGGGTTACCAGGGTACACCTGCACTTGCTGGATGAGTGCCGTGTTGAAAATGCTAAACGTACCAATGCCATTGAGTTGGGCGTAGCGTACGGCATCGTTGATCGGCACGTTATTGAGAAAGATGCCGGTTTCACTCGGGCTGCCACCACGCAGGCTGATGTTGGCGGACTCATCCGTGGTGGTGGCCGATGGTGAAGCATTGACGGCCAGCAACGGATCGGCTTTAGCGCTCGGGTTGGTGTAAATCTCCAGCTTCTTGATTTTACTTACGGTAAATTCTTCCGCTATCAATCGCTCCGATTGAATCACCACCTCATCCAGGCCGGTGGCAGTGGGGAGCAGCTTTACTTCCACTTCACATTCCTTCCCAATCTCTATTTCCACATCTTCAAAGCCCACAAAGCTGATCCGCAGGAGCACGGTTGTATCGGTCTTCCATTGAAACTTTCCGTTTATGTCTGTGATCACACCTGTGCCGGCTTCGTTGGCTGCACGCACTGTGGCACCCGGCAGTGCTTCGCCCGTAGTACTGTCTTTTACAAGGCCGGTTACGGTTTTGCATTGCGCGTGGGCAAATGTTCCACACGCGCACGCCAGCAACAGGAAAATCAGCGAGCGCATTTTACTTATTCGATTTGGCCTTTGGCAACAACACAAACTTCACCCAGCCAAACTCGGGCTCTGTTTTCAACGCCTTTTCGTAAATGGCAATGGCTTTTGCGCGTTCGCCTTTTTTCAGTAGTGCCTGACCCAGAAAAGCCATCGTATCCAAATACATCCAATTGTAAGGAAGCGTTTCGGGTTTGCTTTCGTACAGTTGTAATGCTTTTTCGTATCCCGCTATGGCTTCGTCCAGATCACCGCCCCACATTTCCGGGGTAAAAAACTTCGCGTTTGCATACACTTTCCAGGCGAGTGCCGAATTTGGATCGAGCCGTTTGGCTTTTTCGATCAGATTGTCGCTCTTACCGCCCAACACCATGCCCTGCATCGGGCTGTAGCCCATCTTTATGCCATAGGCTGCTGATTGCAATGCGTACGGCTCGGCCCAGTTCTTA
>JBIIVI010000162.1:0-8449 GCA_044339555.1 Cyclobacteriaceae bacterium | reverse complement strand
CCCGGTAAGCGCCTCCAGCAATGCATAGGTAAACACCCCATGCTTCAACACTTCAAACTCAGCAGCATACTGCTTGGAACCAGAAGAAGCGATAACAGCCACACCGGAACTGCGACCCAATTGCACCATGGCCTTCTCTTCGCTGGCAGCCGCGCGCATCTTTATGCCCTTCACGGCTCCGCCCGAGTGGCAGGCATCCATCAACACAATTTGCTTGGTGGAGCGAATTGCCATGAGGTTGGCACTTAATTCTTCGGTTGAAAGCCCCTTCGTCATCAATTGCTTTGAGTCACCGTACAACTGCGTAACATCATGAGGCACAAAATAGAATGGGTTCTCTCCGTCTTCATTCTTTTTGTTGACGTCCAGACTACCATGCCCCGCATAATAAAAGATGAAAACGTCTTCAGGTTTGGCTTTTGCCTGCACCTCTTTAAATTTTTTCATAATATTCTCTTTGGTGGCTTCCTCATCGTACAGTTCGAATTTATTGATCGATTTGTACAAGCTGGCCGTCTTTGCATCCGTAATCGCCTCTACAAATGAACGGGCATCTGGAGCAGCGTAATTCAGACTGTATGCGGCGTTGAGGTACTTGTTGATCCCAATAGAAAAAATGTTCAGCGAGGAGGTAGCCATGAACTCACCAGTATATTTGATGAGCAGGAATTGGGGTTTGGATTCAATGCGGTTATAGTTGATCGCCACCACACGGAAACGATTCTCCCCATTCAATACATCTACGGTATAGGTTTTGGTGATACGATCGCCCGCACCTTTTGTTTTTACTTCCTTATCGTTGATGATCAGTTTATCATTTTGATAGATGTTCAACTCTTTCACTCCGCCGCCACCATCGAACACATCTACGCTCAAGGTGAGGGTCTTGGCCTGCGTGGTGAGCCAGCCCTCTTCATACTGGTAGTTTTCGCCCGCCAGACTCTGAAAGAGCGCCGCGGAAGGTTTACCGAGGGCCGATAGATCAAAAATGGGTTCACCTTCCGATACAAGAATTTTCTCGACCCGCTCCGCCTGCACCATGCTCTTTTGAATTTGTTGCGGCCGGTACAACAGATCGAAATACTGATCGGCACTGTAATACTCCGACAAACTTTCTACCCCTTGATTGATGTGCCAACCGAAGTAATTAGAACCTTTGGAAGTACAGCTGAAATAGCCTTTAGGTGTCCAGCAAACCCACTCGCGATCATCGGCGACAAAAAGGGTGGCAAACGGCTTCATGATTTCGCCCAGGTTTTTGTACTCTGCTTCCAATGCCCGCCAGGTAGCTTTGTCGCCCACATTTTTTAATTCCTGAATCAGCCCCAGCCAAGCCTTACGCGACTGCGTTTTTGTTAGCGAGTCGAACGCCAGCGATGAGAAATAGCCGGCCCAATTGTCGTCATTAAAAACCGGATGTTGGCGTACACTCCACACATCGCCCGTTTCGTTCAGTAGCCACAGATTTACGATTTGGTCTTCGCCGCCCGTAGCGAGAAAGCGACCGTCTGCGCTGACTGAAACCGTGCGCACGCCACCTGAGTGCCCAATGAACTCTTTTAGCAAATGGCCGTTCAGGTCGTACAGCTTTAACGAATAATCGCTGCCGATTACCACTTGGTTGTCAGCGGTAACGAGGTAAGTAAGAATACGCCCGTCAACATCCGGACTATTCACGATTGACTTGCCTTTCGGCAGATCTAAAATATACTCGCTTGATTGCGAAAGTTCCAATACTGGTTTTGGCGCCACGGGTGCGTCATCGCCCACCTCATGGATGCGCATGTTGGCAAGATCAAAGGAGTAATCCCATACCTGCTTGTTGCCTTGCATGCTGAGCGAATTAGCCGCCCAGAACTGCAGACCGCTGCCAAACTGAAGACGTTCAATGGCCTTCCCTTTGCCTTTCATGCGCTTAAGCGTACGACCGTTAATCGGATTCCAAACAATGATTTCATTATTGGTGCCACCCGCAGAAGCCACATTGTAGGTTCCCGATTCCACCGGATTAAAGCAAGCCGTAAACACAGTATTATCATGCCCGGTATAGTCGGCTTCTTTGTGACCTTGCAGGTTGAAGCTCGCGCCTTTACCCTGGTTATCGAACACTACGATGAATTTAGAATCGTGCGAAAAGGCAAGAGCCGTTACCTCATCCTCGAGGGTGAGACTCTCGACAATCGTACCATCCGTTTTCCAAACGAAAACCTCTTTTTGAATACTGCCGGAAGCCAGGTAAACACCGTCTTGCGAATACACCACCTTGTTAATCGCTCCTTTGTGTTTTTTCAATAATCGCGGAGTCCATTTGGTCACGCCTTTTTGGATATTCGAGAGCGGTAGCACTTTCACGTCGGGCTCCCCCAGCACCGCCACGGCCATGTCGCCCGTCACCGGGTTTATCGAAAGCGAACGAACCGGTCCACCCACCGGAATCGTGGCCACTTGTTTGAGTTGCTTTTTTTCATCCAACTTCCAAACAATTACGTTCCCATCGTCTGAGCCGCTGGCCAGCAAATCACCACGGCCCGAAAAATCGAGCGCATTGATCACGTTTGTATGCCCAAAGCCGGTACCAATTTGTTTGCCAGCCATCAGATCGATTAAGGCTACATACTTAACATCTTTTTGTGAGGCTACCGGATAACCCGCTACGGCCAACAACTGGCCGTCAGGCGAAATCGCAGACGCGTACAACATCCCATCCCAGCCATCGCCGGATTCAACTTCAAACTTTCGGAGCATCTCGCCCGTTTTCAGACTCCATTCCCGGATCGACTTGTCTTCGCCTACGCTGATGATGCGTTCGCCATCGGGAGTGAACACGAGATTTTGAATCTTGCCCGTATGCCCCATGGAGTTGATTACAATCCGGGGGATTCCTTTTGGTTGGGCCCAAACACTGGCAATGGATAACACCACAACGGCCAACATGATTGATGTCCTATTCATAGCGAATTGTAAGGTTGTTAGATAGAAACACAAACTATAGACTAGTAAAGGTAGTTTTTTTGGGGCGATTTGCCAGCGGAAAAAGCCGGGGCGCCATGACCGCTCAATTTGTTCTTTAAAGCTACCATTTCTCCGGTCGCCTGACTTGCCAGTTAAGGTGGATCAAACAAAATCCGGTTGACTGACCCAACTACCTCCGAAGTCGCGGTTTTTTGCCCGCCGCTTGTAATTCATCCAAAAAATATGCTTTAATTTAAAGCTACGATGGCTTTAAAAACTCGACTGGTTGTAGGTATTTGGTTACTCGCGCGGGTGGTTCTGGCGCAGCTGAGCGTTAGCTCCGGCACCGAAATAGCGGCCAATGGCCCGGTAAACGTAGTGTCGATTGGAAATTTCGAAAACCGGAGTGCCCAGGCCGATCTGAGCCGATGGAATCTGGTGCTCGCAGGCGTTAACCAATCGTTGTTAAGCACCGCCCCCGTTACTTTAAACTCCCTGACCGTTAACGGAGGCGGAACCAAAAATCTTACCGGAACCTGGACAGTAAATTCCATTGCGTTTTCGAACGGCTTGGTAACGCCGCAAAGCGGCTCGCGTTTGGTTTACACCGGCGCCGATCCGGTGGATGGCAACGAAAACAGCTACGTAAACGGCACCTTTTATAACCGGCGTGGCGGGCGGCATTTTTTCCCAATTGGCACAGCCACTGGATATTTTCCCGCGTCTTTAGAAGAAGTCCCCACTGACGCGACTTTGGGTATGAGTGTAGTGGCTGAGAATCCGCAGCTAACGAAAGTTCCCACCGATATTGAATTGGAGGAAATCGCGACCAATCGGTACTGGAAACTGGACGTAGGCCAGGGAGCGGCTCCCGCCACTATCCTGGCACTCAGCGATCGCGATACCGACACATTTTTTCAGAGCCGCTCTGGAGTAATTGTGGAAGCAGTCAACGAAGGAGGCACCGCTACCAATTTATCCAGCCAGAGTTCATCGGACGGATTCATTAGCAGCGAACGGCCGATTTCTACCACGGCACGGGTTTTTACTTTTGCCCGCCTCAACACCTTGATCGCACCTCAAATCCATAACGCCATCACACCCAACAATGATGGGATAAACGACTTTCTGGTGATCCGGGACATCCGGTTTTATGCTACTGATAACAAAGTAACCCTGATCGACCGATGGGGAGTGACGGTAAAGCAATGGACAAACTTCAGCGGGTTTGATCCGATTACCAATCCACCCGATTTCGATTTCGGGCAGCTTTCCAACGGTAACTACATCTGCACGATGGAGTACAATGTAAACGGCGAGCGGAAGAATGTGCGGCAAATGATTACTGTTATTAAATAGCCATGCAACAAGCACGTTTTGTTTGGGCAGTAGCCTTGTTTGCAATTGCTACCGCTACCCAGGCTCAAGATATCCCGCTGTTCAGTCAAAAGTTAACCAACTCATTCATCTACAACCCGGCATTGGCCGGGCACACGTTTGGATCGCTTACTTACTCCTTTCGGCAGAATTATGCCGGAGTATCGGGCGCACCCACCAATCACCTGTTGAGTCTACACGCCCCTTTCTCCAACTATCGGTTTGGGTCCGGGTTTAACGTCTATCAGGAAGACGTTAACTTCCTCCGCAACACCTTTATTACAGGAGCGTTTGCTTATCACTTACGGTTCAATAAATTCTCGGTGCTTTCGTTTGGTATCAGCGGAGAATTCAATTCCATCCGGGCTAACGGCAACCAGATCAACTTCGACCAGGTGCAGGCAGATCCGGTGTTGAACCAACTCCAAAACGGCATCAACAAGCCCGACTTTTCTTTTGGTACGCACTACCAACATCGTTTTTTTAAATTGGGAATCGCGGCCAACCGCTTGGTGACCGCGTGGATTGACCCTGAAAACGAGCGAGAACTTTCTAACTACTATTCCGGCTACGCCCAAGGCTTCATTCCGTTTCGAGGGGGATTGGACGTGCTGGAGCCTTATGTGGCCTTTCGCAAATTCTCCGAAACCAACGACACCTATGATCTGGGAGTGTACTACACCTTCAACAACAAGATCACATTTGGCGGTGCCACGCGCAGAGGCAACGTGGTAAACATGTCGTTAGCCTACAGGCTCTCGAAATACTTATTGGTAGGATACTCCCGCGAAAACATCTTGGGTGGAGTGGGTGGATTCGTGGGCTCGTCCAACGAGTTTACCTTGCGTCTAGACTTCAACGACCAAAGTTATCAGCAACGGTTCCGTGAGGACTACAAGAGTTCCATGGCCTACCGAAGAAAATCAATTAGCACCGGAAGAAGCAGTGGCAGCAGCTCCCCCAAGCAATTGGCCAAGGCACAAAAGAAAGTGGCGGCCTATTCGCCCAATGCTCGTTTCCAAAATAATGCAAAACTATCCGGGGGCAAGAAATCAATCAGCACCCGAAAAAAATCAATCTCAAAAGGAAAACCCACAAACAGACGAAAACCCACTTACAAAAAGCGGAAACGTTAGTAGCAAATGGCCGTGGCTATCCTTTTGATTGATTAGCAGTTTTTTCGATCGGTGCTTGATCTTGAGGGAACACGCTCCGCTCGGTTTTTGAATTTCGATTGGCTTAATCTAAACCCTATGAACATCTCTCGTTACCTGCTTGCTTGTATCCTAAGCTGCGCCCTGCTGCCGCTTTTGGCTCAGCAAAACTCAGTATCGATCGGCACAAATCAAATCAACAACAAGGCAGTCCTCTGGCTGGTGCCCAACGCCAGCGGCCAAGGATTGCTGCTGCCCGTAGTGGCCGCCTCCGTACGGTTGAATATGGGACTTCTGCCAGTAGACCGGGGGATGATGGTGTACGACAGCAACGACAACACCGTGTACGTGTGGACGGGTGCGGGTTGGAGCGGCTTGGCCGGAGGCGGCACAATCGCTTTCACCGGTGCAAACGGGATCACCATCACGGGCACTACCATCTCCACAGATGCCATTCGGCCCACCACAGCCGCCACGGGTGATTTGAGTGGCACGTTCGCCGCCCCGCAGGTGGCGCCCAACGCCATCACCAACAGCAAAATCGCCAATGGCGCGGTAGACGATCCGAAAATTGCCACCGTAGGACTCAACAAACTGGTTCAGGGCGCTGCAACCACGGGTCAGGTGCTGAAATGGAGTGGGGCGGCTTGGGCACCTGCCGATGATCTCTCGACTGCGCTTACGGCGGGTACAGGCATCAGCATTGCCAACAACGTAATTGCCAACACCGGTTTACTCACCACTAGCACCGCAGCTGGCGATGTAACCGGCACGTTCGCTAACTTGCAAATCGCGAATGGAGCCATCACCGATATCAAGCTGGCGGACAACTCCGTAACCACCGCCAAGATCGCCAACAATGCAGTAATCACCGGCAAGATTGCGGATGGCGCGGTTACCACCAACAAGATTTCAAACGATGCCGTAACAACGGTTAAGATTCTGGACGGGAACGTTACCAACGCCAAACTGGCCTCCGGGATTGATGCAACAAAAATCACAACAGGCACGTTGCCAACTGCTCGTTTAAACGTTGGCACCGGTGCAAATCAACTCGTGCAACTTGATGGGACAGGACGATTGCCTGCCGTAGACGGATCGCAATTAACAAACTTGCCCGGCGGTGGTGATATTACCGCCGTTGTCGCTGGCACCGGATTAACTGGAGGTGCCACTACTGGAAGTGCTACCCTCAACGTAAACACCGGGACAGGTGCCAACCAAATCGTACAACTCGATGGGACTGGCCGATTACCTATCGTGGATGGTTCGCAACTCACCAATTTACCAGGCGATATCTCAGCCGTAGTGGCGGGTACTGGTTTATCCGGGGGAGCCACCACCGGATCGGCAACCCTGAACGTGAACGTAGGAACCGCTGCCAATCAAATTCCTCAACTTGATGGAACCGGCAAACTGAATGTTTCAACGATCCCCTCGGGAGTAAATCCCAACCAAATCGTACAACTCGATGGTACTGGAAGATTGCCTACAGTGGATGGTTCGCAACTCACCAATTTACCGGGCGATATCTCAGCCGTAGTGGCGGGTACTGGTTTATCCGGGGGAGCTACCACCGGATCGGCAACCCTGAACGTAAACGTAGGAACCGCTGCCAATCAAATTCCACAACTTGATGGAACCGGCAAACTGAATGTTTCAACAATCCCCTCAGGAGTAAATCCCAACCAAATCGTGCAGCTGGATGCGTCAGGTCGACTTCCTGCAGTTGACGGTTCCCAGTTGACTGGCTTGGCTGGTGGAGGGGATATTACCGGGGTAACCGCGGGCACCGGATTAACGGGCGGAGCGGCTTCAGGCGATGCTACGCTTAACGTGAACGTGGGTACAAGCCCCAACCAAATCGTACAACTCGATGGTTCGGGAAGATTGCCTGCCGTAGATGGCTCACAACTTACTAACCTTCCAACCAGCGGTGGTGACATTACAGATGTGGTTGCTGGCACTGGTTTAACCGGCGGTGCCACCACCGGATCGGCAACACTGAACGTGAACGTAGGAACCGCCGCCAACCAAATTCCACAACTCGATGGAGCCGGCAAACTAAATGTCTCAACGATCCCGGCCGGAGTAAATGCCAACCAAATCGTACAACTCGATGGCTCCGGAAGACTACCAGCCGTGGATGGTTCGCAACTTACCAATCTTCCAACCAGCGGTGGTGACATTACAGATGTGGTTGCTGGCACTGGCTTAACCGGTGGCGCGACCACTGGCGCTGCAACGCTAAATGTAAATGTGGGCACTGGCCCAAATCAGATCGTGCAATTGGATGGCTCCGGAAGATTACCAGCCGTAGATGGTTCGCAACTAACCAATTTGCCTGCGAGCACCGAAACAGATCCTACCGTACGCGCCATTAATGGCTTGGTACGAAGCAATGGCACAACTATAACCGCAGCCGTGGCGGGAACTGATTATTTGACCCCCACCGGCAGCGCAGCCGCACTCACTGGCTTCCCCATCCTCAACCAAAACACCACCGGATCGGCCGCTTCTTTCACAGGTTCACTGGCGGGCGAAGTAACGGGCACCCAAAGTGCTACTGTAATTGCCGCGGATGCGGTAACGGCAGGCAAAATTGCCAACGATGCAGTAACCACCGCGAAAATTTTGGATGCGAACGTAACCAACGCCAAACTGGCTACCGGCATTGATGCGGCCAAAATTACCGTGGGAACGTTGCCCACCGCGCGGCTAAACGTGGGTACTACCGCTAACCAAATCGTGCAACTCGATGCCTCAGGTCGACTTCCTGCAGTAGACGGCTCCCAATTGACCGGACTGGCTGGTGGCGGGGATATCACGGGGGTAACCGCGGGCACCGGCTTAACGGGCGGAGCGGCTTCAGGCGATGCTACGCTTAACGTGAACGTGGGTACAAGCCCCAACCAAATTGTGCAACTCGATGGTTGGGGCTTGTACCCACGTTCACGTTAAGCGTA
>JBIIVI010000161.1:0-8481 GCA_044339555.1 Cyclobacteriaceae bacterium | reverse complement strand
TACCACATCAGCCCCGCGCTCCAATCCTTCCTTCACTGCTTCAAAAGCTACCGCCGAGGGGTCGGTATTCATGCCTTTGGCGACCACCGGTACCCCCACGCGTTCGCCCCAAAGCTTCAGCTGATCTACGGCCGCCGCGCGAAACGTATCGGCTGCTCCCAACACCACCGACTTGCCATGTTGTTTGTACTGGGCCGCCAGTTTACCAATGGTAGTAGTCTTGCCTACACCGTTTACACCCACCACCATCAGCACGTAGGGTTTTACCCCGGCCGGAGTTTCAAAGTCGGGTACTTCCGCAAGCTGACCCTCGGCCAACAAAGCCGCGATCTCTTCGCGCAGCAGGGCATCCAATTGTGCGGTGCCCACATATTTGTCGCGCGCCACGCGTTGCTGAATCCGTTCTACAATTTTTACGGTGGTGGTAATCCCCACATCACTGCCCACCAGAATTTCCTCCAGTTGGTCCAGCACTTCATCGTCCACCGCACTTTTCCCAAAAACAGCTTTTCCCAGGCGCGAAAAGAAAGTCTCCTTGGTTTTTTGCAAACCCTGGTCAAGGCTTTCTTTCTTGTCCTTGGAGAAAAGTCCAAACATGGGCGGAAGTTGAGTGATTAGTGGGTAAAAAAAAAGTCCCACGTTATACGGGGACTTTCCTTTAAAATCGGTGCGCTGGTTAGGCTTTCTTAGCCAACGTTTCCTTCACCAGCTCATTAGGCACAATCTCCTCTTTAAAGGTGTACGACCCGGTTTTCTCGCTTTTTACAGCGCGGATCACCTTTGCGTAATTTTTTCCATCGCTTTTCTTCAGCGTTGCAACAACTTTCTTTGCCATGGTTACTTAATTTCTTTGTGAACGGTATATTTTTTCATCACCGGGTTGTACTTCTTCAGTTCAATGCGCTCGGTGGTGTTTTTGCGATTCTTAGTGGTAATGTAGCGGCTCATGCCGGGCAAACCGCTGTTTTTGTGCTCGGTGCACTCTAGAATTACCTGAATCCGGTTTCCTTTCTTGGCCATGTTCTTTTCTCGTTAGCAGTTAGATAGAGAGAGATCCTTTAGCAGCAGCATCTTTTAACACAGCTGTAATGCCTTTGGCATTAATGGTCTTAATCGCCTTGGCAGACACCTTCAACGTAATCCACTTGCCTTCCTCAGGAATGAAGAAGCGCTTGGTATGCAAGTTCGGGTAGAACCTGCGCTTGGTTTTATTATTCGCGTGCGATACGTTGTTTCCAACTTGAGGCCGCTTTCCTGTAATCTGACAAACCCGTGCCATATGCTTAAAATCGTTTACCCCTCGAAAAAGGGACTGCAAATATCGGGAAAACGAGTGTAATTCTGCAAGCAAACATAAAAATCCAAGAAAGAAACCAAGAAAGGGCATTTTTAGGCTGAAAATGCATTTTTTGGCGGCCCCCCGACTGCGTCGGGGCCGGGCCGCTCCGGGGTACGCTTCGCTCCCGTGGCCCCGATTGGTCGGGGCCACCAAGCCCTTCGCGTCCCTGGCCGAGCGCGGTCTACATTCAACAGACGCTCTAAACTCTACAAAAAAAGAGCATCTTCACTTTTGTTATGGCTACACGAGAAAGCGTTGCTCTAATCACCCAAGCTGGAAAAAAGGTGACCGGTATCCGCATCCGTGTGGAATCGCAGTTGCCGGGGTCGCGACAAATCTTTTGGAGCCGTCTAACTACGGTGGACAGCCTCCGGTTTGTGTGCAAGCCGTGGATTTACTTCACGTATCGAGGCGCCCAGCCCCTCACCGACCGCTGGCGTGCAGGCGACACGTTTCATTTCTTCTTGTGGCTTTTCCGTGTTTTGCCGGGTGGCGCCCACGCCATCCACCTCGAAACAATCGACCCCGCAGCGTTCGTCATCCAATCGCGCGAGCGCGGCAGCATCGTTACCATCTGGGATCATCGCATTACTTTGTGCGCACCTACTCCGGAAGAAACCTTGTATGCAGATGAGGTGGACCTGTACGCAGGATTCCTCACTCCGCTCGTAGCGTGGTGGTCCATTCGGTTCTACCAGCACCGGCAACGTAGGTGGCGAAAACTGCTGCTGGCCTGAGGCTGGCTACCGCTTGTTGCGCTGCGACTCGTACCTTTACTCACATGAGGAGTTTCTGCTTTTTTGTGAGTCTCTTGGTTGCCAGTTCAACGCTGCGGGCGCAAACGCTGGAAACTGTGCTACAGCAAGGCCACGAGTTGGCGGTGTTGGCCGTGGCCACTCACCCCGACAGCAACTATGTTGCCACCGGCAGTCGCGACAAATCTGCGAAGCTGTGGGAGCTCAGTACCGGACGCGAAGTACGCAGCTTCGCGGGCCACCAGGCTTCCGTTACTTGCGTGGATTTCAGTGCCGATGGTAGTCAGCTTCTTACCGGTAGCAACGACCGCTCGGTCAAAATCTGGGATATTAAAACCGGACGCGAGCTTCGCTCACTTTCGCTCGAAACTGAAAGCACCTATGACGACCAATACGGAGAAGGGCAAGAACGCATCAACGATGTGTTATTCGATCCGCGGGGTCGCTACTTCTTCGCACTTGGGCAAATGGTGCACGTGTGGGACATCGCAACCGGCAAAAAAGTAACTTCCTGGCTGGTGGCGCAAGGCAACCGCGGTGCCGAAAGCCTGGCCATCAGCCCCGATGGTCAATGGCTGGCGGAAGGCACCGATGCCACCGTAAACATTTATCGCGTTAGCGACTGGCAGAGAGTCCACACCTTCGGCCCGCAAGCATTTGAATTCTGCGGAGGTTGTTTCGTAGATTTTTGTTTTACTCCCGATAGCCGGTTTCTAATCAAAGGCACGCGCAACGAAGTAGCGCGCTACGAGCTTGCCACCGGAAAGGTGGCGGCCACCTACAGCAAGTCGATTGATGATGTCATTGCGCTACACGTAAGCGATCACGGAAAGACGCTGGCGATCAGCACCGAGCAGGATGTTCGGTTATTTGATGTTGCCACGGGCGACTCGCTTCGCACCATTCAGGCGCCCGAAGATGTGCAGATTACGCAAGTGCGCTTTCACCGCAATAGCAAAGACCTGCTGATTGCGTACGACAATAATACCGCGACACTCGTGTCGGTCAGCAACGGCAAGAAAAAAAAGGAACTTACCGGCTTCCTCAACCAACGCGATCCCGGTGGCGTTACGTACAATCCTAATTCCTATTGGGATGCCAACATCGCCAAATACCTGCGGTTCAAGAATTCATTACTACTGGCCCGCGATGGCAAAACCCTTTTCAAAGGAAAATTCGGCAAAGACATCCGGCGCTGGGAAATCAAATCCGGTAAAAGTGTGCTCGACTACAAAGGACATACACAGGCTGCCATTTGCTATGCGCTTTCGCGCGATGGAAAAAGACTTTTATCCGGCGGGGCCGATGGCACCATTATTTTATGGAATGCGGATACGGGCGATACGCTGCGCGTGATCCGCAGCTACCGCCAGCCCGTGTTCGAAGTGCAGTTCAGTTCCGATGAAAGCCGCGTGATTTCATCCAGTTGGGATGCCACACTTAGAATTCATCACCTTAGCACCGGGCGCCTGGAGACCTTATTCGATTTTGATAATAGCTCGGCCTATCAACTGGCAGTACCAGCAAATGACTTGTACGTATTCACAGCCCGCTTAGACAATAGCCTGCAGATGTGGGAACTCGACACCAAAACAGCCGTGCGCACCTTTACAGGCCACACGGATGTGATCAGTTCGCTGCGATTGCATGCAGATCAAAAAACGTTACTCACCGCCAGTTGGGACGGCACCGTGCGCCAGTGGGATGTGGCCACCGGTCTAATGATCAGCAAATGGCGGGGCCATGCCGGGGGCGTGCACATCGCCATCTATCACCCCGACGGTAAACGCGTTTTCTCGGCAGGTGCCGACCGCACGATTCGCCTGTGGGACGCCACCGGAGTTGTTACCCGCGAGTTACGTGGCCACCGAAGTGAGGTAACATCGCTGCTCGTTAGCCCGGACGAAAAAATGCTTATCAGCCATAGCGTGGATGGCATCACCAAGTTTTGGGATTTAACCACCGGCCAGGAATTTTTTGAGCACCTCCACCTCGGCACCCGCGAGTGGATGGCCCGGAGCCCGGAAGGGTACTTTCATGGAACCGACCAGGCGCGGCAGTTCATCCACTTCGTGGACGGGTTGAAAACCTATTCCGTAGACCAATTTTTCAACGACAATTATCGCCCCGATTTGATGCCCCGGATATTCCAAAACCGGGGCGGCAGTGGCGACACAAAAGGTATCCCAAACAAACTGAAAAATGCACCGCCTCCCGGCGTGAAGCTGGCCGTGTTGTCCGGCAGCGATCCTGCCAAAGCCGACCTGCACGTAAAGGTGACCGACGAGGGTGCAGGTGTAACGGAGATCAAGCTGTTCCACAATGGTAAGCGGTTGCCGCTGAATCTGGGCGACCAAAAATTGCCCACCGGCCTCGGCCAGTCCGCCACCTTTCATCTACCCGTGAATCTCGTGGGCGGCACCAACACGTTTACCGCTTCAGCCGCCAACAAAGATCGCGTGGAGAGCGACCCTGAAACCAAGGAGGTATTCAGCGAGGCGGTTGGTAAGAACAGCGTATGCTACGTGCTGGCCGTTGGCATCAACCAATACAAAAACCCGCGGCTAATGCTGAACTACGCCAAGCCCGATGCGCAGTCTTTTTCCGAGGTGGTGCAAAGCAAAGGCCAACCGCTTTTCAAGGCGATGGAGTTACACACGCTCTACGATCAGGAAGCCACCCGTGCCAATCTGCTGAAGAAGTTGGATGACCTCGCGGCCATCATCCACCCCGAAGATGTGTTCATCTTCTACTATGCGGGCCACGGCAGCATGGTGGACAATCAGTTTTTCTTTATCCCCACAGAAACTCCGCGTTTGTACGACCTGCCCGCGCTGAAAGCGGAAGCCGTGGAAGCGTCCCTGCTACAAGAGCGACTGAAGAACATCCGCGCGTTGAAGCAACTGATTGTGATGGACGCGTGCCAGAGTGGTGCCTCGGTGGAGTTGCTGGCTACGCGCGGGGCGGCCGAAGAAAAAGCCATTGCCCAGCTCTCGCGCAGCGCAGGCATTCATGTGATGGCCTCGGCCGGCAGCGAGCAGTTTGCCACCGAGTTTAGCGAACTGGGTCACGGCCTGTTTACGTACTTGCTGCTAAAGGCGCTGAGTGGCGATGCCGATGGCGCGCCTAAAGATGGGAAGGTTACCATTTACGAATTGAAGTCGTATTTGGATGACCAGGTGCCGGAAGTAACGCGCAAGATGAAAGGTAAGCCGCAGTACCCGTACACGTTTTCGCGCGGCCACGACTTTCCGGTGGTGGTGGATGAGGATTGATTTGATCTTCGTTTTTCGAAGTTGAGTTCCGCTACAGCTCATGAACTGTTTTTTCAACCTGTACCCCGTGTAAGGGATAGCAACGGAAAGCCCGCCAGGGGCAGATTGGTGCGGGGGCGCGGACTTGGAGTGGATAGCCCGGCCCGAGGTACGAGGGTACACCCAAAAAAGCATCGGATTACTTGGGGTAATCTGCGTATCTTTCCGAAGAGACCCCATAAACAGGGAGGGCCGGTGGCGATGCGGTGGGGTTGTAGTACGTTCGGTAGTTCTATAGACTCAATTGAATATGAACCGGATTTTTATTGCGCTGCTTTTCCTGTCGGGCCTGGTGCAGGCCCAGGTCATGGATGATAAACCGGGTTGTGCCGATCATCCGCTCGTTACACGGATGAAAAACTTCCGTATCTATGAATGTACCACCCAGGAGTTTTCGGACGAGTCGTTCTACCACGAGAAAGACGGCACGCTGAAAGTGGGTGGGCGCTACACGTACCTCGGCTATGAGTGGATCAGCGGGGGCAGCGGCACGGTGCCTTCCTCGGAGCAGGTGGTGGCCAACTATTTAAACGCGCTCGTAAAACTGGGCGCCAAAGTAATTTACCGCAGCACGCAACAAGCCGATCTGGTGCTCTCAAAAAACGGCCAGGAAACGTGGGCCGAGGTGCAGGCTAGCTCGGGCAGCTACCGCCTGAAAATAGTGCAGCGCGAGGGAATGAAACAAGATGTTGCCGCCACCGCGGATTTCATGAAACAGGGCCTGAAAGAAACCGGCAAAGTGGCGCTGTACGGAATTTTGTTCGATACGGGTAAATCCACCTTGCGGCCAGAGTCGGGCCCGGTGCTGCAAGAAATTTCGCTGTTGCTGAAGGGTGACAAAACGCTTACAGTTTTTGTGGTGGGGCATACCGACAACGTGGGCGACTACGCCATGAATCTGAAGCTTTCGAGCGACCGCGCGGCTGCGGTGATCCGGGAGTTGACGACCAAGTATGCGGTGGCCGCTGCGCAGTTGATTCCGTTTGGAGCCGGACCTACCAGTCCGGTAGCTTCAAACGACACCGATCAGGGGCGCCAGCTCAATCGCCGGGTAGAACTAGTAAAAAAATAAAGGCCATGAAACGTTTTATTCTCCTTCTACTGGCACTGTTGTGCCTGCCTTGCGTTTCGGTGATCGCGCAGCAAATGAGCGCACCGCGTTTGCCCGCCGCCTACACGGTGGAACCCGGCTACAAAGAAGAACCCGACCAGCCCGGGATGTTTCGCAAGGGGTTCCGAATCAAGAAAGGTCCCGCAACGGTGGCGTGGATCGTATGTGCATTTACCGAACCCGCTTCGCGCGCCACGATAGATGCGAATCAGGACGTGTGCGAGAACTATTCGTTGGCCTATGTGGACGAGTCGCGCGATGGCGTGTTTGAGCGCGCGGAATACGATTGGGGGCAGTCGCTGGAAAACATCGCGGCCAGCTTTGTGAATTACGATACGTACGCATCGTTTCCCGAAGAGCAACGCAAGGAGTTGCTGAAGCCGTTGGCCGATCCGGTGTGGGTGACCGAAACTTCCAAACGCCCGGCGGTGACGTACGCCCGTCCCAAAAATTGGGCGGTAGATGCCACTGGCGATTTGAATCCGTTTAGCAATTCGCTACCCGACACAAGTCGGATTACAACACTGTTGTTTTACGATAACAACCGGGCCGGCAGCATCATGTCGTTCAGCATCTTTGCTAACAGCGCAGGCTACCGATCGATTGCCGAAGCGGAGCCCGCCTACACCGCCTATTGGCGGGCCATCCATCCAACACTGCAAGAGGGCGTGTTGCGCAAGTACGCAGCACTGGAGTTTAAACGATGGGTGGCTTACGCGCCGGAACAGCACGAACTGGATGGCATGTACCTGGCGGTGGTGGGCGATAAACTGATTTCGCTACGCACCTTTGGCCGCTTTACGGATATTGAAGCATTGAATGTGGCGGCTGAGAAATTTCTCCAATCGTTAAAAATCAACTGACATGATAGACGAACTTTTGTATTGGATGCAGAGCAACTTTTTCTGGGTGGCCTTCTTCGCGATTTTTGCGTGGGCGTTTTTTGGGTTTTTCCGAAAGCGCAAACTTTCCGAGAAGGTAATCCAGCGTACAAAAGATACTGAACAGCAAGCGCAACAAGCCGGATTGAAAGTCGCACAAAGTGTAACGGGCCGCACGGCCAACACGGGCTCGGGCACGGCCATTGAGGGCGAAACGAACTACTCCGGAAACACCGGTGGCATCGAATGGGCGCTCACATCCACGGTTCGATTAACGGCCAGCCACTCCAGCAGCAGCGCCAACACGCGGAATCTGGATGTGTGGCGGCGCAGCACGCGGTGGCGCACAAAGGCCGCTGCCTGGCCGCCAGGAAAGTTTTTGATGTTAATGGCCGCTCCGGGCTACGACAGTGCAAAAAGTCCGGCGAAGAAAGGTGGCGGGTTCTTCAGCAAAATTGTGCAGGCGGTGGGTAACTTTGCGCTCGATTTTTATGTAGGCGGCTATTTCGGGGGCGAGTACAAAAAGCTGGTGAATTTGGGTGATGATGGCGTGAAGATCGAACAGTCGGCTTTGAAAGGTTTTTTCATCTTGTCCAACCACGAGGCGTTGGCCAACAAGTTTCTGGATGAAGGCACCATCACCACCATTACGAATTGGCGCAAAGCTGAACTGGGATTTGCCAGCGAGGGCCAAGTGGATAACTTCGGCGTGTTGTTTTGCGAGGATGGCGTGATTCTGGGATGCCAAGCCGATATGGCTAACGCGCAGGAAGCCAAAATGCTGGCGGAGTTTGGTGCTGCACTGGCCGTGAAGATGCAGCAGACGATCAGCTCCTAGGTCGGTGAAAACACATTGAAAACACCGACCACAGGCAAGAATTTGAGGTGTGCATGTTGGTGAAGAACACCAACATGGGCAAGGGGAGGCCAAAATGCTGGCGGAGTTTGGTGCTGCACTGGCCGTGAAGATGCAGCAGACGATTAGCTCCTAGGTCGGTGAAAACACACTGAAAACACCGACCACAGGCAAGGGTTTGAGGTGTGCATGTTGGTGAATAACACCAACATGGGCAAGGTAAAC
>JBIIVI010000160.1:0-8506 GCA_044339555.1 Cyclobacteriaceae bacterium | reverse complement strand
TACCAACGCGATGGCAATAACCGTGTTGCGGTTCGCCACCCAGGCAGCAAGGGAATTGGCACTAGTACCCAATCCGGACTGGGAATTCGTAGCTCAAAATATTCCGATTCTGAAATTTCCGGATGGCGTAACTCGCGAGAATGCCACGTATGCGGGAGAAATCATCAAGCAAGCCGATGTGAATCTGCTTTCTTTTCCGCTTGACTTTATCACCGATCGCGCACAAATGGAAAAGGATCTGAAATACTACGAACCCAAGATGGCCCCCGATGGCCCCGCGATGGGCTTCTCTGTTTTGGCAACCCTATATGCACGCTTGGGCAACCAGGAAAAGGCGAGCCAAATCTTTCGCAAAAGTTACGAGCCAAACAAAGTGCCACCTTTTGGTGTGTTGGCCGAAACCGCGGGCGGCACCAACCCTTATTTTGCCACGGGTGCGGGCGGTATGTTACAAGCTGTGTTATTCGGTTTTGGTGGGCTTCAAATCGGCCCGGCGGGAATCACACAAGGAAAAACATTGCTTCCGCAAGGCTGGAAATCATTGGAGCTAAAGGGAGTTGGGCCTTCGAGAACTTCTTTTTCGGCCCGCTAAAGGGCAGACTTTTCAATTGTTACTATTCAGCTATTACTTTGTACTACGTAGGTTAGGCGACATAGAATTAACCAAACAGCTATGGGCGTCTTGTATAAATGTCGCATAAGTAACGACCGAAGTAGTATGATATCATCCTCTTGTACGACATTTTTCTGGCAGCTATGGCGAGAGGAGAAACCCACCTACGTTCTATTTGAGGGCGACACAGGTGCGCGCTGAATAGGATGGCTTTCCACAAGCAGATCGTAGTCGCGCGTTACCCCTTTTCCCCCGCCCACGGCGGGGGAAAAGGGGTGGGGTGCGCCTGCCAACTATTTCGGGGCACACCGTTGAACAGCGCACACTTGGCACTCAATCGAGCAGCGTGATCATCCTGTGCATCTCATACCCCGATGACTTGACCGAACTCCTGATCTGCCGTACTAAAAACGAGCAAGTAAGGGGAGTCGGGTCAGCCAGAACTTCTTTTTCGGCCCGTTAAAGGGCAGACTTTTCAATTTATATTTGCCGGAAATCCGGTTATGAGAAAAGCGTCTGTTTATGTGCTGGCCATTGGCTTTTTGATTTCTTGTTCCACCTCCACAGGTGAGTACAAAGCTTTGGCGAATGATCCCGAATTCCTGCATCGCTCCATGAAGGAGATTACCGATCGCATCGTACATGATATTTTTTCACCTCCGGTAGCGAGTCGTATTTATGCCTATACCAGCATCGCGGCCTACGAGGCACTTCGTCATGAGGATAAGAATTTCTTATCGCTGGCTGGCCAGTTAACAGGACTTACGCCGGTTCCGTTACCTGATTCTACGCTGGAGTATTCGTTCAATCTGGCAGGCACACAAGCCATGTTAAAGGTGGGGCGTGCGCTCGTCTTTTCGGAGGATAAGATGGATGTGGTCTACGAAAAAATCATGGCGGATTTTCGCGCCACAGGTATTCCCGATGAAGTGTATGATCGATCGGTGACCTACGGTAACCAAGTGGCGGAACACATTCTGGCGTGGTCCGCGGGCGATAACTACAAGCAAACCCGCAGCTTCCCCAAGTACAGCATTGAAAAAAGCGAAGCGACTTGGAAACCCACACCCCCGGCTTACATGGATGCTGTTGAGCCGCACTGGAACAAGATTCGTCCGTTTGCGCTGGATTCTGCACAGCAGTTTAAACCGATTCCCAGTACTCCATTTTCAAGACAAAAAGGAACGAAATTCTATGCCGAGGCTGAAGAGGTGTACACGATTGGCAAAAATCTGACGGAAGAGCAAAAGGAAATTGCCGCCTTCTGGGATTGCAATCCGTTTGTGATGAATGTAAAGGGGCATGTCATGTTTGCCACTAAAAAAATCTCGCCTGGTGGTCATTGGATGAACATCACCCGTGTAGCCTGCACACAGTCCAACACAATTGCAGTGGCCACGGCCGAAGCGTACGCACGTGTGGCGGTATCGTTGGTGGATGGGTTCATCAGTTGTTGGGATGAGAAGTATCGGTCGCGGCTGGTGCGGCCGGAAACTTTCATCAATCAGAATATGGATGAAAACTGGGTGCCTTTTTTGCAAACCCCGCCTTTCCCCGAATACACCAGTGGGCATAGCGTGATTTCTGCCTCTGCGGCGGAAGCGCTTTCGGGATTATTTGGCGACTCGTTCGCATTCACCGATTCCACGGAAGTAGAGTACGGCATGAGCGTACGTTCTTTTCAGTCGTTTCGCCAGGCTGCCGATGAAGCATCCATCAGCCGGGTGTACGGAGGGATTCATTACCGACCGGGCGTAGAAGTTGGTAGCCAACAAGGTCGGGCCGTTGGTGAGTTTATCCGGCACCGACTTCGCACCCGAAAATCTTAACGGTACTTCAGGCTCATCACCGGCAGTGGGGTGTGAAACAGCACTGACTCTGTAAAACCGAGTTGATAAATCGGTGTGTGTTCTCGGTCGTGTGTGGCCATCACCAACCAATCCATATTCGCTGATTTCAAAAAGTCAATGATCCCCGATTGCACATCAAAATGATCAAACACATGGTAAATGAATGCGATGTTTGGAAATCTTCGGCTAAACATGTCCATACTAGTTAACGCCTGCGTAGTTGTTCTGAATCGCACGGGCGTGTTGATGAAGAGAAGGTGAATCCGGCATCCAAGCTGATCCAGCAGTGGAATAATTCGTGCAAAAGATTTTGAAAGATTGTCCTCAAAGGCAGCGGCAAAGGCCACATTCTTCCAGTTTTTAATGGCCGCATTTTCTTTAATCGACAGCACCGGGCAGGTCGCCATTCGAATTACTCGTTGACTGTTTGATCCTACAAATGGCTGGTCGGCTTTTTCATTACCGTGGGTGCCCATAACAATCAAATCAGCTTTGAAACGATTGGCCTGTTGCACAATTTGCTGATAGGGCGTTCCGTGCGTAACCCGAAACTCAAGATCAACACCCTGAAATAGTTTGGATTCCGCCAATTTGGAAAGCTTGATTTCCGCTTCCACGGTGTTTGCTACCGTTTCGGGATAGTCTTCCTGCTGGCGAACAGTTAAACTGCCCCATTCTACAGGCGTATAGATGCAATGCACAAGCAAGATTTTTGCTTCTGTTTTTTGAGCCAGATGCACGGCAATTTGTTGTGCTCTGTCGGAATAGGGAGAGAAGTCAACGGGAACAACAATACGTTTCATTTGGATTGGGTTAAGGTGAAATAGTAGAACTGTTGAGCGAATAGCAACCTCGTACCACAATAACTTAGAGTAACAAAGTTGCCTGCCGAACGCGGCAGGCAACTTCTTTTTCGGGGCCACCTACGGATGTTTCCATCAACAATCGATTTACTGTAGGTTCTCAGGAGCCTCTAAGACTGGTGGTCTTCGCCAGTGGCAACCCTTCGGTTCTTCACCTGTTAATGAACTTCAATGGCTTTCGGTTTTACCTTGGCCGTTACTTCTTTCGGGAGTAACAGCATCAGGATGCCATTTTCATAACGTGCATCTACCTTTTCTACTTTTACATTTTCGGGCAGACTGAACGAACGCATGAAGTTGGTGTAGTTGTACTCCCTGCGGGTGAAGTTGGTTTCTTTTTCTTCTTTTTCAACTTCTTTTTCTACCGTGATCGTGAGCATGCCGTTCTCAATCGTGATGTTGAAGTCTTTCTTGGTCAGACCCGGAGCGGCCAGTTGGATTTCAAAGTCTTTTTCTTTTTCTACCACGTTAACCGCGGGCATTTCTTGCACACGTTTTAGCCAGTTGGCATCGAAAAAGCGTTCGTTTTCGAACAAATCGGTGAGCCAACGTTCATTAAACAGGGTTGGGAAATTGGTTTTCATGAGTGTCATATCGTCCTCCTTTCTTGGTTTTCGTTTGACAGTGCTAAGGTCAACAAACGCAGTAGGTAAATCCATGACGATCGACATTTCCCGCGCTGATTATTATCAAGCCATCAGCATTTTAGTATTCGAATCGGGAACTTTTTATAAAAACGAAAAGGTCTCGCGCGGAGACCTTTTCGGGTAAAGTGTTGTGGGTTTGTTAGTGTGTAATCACCACTTTCTTTCGAATGGAATGAGTGCCACTACCCACTTGGATGATGTAAACTCCGGCTGAAAGATCCGCAACAGGTAGGGCTACCCGACGTGTGCCGGGTGCGATATACTTTGTTTGGATACGCTTACCAACTTGGTCAATCAAATCCACGGGCATTGTGGTGGGAGTCTCAAACGGAATTTCCACGTACAAGAGTTGATCAGCGGGGTTGGGGTACGTTTCTACGGTTTCCTGAGACAGTTCTTCAATTCCGGTAACCACATTTACGGGCGGATCGGAGATGTTCTGGATTACAAGCGATTGATATACTTCCCGGGTATCTTCATCCTGTAGAAAAACGGCAACCGCAATATCATTTGGTTCCCGGTAGAACAAATTCATATCCGGAATCCACTCCAGGTTAAAAGTGTAGGAAGTATTTGGGAGAAGTTCGCCACTCACTGCATTTGGATGTGTACTTGTTTTTGTTCCGAGCACGGTAGGCAACATTTTCTTTACAATAAATTGAAAATTTTGCTCGCCTGTGTTGACCAGATTTCGTTTAGCACCCAGGGCATCTAAGGTGATTGATTGTTCCATAACTGCAACGTAGAGAACTGTTTTGTTATTTAGTCTTTCAACAGGAGTAACAGCAACCGAGACGTTGATCTTGCCGTTGGTAGTGCTTGCGGTTGCGGTTAAACTTGCCTGGGCAAGCATGAGTGTACGTTTGTTATACTCAGTTACACCCCAGTCGGTGAAGAGTGGCTTGGTTGCATCGGGTTCACCAAAAGCGCCGTCTATTCTCGAGCGGGGCGTTGTACGAATGTTATAATACAACGCGCGCGAACTGGCGTCGCCCGGGTTGTCTTGGTTAAGGGGGTCTACACCCGGAAAACCTACGCGGTAATTCACTTTGACTAACTCCATACCGACATCTGACGATTTGAAATTATTGATGAATTCGTTCACGGTTCTTTCACCAGAAGCTGTGCCAGAGCCGGCGTTCGCAAAACTCTCGAGCAAAATTGTTCGGGTTCGTTCACCAATGCGGAAGTTATCCACGGCAAAGCCATTACTCTCGTCACTTTCGTTCGCGGCAAGGGCAAAGCGGAACACTACATTTTCGCTCCTAACAATTCGATTGGTTTCCGGGTCTGCCAAAACAAAACGCGAGTCGCGCCACTCGGTATCCTCCAGACTCCAGCCAATATCACCAACTGGTTGGTCTCCGGGTTTTGCTGCAACTGCTGTTGCATTGTACCACCCAATGCCTTCACCCTGCTTACCCAATACCTTCCACTTTTTCAAAGGGTCAGCCACGTTAAATGTATCCGTTGAATACTGAAGTACAACGCCATCATTTAGCTTGAGCGCCCGGAAACTATTGAAAGAAACCATCGGCCGCGTTAAGGCACGAGTATCAAAGTTGGCTGAGTAAAGTGCAGATCGTTCATTTGCATTATATGAGCCGGATAGTTTTGTCATCCATGCTCTTGTACCCAAAAGAGGATTGGGAAACTTGTTCACCGGCACACCATGTGCCCATGAAGGAGTGGTGGTAGACGGGCGGAACGGTGTTCCAAACACCTGCCAGTTACCGTTGTTCGCCTCAAACCTTCCCTCGTTTCCGTAGTTGTTGTTGCTGGTAGCAACATATCTGGGCAGAATTACAATTGCCTTCGAAAGTTCAGCGATACATCCTTTTTTACTCTTTACCTCAAGCCGGGCGGTAAACACCCCTGGGTTCGGGTAGGTAAACGAAAAGTCATCTTCTGTGTCGGCCAGTTGTTCAACTCCTTTATGCGGGTTGAAAACAACTACATTTCCGGGCGAACCATTTCCCAAACTCCAGGTGAGCTGCTCGAAACCATCCTGGCTGGGCTCGGAAGGGGCTGTGGAGATTCGCGAATTGTCCGTGAAAATGATCGGCTTGGAATTATCCACTCCAATGAAACTGAAATCAACCTGAGGTGTAGCTCCAATTCGTATGTTTTGTAATGCGGGTGTAACCGCGGAGCACTGGTCAGTGGATGTTACTTGTAAACTTACGTTTGAGTACAAGCCGGGTTGGGCATATATGTGAGTCGGATTTTGACTCTCCGAAACATTTGCCGTACCCGAATTCGGGTCTGAGAAATTCCATGACCATTGGTTGATGGCCAAGCCGGACGGCGGCAAATTGGCGAAACGGGATGAGTCGGTGAACCGAACAGCTATGTCTTCACACAACGTGGATGTACTGAATTCGGCAATCGGATTGGGCGTCACTTGTACGGTGATCGTTCCTCGTCCGCTGCAAGGCGAAGCTGCTTCTTTAAATACATATTCGATTCGGATCGGTCGGTAACTGTTGGTGAACGCATCAGGGTTTAAGGTGGCGGTGCCGTTACCGTTGTCAATAAAGGCATTCCCAACTGATAGTTGGGTGTTTCCGTCCCAAAGGGTAAACGAACCCGTAGAAACACCTGCAGCCGGTTTGGGATAGCCGCTGATTCGGATCAGACCACCCTTCTCGCAATACTTTAGTGTGCCCGGTACCGGTTGGTTTGCGCGGTCAACTTCAACAATAGGCACTGGCGGCAGGAAGATTTCGACATTTTGGAAGAGTGTAAATTCTTCATCGGCCGCATTCGCGATACTCTGGTAAATGGCCTCGAACTGAATCACACCCAGAGAGCCACCCTTATAGTACACTTGGTTTTGTCCGTCTACAGATACTTCGCGGAAATATTCATACGGATTTTGGTTAGCTATACCGCCTATTGTGAACCGCTGATCCAATAACCTCTTGGTATCAAAAAAGAAATCAAAATATCTGCGGCCCGGAACGGGGTTATCCCCCGGATTATAACTGCGGCTCCGTACAGGCAGCGTGGGTACAAATGCAGCCCATTCTGCCCCGAAAATCAATTGATCGCCAGCAAGAACCGAACGCGGGATGGACGTTTTTAAATCGCGCATGTAAAAGGCCGGCAGGTTATTGTACTTGATGGTGTCTACTGCGGAGGGCGACGGCGGAAATGGCGCACCCAGTGTGAACAGGGAATTTTCGAAACAATACTTTGTGTCGAGGCCGTCAATTGCTCTTCGGCTATCGTAAACGGTGTGTTGTAAAGTATTGGTGGCCACACACCCGTTGCTGTTTGTGCGTTGCATCGTGATGTTGAAAGGAATGTTTAGGGTAACTGCTTTCAACGCGAGTTGATCCACATTTACGCCCGGGCCAGAAAAAGTGCTGAATCCGAAGTCCCCGTCAACGGGTCTGGGTATTAGTGTTACTTGAAAACTCGGGCTATTAAAGTTGTCCGGAATGTTCGTTACCGTTGAAGCTGAACCAAACGTGCTTACGGCATAACTGTTCGTGAACAACGCGTTGGCAGAAGATAGGGGCGAAGCGCTAATACTTGCAATCACCACATTATTACCAATGGCCGGAATGGCGTTGCCACCTAATCTTCGGATATTTCCGCTCACCGATCCTGTTCCATTGATACGAAGTCCTGAAATGGTAATCTGATCTATACTAGCCGTGCCGGAGTTCTTAAACGAAATTTCCGCAATTGTATTATTTAGGTATTGAATTGAGCCTAAGAATGTTCCCGGATCATCTGGATTAGGCGTGTTTCCTGCAAAGTCGGCTCCCGAAAGAACTACTTTTCCATATAGTGGCTTGTTCGAAGCATCGAGCGACACGTCAAACTGGAAACCAACAGGCAGCAAGATGTTGAATGATAATACATCTCCAGGGGCGCCCAAGCTACGGAATTGATCTCGTGTTGCACCTTCGCGAATCCAAATGGGTTCATTCAAGGTTTGGAAACTGTTGCTACAAATTCTAAGCGAGAGCCCGGAACCCGGGTTGCTGTTGTACGTTACTCCGGCGGGCACCGTATTCGGTTGGAAGGAAAATGAAACTCCCGTAGTGCCGGTGTTGAAAAATTCATCGGTTGGCGCGCCGGGCACAAAGAATCCCGTATTCTTTAACGGAATCAACACTGGCGCAGGTATTGGATTCGCGGTTGCGCTACCACCAAGTTCCTCAAACGCTTCCGCATACAAATAAACCTGATAGGTAATTGCCGGGTTAAACTCGCCCGAAGGCAGCAGATTTGGCCGAATTGTGGTCACCTGCGGTATCGGATCTGTCTGTAAAATGTTGAAGTTCCCAGAAGCTACTTTGGCCGCATGAGTGTACGTGCTGGGGTTTCGCAACTGTTCAACCGTGGGTGGGGGCGGGGTTGTAGTGGGATCTAAAACCAGATAAAACGCTTTACCTCGATTAATAAAAGTGGCCACGAGATTTGCCGATGCCACACTTGCATCTACAATGCCAGAGGCAACCAAGTTAGTAGAGCGCGTGCGTAGCCGTGTTGGGTTGTTATTCGCAACTTTGAAAA
>JBIIVI010000159.1:0-8512 GCA_044339555.1 Cyclobacteriaceae bacterium | reverse complement strand
CTGGCCAAGCCATTGGCCAAAAATCAGTACGGTCAATACCTGATACGAATAGCCGAAGAAAAGGGGCCAATGTTCTAGCTACGCCAGACGAAGGGGAACAAAACGTACGACAGCGCCCCGGCCAGCACATCAATTGCCGCGATCGTTAACAACTCGTCCATGTTCGCGGAGGCGTCAAGGCCATCGATGCAATTTTTTGTAACTCGAATACTGAGCGACAAAATCGCAATCACTACCGGAAAGCTTAACACCGCCATCAGCACTCCGCTGTTATTGGCTTTGGCTGAGAGCCCAGAAAGCAGTGTGAGTGATGTAGAGAACCCTAAAGAGGTGAGAATAATGAGCGCCAAAAACGCGGGAATCTGCTGAACGGGATTACCTATAAACACCGAAAACATCGCAACACCGCCAAGCGACAATAAACTCATCAGAATGAAGTTGTAGGCTATTTTGGACAGGATAATTCTGCCGGGAGACGCCAATGTATAATAGTAGATTTCACGGGCCTTTCGTTCGCCCAAAAAGCTCTTTGCGCCCGCGTTAATGGTGGTGAAAAGAACAATTACCCAAAACAAAGCACTCCACACCGTGGCGCTCAAGACCCCCCGGTGTAGTCCGAGGGTGAGGTAACAAATAAAAGTGGTGCTTACGAGATAAAGTACAAGCCCAGTGAGGGTCGTTTGGCGCCTTAACTCAAGTTTGACCTCTTTTGCGAAAAGTGACAAGCTATTCGAATTCCTTCAGGTAGTTGTTGAATGCAAACAAGGCAATTAACAAGTAAAAAGCCCCAATGCCTACAATAATTCCAATGACAACCATATTTGGGATGCTATCGCTCGCTGGCTCACTAAACTCTGTAAAACCATCGACCACTTCAAAGTCGGGTTGTAAGTAAAGCTGGCGGTCAATGCTTTGAATCTCGTTATAAATGGCAAGATCCTGATTGTAAATCTGAATCGGATCTGTCACAGCTCGATCGCTCAGGATCACGTTGTTAGACCCCTGGCGGCTTTGTTCGGCCATGCTTTTGTAATTACTGTAGATGACCCCTTTCAGGCTATCTAGTTTTTCTGACTCATTAACCAGCTTTTCCTTTCGCGCCAGCGCATTGAGTTTGGTGATTTCAATACGCTTTTTGATATAGTCATTGTTTCGGAAGAAGTTCACGAGCGCCTCTTGTAGGATTTTTGTAGAAGAAGCTCTCAAGATTCGGACAGTTAATTGAAAAGCGTGTCGGTTTTCTATTTCTAATTTTTGTACGACTTGTTCGATAATCTTCTCATTTTTCTTATCCGCTTGCAAGTTCTTTAATTGTTCTTTAAGAATCTCTATATCAAGTAGTTCCGATTCCGGAAGGAAAGGCACCGCGCTAAGTTTCACTACATCTTTTGCGATCGAATCTGGAATCATCAAGGCTCGGGCAAGTCCTTTGCTATCGTTTTCTCCAGCCAACAGATTGATTTTTTCTATTGCGCTTTCCACAATTCGAAGGTTCAAGTAGTTAGAGCTAAGTATCATGGTAGATTCGTAATACTTCTTTCGGACGTATAAGCCATAAGAAGCAGCTAAAACCCCTCCAGCAACGATCAGCCCAAAAAACAAGACCTTGTTTTCAATTGGCTTGCTCCTAAGCAGGGCGAGGAAGCGAATAAACGAAAGCCCAATACTTTTGAAAAAATCTCCAATTTTCGCAAAAAGGACGCCTAGATCAATTTCATCCGATTGCACGGGTTTGGGCTGATTTTCCATCAATACTTCCTATTTAGTTTTTAGCTTTGCAGCCGGAAAAATACGGATACTTCAAAGGATGTCAAATTTGGGAAAAGTTTTAGTCACCGGAGCCGCTGGGTTTATTGGGTTCCATTTGACCAAGAAGCTCTGTTCTTTGGGGTACCAGGTAGTCGGAGTTGATAATCTGAATGACTACTACGATGTGTCGCTCAAGCAAGCCCGATTATCCCAACTAACTGAGCTCAGCCCGTTTTCCTTTGAACGCATTGACATCTCAGCCAAAGACGCGGTCAACCACCTGTTTGCCAGTGAGCGCTTTGATTACGTAGTGAATCTGGCCGCCCAAGCCGGGGTGCGATATTCGTTGCAGAACCCCTATGCTTACATCGACAGCAACATCACCGGTTTTTTGAACATCCTTGAAGCGGCCAGACATTTTCCGGTTGCTCATCTTGTTTATGCTTCCTCAAGTTCCGTATATGGGGCGAACCGCAAAATGCCTTTTTCGGTTCATGATAATGTAGATCACCCCATGGCGCTCTATGCAGTATCCAAGAAGGCCAATGAGCTCATGGCACATGCCTACTCGAATTTGTATCAAATCCCAACTACAGGTCTTCGGTTTTTTACAGTATATGGCCCATGGGGTCGGCCCGATATGGCGCTTTTTCTTTTTACAAAGGCAATCTTGGAAGGCAAAACGATAGACGTCTTCAATCAGGGTAAAATGAAACGGGATTTCACTTACGTGGATGACATTGTAGAGAGCATAGTCAGGCTCATTCCATTACCAGCAAAGCCAAATCCAACCTGGAATGGTTTACAGCCTGACCCAGGAACGAGCTTTGCACCGTATCAAGTTTTTAACATTGGAAATCATCAGCCGGTTGAACTTTTGGATTTCATTGCAGTGCTTGAAAAGAAGTTGGGCAAGCAAGCAAAGAAGAATCTCCTTCCACTTCAAGCTGGTGACGTTCCAGAGACCTATGCCGATGTTGAAGATTTGGCGGCTCGGGTGGGATTTCGACCGACCACTCCAATTGAAGTCGGCATTGAACAGTTTGTGAATTGGTATCGCTCTTATTACAACGTCTAAACGCAGGTCATGGACAAAATTGGAATTATTGGGTTGGGTTACGTGGGGTTACCGCTGGCGGTTGAGTTTGGAAAGAAATACGAGGTTGTGGGATTTGACATCAATGCAACCCGAATTGACGAACTCACCAAAGGGATTGACCGAACCCTCGAAGTAACTCAACAAGAACTTCAGCAGGCCACTCGGCTGAGTTTCTCGGCAGATAAAAACCAGCTTCGCGCCTGCAATATTTTTGTCATAACGGTACCCACACCCGTAGATCAGTTCAATAAACCTGACCTAACTCCGCTCATAAAAGCCAGCGAGACGGTGGGGAGCGTGTTGAAAACTGGTGACGTCGTGATTTATGAATCTACGGTGTATCCGGGTTGTACAGAGGAGGATTGTGTTCCAGTGCTCGAAAAGGTAAGCGGTTTTGTATTCAACAAAGATTTTTTTGCAGGTTACTCCCCCGAACGAATCAATCCGGGAGACAAACAACACCGAGTTACTACCATTAAAAAGGTGACCAGTGGAAGTACCCCTGAAATCGGCCTGAGAGTGGATGCACTCTACAAAAGTATCATTCAAGCGGGCACACACTTGGCGTCTTCCATCCGGGTGGCAGAAGCCGCTAAAGTGATTGAAAACTCGCAGCGCGATATCAATATTGCGTTCGTCAATGAACTCGCCCTTATTTTTGAGCGAATGGGTATTGATACGCATGAAGTGCTTCAAGCCGCCGGCACCAAATGGAATTTTCTACCCTTTAAACCAGGGTTGGTAGGTGGGCATTGTATTGGCGTGGACCCTTATTACCTCACATACAAAGCAGAGAGTTTGGGTTATAACCCGCAAGTGATTTTGGCGGGTCGGAGAATCAACGATAACATGGGTGTCCATATTGGAAGCACGGTGGTTAAGTTGATGGCAAAAAACAAGCTACCGATCTACGATGCACGCGTTTTGGTATTGGGCATCACATTCAAAGAGAATTGTCCCGACATTCGAAACAGTAAAGTGGTGGACGTGATTCGGGAACTGAAGAGCTTTGGTACTAAAGTGGACGTCTATGACCCTCAAGCCGATCCGGATGAGGTGCAACATGAATATGGGTTTTCCCTCATTCCCGAACTTGGCAAATCATATCACGCTGTGGTTTTAGCAGTGGCGCACGATGACTTCAAAAAGATAGATTGGAGTCAGTTAAAGGCGCCTGGTGGTGTAGTCTACGATGTCAAGGGTATTCTTGATCAGCGCTTAATTTCGCATAGATTGTAATAGAAGAGGAAATGCCCACCAAAATACTTGTTACGGGCGGTGCTGGTTACATTGCTGCCCACACGGCCTCGGAACTTCTTGAAGCTGGCTTCGAACCAGTTCTTCTGGACAACTTTTCAAGAAGCGATAACACCCTATTGAAAGGATTGGAAAAGCTTGCCGGGCATCCGGTACTGTTCTTCGAGGGTGACTGTGCAGATGCCGACTTGCTTCGAACGGTTTTTGCTGAAACAACACCATCGGCGGTATTACATTTTGCCGCTTATAAGTCCGTTGGAGAGTCAGTACAAAACCCGCTGGTCTACTACCGGAACAACTTGGACTCGCTGCTGGCTTTATTGGAAGTGATGCGCGAGTTTTCTGTGAAAGATCTGGTGTTCTCGTCTTCTTGCACAGTCTACGGTCAACCTGACGTTGTTCCTGTGTCCGAGACTGCACCTTTTAAACGCGCTGAATCCCCGTACGGGGCTACCAAGCAGATGTGTGAACGAATTCTGGAGGATGCGGCAAAGGTTGACGTGCGGGTGATTTCGCTTCGCTACTTTAATCCTGTGGGCGCTCATCCTACAGGATTGCTGGGCGAGTTGCCCATTGGCACGCCCAACAATTTGGTTCCCTATATCACCCAGACTGCGATAGGGAAACGACCCAAACTCGTAGTTTTTGGGAACGATTACCATACACCCGATGGCTCGAATGTCCGCGATTTTATCCATGTAGTCGATTTGGCAAAGGCACACGTGGCTGCTCTTCGCTATCTTCAATCACTTGAATTTGACTGTGGTTTTGAAGCCTTTAATCTTGGAACCGGAGAAGGAATGTCTGTCCTTCAGGTGATCCAGCGTTTTATTCAAGTAACTGGTGTGCCATTGCCTTTTGAAATTGGGCCACGGAGGCCAGGCGATGTGGAGAGCACGTTCGCGGATCCCACGAAGGCGAACCAAATTCTTAAATGGAAAACCGAGCTTTCGTTAGATGAGGCGCTGGCGGACGCGTGGAATTGGGAAAAGAAGTTGGCTGGAAAATGAAGTTGCAAATGGTAAATCTGCGCGATCAATACCTTCGCATGAAGGTGGAGATTGATGCAGCCATTAGCCAGGTACTGGAATCAACGGCCTTTATCAATGGTCCGCAGGTAGAGGAATTTGCCAACGCACTCTCGCAGTATCTGAATGGTGCCCGGGTTATCCCCTGTGCAAATGGCACAGATGCACTTCAAATTGCGATGATGGCGTTGGGTCTGCGCCCGGGTGACGAAGTCATTGTACCAGTACATACCTACGTGGCAACCGCTGAGGTAATCGCTCTTCTCGGCCTGAAGCCTGTGTTTGTGGATGTGGAGGAAGGTACGTTTAATGTAGATGTTCAACAGGTCGAGAAACAAATCTCACCAAGAACAAAGGCGATTGTCCCAGTGCATTTGTATGGTCAGTGCGCCCACTTGGAACCTTTACAGCAGTTGGTCTCGAAGCACGGTATCTTTTTGATTGAAGATGTCGCACAGGCACTGGGTGCCGATTATGTGTTTAGCAATGGCCAACGGCGCAAAGCGGGCACGGTAGGCACCATCGGCACGACCTCTTTTTTCCCTTCTAAACCCCTCGGTTGCTACGGCGATGGTGGCGCCCTGATCACCAGCGATTCTACATTGGCTGACCGAATCCGAATGATTGCTAATCACGGCCAACGTGTAAAATATTATCACGAAGTCATTGGAGTGAATAGTAGGTTGGATACGCTACAGGCCGCGATATTGTTAGTCAAGCTCAAGTATCTCGATGAATTGACCCAGCGCAGGCGAGAAGTGGCTGCCAGGTACCATTCCCGGCTTGCCCGCATTCGCGAAATCCGATTCCCGGAAACCGCGTCATATTCTACCCATGTTTTTCATCAATACACCATTGTTACTAATCATCGGGATTCCTTAAAAAAACACTTGGAGAAAGCCGGTGTGCCCACGATGATCTACTACCCAGTACCTTTGCACCTACAGCAAGCCTTTCGGCAACCAGGTATTGGATTGGGCGCGTTCCCGATAGCTGAACGATTGTCGCAAACCGTGCTATCTTTGCCGATCCATACAGAAATGACGGATTCGGAAGTGGATTTTATAGTTGAGGCGATTGAAACATTTTTTAAATGACAGGTTTGGACTCTTATTTTGCCCACGAAACGGCCGTTATTGACCCAGATTGCAGCATTGGTGCTGGGACGAAAATCTGGCACTTTTCGCATATTATGCCGCGGTGTGTCATTGGCCGTGACTGCAGTTTGGGCCAGAACGTGGTGATCTCTCCAGACGTTGTGTTAGGCAATAATGTGAAGGTGCAGAATAATGTCTCGATCTACACCGGGGTGGTGTGTGAGGATGATGTTTTCCTTGGCCCATCCATGGTTTTTACCAACGTGATAAACCCTCGCAGCGCTATTAATCGGAAGAGTCAATACGCAAAAACCCTCGTGAAGCGAGGTGCTACAATTGGCGCAAATGCCACGATTGTGTGCGGGAACGAGATTGGCAAATTTGCATTCATTGGCGCCGGTGCGGTGGTGACACGTAATGTGCCGGACTACGCCTTAGTTGTTGGGAACCCAGCTCGGCAAACAGGCTGGATGAGTGAGTATGGGTATAAGTTAAATTTTGATTCGGAAAAACGAGCGGTTTGCCCGGAGAGTGGTGAACGATACCGGCTGGAAAACGGGGCGGTTGAAAAAATTGAGTCAAATGAGCGGTAAACGATTTGCGCTGATAGGAGCGGCTGGTTATATCGCGCCCCGGCACATGCAGGCCATTAAAGACACGGGCAATGTATTAGTGGCTGCGCTTGACAAGCACGATAGTGTTGGTATTCTGGACTCCTATTTTCCGGATTGCGATTTCTTTACCGAGTTTGAACGCTTCGACCGACACATCGACAAGTTGCGTAGACAAGGTCAAGGTGTCGACTATGTGAGTATTTGTTCACCCAATTACCTTCATGATGCCCACATCCGGTTTGCGTTGAGAAGTGGCGCGCACGCGATCTGCGAGAAACCGCTGGTACTGAACCCGTGGAACGTGGATGCACTTGCCGAAATAGAAAAAGAAACCGGAAAGAAGGTATACACGATCCTTCAATTACGTTTGCATCCTGCGATAATCGCTTTGCGTGAGCACGTGCTAAATGGCCCCAAGGATAAGATCTATGACGTGGATTTGACCTACATCACTTCTCGAGGTCATTGGTACCATACCAGTTGGAAAGGAGATGTTGCAAAATCGGGCGGAGTAGCCACCAACATTGGGATTCATTTTTTTGATATGTTAATTTGGTTATTCGGGAATATCAAAACAGTAGTAACCCAAAAGGTTTCAAGCCGTGATGCTTGCGGCATTTTACTGCTTGAGAGGGCAAAAGCTAGCTGGAAGTTAAGCATTGAAGAAAGCGATCTTCCACGAACCATCAAAAAAGGCCTTGGTCGCTCATTTCGATCTATGAGCATTTCTGGCGAGAATTTTGAATTTAGTGAGGGATTTACAAACCTACACACTCATAGTTACCTCGAAATCCTTAACGGACGCGGATGGGGTTTGGAAGACGCGACACCTTCGATCAACGTGTGTTTCAATATTCGGCAAACTCCAGTTTCATGAGAATACTTCTTCTTGGAGACTACAGTTCTTTACATTTGAACTTGAAAAAGGCACTAGTTGGCTATGGACACCAAGTGACTCTCGCAAGTGACGGGGACGGTTTCAAGAACTTGCCGAGAGATATTGACATTAATGGCGGCTTCTCTTCTAACAGTTATCTGAGGACTTTCACTAGGATCAGAAAAGAGTTAGTGGCCTTGAAAGAAATGCGCGGTTATGACGTTGTTCAGATAGTCAATCCGTCCGTATTCTCAAGGTTTGGCCCGGCACTCGCGGAGTTTAAGTTCTTGAAAAAGAAAAATGGGAAGTTGTTCCTGCTAGCGGCAGGGGACGATTACTTCTTTTATAAAGCGTTCCGAGAAGGTAAATACAAATATTGCCCGTTAGCTGAACATTTGCGGATTGACAAAAAATCAAAGAATTCAATTTGGGAATCAGAACGGTCTAGGCAAATAAACGAGAAACTTGTTTCTGAAATTGTAGATGGCGTTATCCCAATGGCATATATCTATTTTTTGGCTTATAAAGGAAAATTTGATGGAAAGCTCTACAAGACAGTGCCCTTTCCTATAGAGGTTTTGAATCCTATTGGCTTTGATTCTATTCCAACAGGAAAGCTGGTTTTTCTTCACGGCGTTCAATCTGCTAGAATTGGCTTTAAGGGGTCGCATTTGATTGATGAAGCGATGCAATTGATACAATCAAAGTATTCAGACCGCATGGAATACCTAAGAGTGGTTGACGTACCTTTTAAACAATATTTATCGTTTGTCGACAAGGCTGATGTTGTA
>JBIIVI010000158.1:0-8537 GCA_044339555.1 Cyclobacteriaceae bacterium | reverse complement strand
CCACCGCTGAGCATGGCAATGATTTCCGTATGGGAGGCCAAGCGGGAGGTGACGTACACAATGGAGATAAACACCGTAATGGGTGTGAGCAGGCCGGCAATCCAGGGAATGAAATCGCCATAGTACTCCAGAATGGCGGCCGAGGAAAGGTTGTTTTTTGAAAACTTGTCGATTTTTTCTGTCAGGTCAATGGCCACAATGATGGCGCTCAGGATCAATACCACGAAAAAGAACGTGGAGAGCACTTTTTGAATGATGTAGCGGTCAAGAATTTTCATCTGAAAATAATTTTAGGTTTAAGGACAGATGGGACCTCACCATTTTCATTCCCCTGTGTGATAAATCTCATCATGCCTGGTTTCATGTGCTGGTAATTTTCCGTTCAAAGTCACATGGAATATCCAAGCCCAATGAACATACCTGTGGTGAACGTAGTGCGTGGATATTTCATGTTACAATCGTTGCATCAGTGTTTTTACCTGTTGGTTTTTCCATTCCGCGAAGGTGCCTTGCAGAATTTGTTGCCGGGCGTTACCCACCAGCCAAAGGTAAAACCGCAGGTTATGAATAGAAGCAATTTGTGCGCCTAAAATTTCTTTGTTGATGATCAGGTGTCTTAGATATGCTTTGGAATGGGCGGTGCTGGCGTAGCCACCCAACGTCTCGTCAATCGCTGTCAGGTCGTCTTTCCACTTTTCATTGCGAATGTTGATGACCCCTTGCGTAGTAAAAAGCATTCCATTGCGCGCATTGCGAGTGGGCATCACACAGTCGAACATATCGATGCCCAGTGCGATGCATTCCAGGATGTTGGCCGGAGTTCCTACGCCCATGAGATACCGGGGTTTGTCGGCCGGCAGGATTCCGCACACCAGATCAGTCATCGCGTACATTTCTTCAGCCGGTTCGCCTACCGAAAGCCCTCCGATGGCGTTGCCGGGTTGGTGGGCATTGGCAATGTAGTGGGCAGATTGTTCGCGCAGGTCGCGATAGGTGCTTCCCTGAACAATCGGGAAAAGGGTTTGTTCGAGGGTGTATACCGGAGGTGTATCCTGAAACCGCTGCACACATCGATCCAACCATTGATGGGTGAGGTCCATCGATTTACGCGCATAGTGGTAGTCGCACGGATACGGGGTACATTCATCAAAAGCCATGATGATGTCGGCCCCAATGCTGCGCTGGATGTCCATCGCGCGTTCGGGCGAAAAGACGTGGCGGGAGCCATCGATGTGCGATTTGAATGTAACTCCTTCCGGGGTGATCTTTCGATTTTCGGCAAGCGAATACACCTGGTAACCACCACTGTCGGTGAGGATAGGCCGGGTCCAGCCCATGAACCCATGCAGGCCGCCTGCTTTTTCCAATAATGCCGTACCGGGCCGCAAATAAAGGTGATAGGTGTTGCCCAGAACAATCTGTGCACCGATGTCGGACTCAAGTTCGCGCTGGTGAACGGCTTTAACCGAGCCTGCCGTGCCCACGGGCATAAAGATAGGCGTAGCGATCTGGCCGTGTGCCGTGGTTATCAAACCCGCCCGTGCTTTTGATTGCGGGTCGGTGGCGATCAGCTCGAACTTCATGGCCGACAAAGGTACTTGTTTGCGCCGAACTTGTATGGCAGCCCGGCGGGGGATAGGTACTGATTCCTATCTTTGTCGCGATCAAAATTCAAGTCGCCTTGGTTGTTTTTGTGTTTTTAATTGTGGGCATTCAGTTGCTGTTTTTGCTGCTTCTTGGAGTGGCCTTGTTGCGTGCGAAGCAGGAAATTGCCCGCCAGGCGTTGCCTCCGCTTTCGGTTATTGTATGTGCCCACGATGAGGAGGCAAATCTGCGCGACCTGGTTCCAGCATTGCTGCAACAGACTTACCCCGACTTTGAACTGATTATTGTGGATGACCGGAGTAACGATCGCACCTACGATTACCTGTTGGAGCTAACAGCAAGAATTCCGCAAGTCAAAATGGTGCGTGTTGCCCAAACACCCGCACATATTCCCGGCAAGAAGTTTGCGCTCACGCTCGGCATTCGGGCAGCTAAAAACGAATTGATTTTGGTATCGGATTCAGATTGCCGGCCCGTATCGACCCGATGGATGGAACTGATGGTGGTGGCTTTGCAACCCACGCATGATTTTGTGGTGGGCATTTCTCCTTATTACGATAAGCCGGGATTCTTGAATTTATTTATTCGGTATGAGTCGCTGCTCACTAGTGTTCAAATGGCGGGGTTTGCCCTGTTGGGGATGCCGTACATGGGCGTAGGTAGAAATCTGCTTTACCGAAAGGAGTTATTTCTAAAGAGCAAAGGATTTAATCGTCATCTGCAAATTACCAGCGGTGATGACGATTTGTTTTTAAACGAACATGCCATGCGCACCAATGTGGCCGTGTGTCTGGAACCAGAGTCGCTCATTTTATCCGAACCCAAAAACTCGTGGCCGGACTTCTTCACACAAAAGGTTCGGCACCTTTCCGCAGGCAAGCATTATCGGTGGGGCCACCGGGCGGTACTAGGTGTTTTTGGTATCACGCTAGTGGCCAGCGCATTGTTGGCTATTCCGGTTGCGGTTAACGGACCATCCTGGGTACTTCTGGCACCCTTTGCGGTGCGTTGGTTGGTGCTGATGACACTCCTTCGAAGCTTTGCCAACCGCCTGAAAATCAAGTTTGAGTGGTGGTGGGTACCTATTTTAGATTTTGTTTACTCCATTTATTACCTTGTTGCGGGCACAAATGCCCTTTTCGCAAAAAAAGTCCGATGGAAGAATTAGACGAGGGCCGGTTTTCCTCCAAAGCGCTCGAAGATTTTAAGTTGATTGATCAGGCGGTGGCGGGCGATGAAAAGGCCTATGCCCGGTTGCTCCAGCGCTACCGGCGGCCGGTGTATCATATGGTTCTAAAAATGGTACGCAACGTAGATGATGCCGAGGATCTTACTATCGAATCGTTTGCCAAGGCCTTCCGGAGCCTCAGTAAGTTCAAAAAGGATTTTACGTTTAGTACATGGTTATTTCGAATTGCCACCAACAATACGATCGACTATATCCGAAAGAAGAAAATCAATACACTGAGTATCGAAAACACATTCACGGATGACGATGGCCAGTCCGTGTCGATTGATGTGGAAGATCTCAACAACGATCCGCAGGAAGAGGCCATTCGCACACAGAAGGAAGAGTTGATTCAGGTATTTGTAAACATGCTTCCGGCCAAGTATCAGAAGTTGGTTCGGCTCCGGTATTTTCATGAGCTTTCCTACGAAGAGATTGCCGAAGAGATTGAAGCACCCTTAGGAACGGTAAAAGCACAGTTGCACCGGGCCCGCGAGCTGATGTTTGAATTGATCAAGAATAAGAAGGACCATATCTAAAGCGAAGATTGTGCGATTACCTTCTTTCGGATAAATAGAATCAACAGCAACACCCTTAAACTTTTGTTTATGAAGAGATTTTTCATTTTCTGCCTCTTCACCCTGGCCAGTTGCTGGATGTTCGCGCAGACGCCCGACAACTATTACGTTGTGATTGGTGTTTTTCGCATTCATGACAATGCCATCCGCCTGACGGAAAACGCCAACAAGCTTAGTCTTATGACAGACTATACGCTGAATTCGCGCCAGAATCTCTATTATGTGTACGTTTTACAAACAACTGAGAAAGCACGGGCATACAGCTTTTTGATCAAGGTGAAGGCCACCACACCGTATAAGGATGCATGGGTATACAAAGGGGTTTTGGGTCAGCTGGCGGTATCCGAACCCTCCGCCACCGAGCCGGAACCTACGCCCGAACCGCTCCCAAAAGATCCCGTTTCGCCTGCACCGCAACCAGCGCCGCAGCCCGAACCGATAAAAACCGAAACACCCGTTAAGCAACCAGAGCCGCAGGAAACAAAACCAGCTCCCGCTCCGAAACTGGAAGGCAAAACGTTTGTATTCAATTTGATTGATGCCAAAACGAAGGAGGCTGTTGTAGGCGAAGTGCAGATTCTGGAAGGGCCGCGGGCCACCCAATATCAGGCGTTTCGCTCGAACGAACAAGTGCAAATCAAAACACCAAAAAATACAGACGGCATACTGGTGTTGTCTACCGTGGCGCCGGGCTACAAGGCCGAGACCCGCACATTCAGCTATCAGACACCGAATCTACCCGAAGGAAAAATGGGTAGTTCCGATGAGTATATTGTAGATCTGGAACTGGACCGCGTTACCCGCGGTGATTATGTAGAGTTTAATGATGTTCGTTTTTTTGGAAATGCGGTGGTACTACAGCCAGAGTCGCGCAACGAGTTAGACGGCCTGGCTGCACTGATGAACGAAAATCCGAATTATAAAATCAACATTCATGCCCACTGTAACGGCAAACAGGATCGTGAAGTAACCACTTTGGGCTCAAGCACTGATTTTTTTGCCATCGATCCGGCGAAAAATAAGAAGGTCCGCCTCAGTGCCAAGCAGTTTACTCAGCAGCGTGGTGATGTGGTGAAGTCATATCTGGTCGATCAGGGCATTGGAGCCAAGCGCATTGGCGTAACCGCCGAGGGCGGCCGGGTACCCATCTATCCGCTCAACAGCACGTTGGCTGGCCGTAACGATCGGATTGAAATTCAAATCAAAAAAGGAAAGTAATCAGGCCATCATGGCCTTCAGCAAATCGTGTTGCGTGATGATGTGAACCTGCTCGGATTCATCGCGCACCAACACCGCTTTGTTACTTTTGTTAAGCAACGAAGAGAGCACATCCAGGGTGCTCCTGACTTGTTCGTTTTAGTGCGGCTGACCAAAGCTTTGGTAGCAGTTCGGCCAAGTCATCGAGGTAAGAGATGCGCAGGATTATCACATTGCTCGATGACGGACCGGATGGGTCAACTCCCGGATGATTGTAGAGAAGACTGAAGGTTGGTTTGGTTGGTGCCCAGATTGAGTGAGTGCCAGGTGCGCGCTGATAAATGGTGTGCCCCGAAATAGTTTGCAGGCGCGCTCACCCCTTTCCCCCCGCGTTTCGCGGGGGGAAAGGGGTGTAATGCGCGACTACGATCGGCATGTGGAAAGCGATTCTATTCAGCGCGCATCCGTGCCGACCTGCAAATAAATCGAACGGCGGCGATAAACTTCTTCTCCCGCCATGGAATGCAAACGAAAATGAGCAAAGTATAGGCTGCCGTATCTTACTTCGGTGGTTACTTAGTTACGGCAAAACACAAATTTTTGAACCAAAAATCTGGAAGTGAATGAGTTCACTCTTTGAAAAATTTGCTTCGGACAAGTCAGGAAAACAATCAGGCCATCATGGCCTTGAGCAAATCGTGTTGTGTGATGATGTGAACCTGCTCGGATTCATCGCGCACCAACACCGCTTTGTTACTTTTATTAAGCAATGAGGACAGCACATCCAACGTGCTGTCTAACGCCACGAACGGAATGGACTTGTCCATGATTTCCGTTACCTGTTTGTCACGCAAATGTGGATCGCTAATGATTTTCTCCAGCAAGCTTGACGCCACTACACTGCCCACAAACTCCGCTTCGTCCGTTACGGGCAACTGGTCTACACCTTCGCGATTCATGAGGTTGATGGCCTCCGTTATGCGGGCGCGGTTCGACACCGTTACTAATTTGCCTTTACCATTACGGGCGCGCAGGATGTCTTTGGCAGTGGAAAACACGCGTTCTTCCAAAAAGCCGTGGTCCTTCATCCAATTGTCGTTGTAGATTTTGTTGAGATAGCGAGTGCCATGGTCGGGCAGCAAAATCACCATCACATCATTTTCTTTCAAATGCTGGCGTGCATACTCCAACGCTCCGTGTAGCGCCGAGCCACTACTCCAGCCAACAAACAGTCCTTCTTCTTTCGAAAGTCTACGGGCACCAATGGCGCCATCTTTGTCGGTTACCTTAATGAACTGATCGATTACATCAAAATCCACGTTTTTCGGTAAAATGTCTTCACCAAAACCTTCGGTGAGGTAAGGGTAAATTTCATTCTTATCGAAAACGCCAGTTTCCTTATACTTCTTAAACACGGAGCCATAGGTGTCGACTCCTACTGTAATAAGATTTGGATTCTTTTCTTTCAGGAAGCGTGCGGTACCACACATAGAACCACCCGTGCCTACAGTGGCCACGTAGTGGGTGATCTTGCCTTCCGTCTGTGCCCAGATTTCCGGACCGGTTTTCTCGTAGTGCGCGGCCGTGTTCGAAAGGTTGTCGTACTGATTGGGATAGAACGAGTTCGGAATTTCTTTATTGAGTTTACGGGCCACGGAGTAGTAACTGCGCGGGTCGTCCGGTTCAACGTTGGTGGGGCAGACCACCACCTCGGCGCCTACGGCTTTCAGAATGTTTATCTTCTCTTGTGATTGTTTATCGGCCATCGTAAAGATGCACCGATAGCCTTTGGCTACGGCTGCTAACGCCAACCCCATGCCCGTGTTACCGCTGGTTCCTTCAATGATGGTGCCGCCCGGCTTCAACAGCCCGGCCTTTTCAGCATCTTCCACCATCTTAATCGCCATCCGGTCTTTGGTAGAGTTGCCCGGATTAAAATACTCCACTTTAGCAAGGAGGGTTCCCTTAATTCCCTTGGAAACTTTGTTTAAACGAACCATGGGCGTATTACCGATGGTTTCGATGATGGAATTGTATACGTTCATATAAGGGATTTAGCCCCTAAAATTACGCCATTAAATTATGAATCGGTAAACGAAATCTGCCTCCGTTTTCCCGAAGAAAAAATACTATTCCAGTCCGATCATAATGAACGCACCCCAGTAATACGGCTCCGGATATTCGGTACGCAGTTCTTTTTTAGCATCAATAAAGCTTTGCCGCATGTTTCCGCTGGAGAGCCATTTACGATAGAAGTTGAGAATCAGTTTTTGCGTGGCTTCATCGTCTACCTTAAACATGCTCATGATCAATACTTTCGCGCCTGCTACCAAGAAGGCACGTTGCAGGCCGTAAACGCCTTCGCCATTTCGGATTTCGCCCAGTCCGGTTTCGCAGGCGCTTAACACCACCAAATCGGTTCGATCCAAATTCAGGTTCATGGCTTCGTAGGCCGTTAAGATGCCGTTTTCAATATTGTAGTTGTAGCTGGTTTTGTTTAGTAAGTCGCCTGCACCGCGCAGTAACAAACCCGTTTTTAGCAGCGGATTATCGGCTTGCATCGCTTCATTTTCAGAAAGCTTGTCGATGGCCGATTTGTCCATTTTAGGAGTAGTAAAACCGTGCGTGGCGATATGAAAGATTTTCGGGCTTTCCAATTCCTTCACCCGCTCTTCGGTGGCAGAGCCTTCGGTATATTCAAATGTTTTCCAACCTTTTTCATCCAGCAGGCTTTGAAGTTCGGCTACTTCCTTTTCTGTTCCGGGTAAGTCGGTGTATCTGCGCACCGTGGAAGCGCTCAGGTAAAATGTAGGATTGCCAAAAAGGGTGGCGGAATTGGCAGATGCGGCCGCTGTTTTTCCTTTGCTCTTCCGAAAGAATAAATCCTTCGTATTGCTGATCATCACAATATTTGAGTTATCCAGCACGTAACGTCCGTCCGGCGTAAGCATCGCTTCCAGATTTAACTGGGTGTACACACCATCGGGCGACAAATACAATGTTGCATACTGGCCAACTGCTTTTTCGATCGGGTCCCAGAAAACACGATACGAAATTGTATCGCGTAATCTGCGCTGAAAATTGTTCCTGAAGAAACGGAAGTACTTCACTTCCATATCTTTTCCGCCCGGCAGGATAATCGCCTTAGGGCGTTCGTTGTCACTCTTCACATACAGGCCGACATAAACAATCGAGTCGGTAAGCACATGGTTGAAATGACGGTAGCGGATCATTTCCATCGCAACTTCGCCTTTGGCGATCGACTTTTGCACGCTCTCGTAGGTTACCCGCTTGTTTTCAAAACCCTGGCCGAACAATTCGGACTTCTCACTCAGCTCACGTTCTAAAGCCTCCACTTCACCACTTAGGGTATTTTGGTTGATGTTATTGTCGATCAGTTGCTGGGCACTCATGGAAAGCACCCGGGTCAGGTTTTCTTTTTTGTCGACCCAGGTAGTGTATAGCTTCTTTAGATTTTCATCGTTGCTGGCCAGAATGCGCTCACGGATTTTGATGGACGAACTAAGCAACAGGGCTTTTGTTAGAAGTTGGTAGTTGTACACCTTACCCGTGAGGTCGCGAAAGTCTTCCAGCTGACTAAATGCCAGCGTGTTGTAAAACTCAAAGTCATCTTTGATGGTGTTCCAGTACTTGGCTTTCTCGCGTTCGCTTAGCGCGGGGAAGTACTGCTTGATAAACATTTCGTAATTGGCAAGGGCTTCCTCAATATTTCTCTTCGCCAGTTTAAACTCTTGCTGCATGAAATACACCTTGGCTTCTTTCGAGCGAATCCGAACATACTCCGGATGCCCTTTGCTGAAATACTTTTCGTAGATGTTGCGCGAAGATTCGTAGAAACTAAGGGCTTTGGTGTAGTTTTTCTGCTGGTAGTAAATGTCGGCCGTCAGACTATAGATAGACGCGGCATT
>JBIIVI010000156.1:0-8565 GCA_044339555.1 Cyclobacteriaceae bacterium | reverse complement strand
CTGTCGCCCGCATCCGGATTGTTAAACACCAGAATCAAATCGTGAATACCAGCTGTTTTTGAGTTGGTGGTTGCCACCTTCATGTTTACACCGGTCATGACATTGATTTCCTTGGCGTTTTTGAAATCAACGGTACCCAGCTTGGTGCCATTGGGCTGATCGAGGAAAATATCAATCGTACCACCTTTGGACATCATAGCTACCTCCGCAATTACGCATTCAATCTTGGTGACTCCAGTTAGGTCAAGGCTCTTGAACGTAGCCGAACTGCCGTGGGTGATTCCCTCCAAAATCTGCTGACCATTTGGTGTGTTGAATTTGCGCGGGCCACTGAGTGCAGTAGCTTCGCCACCAGACACGTAGGGCGCACGGAGCACCAGCGTCTTTTCGCCACTCAAAGAAGGAATAGCGCCATTACCCCGATCATCGTAGGAAGCAGTAAGCAGGTATGCTCCCTTTGGCGATTCATTAGGTGGCGGTGGTGGCGGATTGAAAGACACCTTTCCGGTAACCCCCAGGGATTTCGCGCCCTCTTCTTTCGCCAGCGAAATAATGTATTCTACCATTTGTAGCGCTTGCTCTTTGGTGATCTGCGGGTGCGCGGCCATTGCTACTTCGCCCCACACGCCCGAGCCACCATTGATGATCTTGTTGGCGAGTAGCTCCAAGGCGCCCGGATCTTTCTTATACTTACGGGCGATTTCGCGATAGCTGGGGCCTGCGGATTTCTCATCGATCATGTGGCAGGATTTGCAGTCGCTTTCCGCGATCAAAATTTTACCGGGCAACTCGGCCTTCTGGTGCCCCTGAGCAACTTTGGTGAGATCAAACCCTTGCGGTAAATAATTGAATGAAACCATTACGCGTTCGGGCTTAATCTTGCCATCAGCGAGCGTCCCATCTTCCTGATCGGCAACTGACACACTGTAATTGCCGCTGGTGCCATCCAGATAAAATTGCGAGTTGCCGTCCCACGCGATCGACACCTCGGGGGGCTGGTTGCCGGCAATGATTGTTAGCTCCGTGGTTGATTGGTATCCTTTGGCATCCGTAACGGTAAGCGCAGGCTTGTAGATGCCGGGCTTATCAAACACCTGCCGGAAGGTTCCATTCTCCGATTGCAGCACCGTGCCGTTAATCGCCAACTCAAATGTAATCGCATCCCCATCCGGGTCAACGGACTGGGTAGCTGAGAAGTTAACGGTAAGCGGCACCGCACCTTTGGTAACATCTGCACTGAGTTGTGCATCCGGCCCCCGATTGTCCTTGTTGTATTCGATGCGCGAAAGGCGTGCATCCATGTTTTGCTTAAACCAGGCAGTGCCATACTCTAAGGTGTAGAGTTTGCCATCCGGCCCAAACTCCATATCGATAATGTTATTGAAGGTCATCCCCGAAAGGAAAGGCTCTATGTCGGTAATGTTGCCTTCGGCATCCATACTTACAAGGCGCACCCAGTTTCGCATCCAATCGTAGATGATCAGCTTACCGTCAAGATACGCTGGGAAAGCGGCCGCCTGGTCTTTGTATTTTTCTGAATAGTAAACCGGGCCCGCCATGGCATTCCTACCACCCTCTTTTACCAGCGGAAAGTCGGGAGAGGCGGCGTATGGATACCAAATAAAAGCAGGATTTGCGGGTGGCAGTTCGGTTTTGCCAGTGTTATTTGGAGAGGTGTTAATCGGTTTGGTCGGGTCGTGTTTACCCGTAACGACTTTCTTTTCAAAATCATACTTACCATAGGCGTAGTTATTGCCAACAAATAACGGCCAACCAAAGTAGCCAGGCTTTTTTGCTTGATTGACTTCATCATAGCCACGCGGCCCCCGATCGGGATGATCAGCACCCGCATCGGGGCCTACTTCACCCCAGTACAAGAAGCCCGATTTCTGATCAACCGCTATGCGGTATGGATTGCGCGTACCCATTACGTAGACTTCAGGCCGTGTTTTCTCCTCGCCTTCCGGAAAGAGGTTTCCCTCGGGAATGGTGTAGCCGCCTTCCGGCGTGGGACGAATGCGTAGGATTTTTCCGCGCAAGTCATTGGTGTTAGCAGAGGATTTTTGCGCATCAAACGGGGCACGCCCCGGGCGCTCATCTGCCGGACTAAATCCATCGGATTCGAAAGGGCTGGTGTTATCGCCGGTTGAAATAAACAAATTTCCATCCGGACCAAAGGCAAGCGAGCCACCGGTGTGGCAACAGGTTTCGCGCTGGGTGGATACGTCCAGTATCCGTTTTTCTGAGGTCATGTCAATCGCACCATCTTTAAATGTAAAACGAGCAACAACATTGGCGGAGCGTTCCGGGTGCGAGTAGAAAATGTACAGCCAGCTATTGGTGGCAAAATCCGGGTCTTTGGTGATGCCGATCATACCGTCTTCATGGGTGGTGTACACATTGAACTTATTGATTTGCGTGATCGAGTCAGTCTTCGGATCATACAACTTAACCGCGCCTTTGCGCTCGATAAAGATGATTCGGCTATCGGGCAAAATGGTAAACTCGGTGGGCTCATCCAGGTTGTAACCCAAGACGACTTTCTTGAAGCGATTATCTTCCGGCAACCTTCCTTCGCGGGCTTTGCTGAAGTCGGGCTTACGAGAGCCAATCGCATAGTTGATCCCGATCCGAAGTTGTTCCAAAAACTCAGGCTCTTGAAAACTTTCGTTGGTGTGCCCCATACCGGTGTAAAACACCCGGCCCCCATCAAATTCATGATACCAGACAATCGGATGATCGCCATTGTTCTCACCGCCTTCGTAACTTGACTCATCGAGTTTGTAGAGCACATTAATTTTATCGGAGATATTGCGGTAATTGTACCACTCATCGAAGCGCTCCCAAGGTTCGGGAGTTTTTTGGTCTAGCTGATCGGTCTTTATCTTAATGAGTTTTGCCTTCTGCTGGTGTGGGTGACTTTTAAAATACGCACCCACCATTTTTCCATACCACCACCAATCGTATTCTGTATCCGCGGCAGCGTGAATACCCATGTAGCCACCTCCAGCCTGAATAAAACGTTTGAAAGCATTCTGCTGTTGAAAGTCGAGCACATCGCCGGTGGTACTCAGGAACACAACAGCCCGGTATTTTTTCAGGCTGTCTTCGGTGAAGTAAGCGCTGTTTTCGGTCGTGTCAACTTCAAAGCCGTTGTCGGCTCCGAGTTTTTGAAGGGCCGTTTTCCCTGCAGCGATGGACTCATGCCGAAAGCCTTTTGTTTTTGAGAATACAAGCACACGGGGTTTGTCCTGAAAGCAAGACTGAAGCAGGATTGCCAGAGCGATTAAGGGTAGAAGCTTTTTCACGGTGTTACTAGATTGTTTTGTTTACAGCCTTTAAAAAATACTTGCGCCTTTGCGTACCCAAGAGAACCTGGGTATCAAAGGCACAAATGAATAGACCTTTTTCTTAATGTTCGACTTCGCCATCCAGCGACAGCACATAGCGGGCCATCTTCTCAGCATCCGCCTGTGCGAGATCAGCATGGGCTGTCATCGGAACATCGCCCCAAATTCCAGCGCCTCCGGCAATGATTTTGCCTGCAAGGTACTCCACGTTCGCTTTGGTGAACTCGTATTTCTTGGCCACGTCTGTATGCGAAGGGCCAATGATTTTGTTGGCCACGTGATGGCAGGTCTTGCAGTCGCTGGCTTTAACAAGTGACTCCCCCTGAGCAATTAAATCCGAGGCCGAGACATCCGTGGAAGCAGCGGTTTGTTTAGGATCTCCATAATCTTCGGTGTTCACGGTTTCCTTGGGCGGTGAACAGGCCGCAATTAAACCAGCCAGACATACAGCAATTACAATTTTCTTCATGGTTGTGATCAGTTACTTTACGATAATCCTAATACAGCTTTATTTAATTTGGGGTCTTTTCCAGCAGATGCAAAATCATCAAATGCTTTTTCGGTCACGCGAATGAGATGTTGTTTGATAAAGGGCGCGCCTTCCGCAGCTCCTTGCTCAGGATGTTTGATGCAACACTCCCACTCCAACACGGCCCAGCCCTCATAGTTGTATTGCGCCAGCTTCGAAAAAATGCTTTTAAAATCCACCTGGCCATCGCCCAGCGAACGGAAACGCCCAGGGCGGTTTACCCAATCCTGATAACCACCGTAAACACCACTCTTGCCGGTAGGATTAAATTCCGCATCCTTCACATGGAACATTTTGATGAACGAATGGTAGAAATCAATGTACCGCAGGTAATCGAGTTGTTGCAGAACAAAATGGCTGGGGTCGTAGAGGATATTGCAACGCGTGTGCTTGCCCGTTGCTTCCCAGAAGCGTTCAAAAGTAACGCCATCGTGCAAGTCTTCGCCCGGGTGAATTTCGTAACAGACGTCCACACCGTGTTTATCGAACGTATCCAGAATGGGTAGCCAGCGTTTGGCAAGTTCTTTGAAGCCATCCTCCACCAATCCGGCAGGTCGTTGCGGCCAGGGATAAACGGTGGGCCATAAAAGGGCCCCGCTAAATGTAGCGTGTGCTTTCAGTCCCAGATTCGCGCTGGCTTTGGCTGCATACTTTAATTGATTCACGGCCCACTCGGTCCGTTCTTTCGGCAAGCCGTGCACTTCTTTGGGAGCAAATGCATCGAATAGCTTATCGTAGGCGGGGTGAACAGCCACGAGCTGCCCTTGCAGGTGAGTTGAAAGCTCGGTGATTTTAAGTCCACACGACTCCACCGTACCCCGAATCTCATCCGCATATTCCTTGTCTTCGGCCGCACGCTTTAAATCAATACACCGGCTATCCCACGAAGGAATCTGTACACCCACGTAGCCGAGGCTGGCCGCCCACTTGCAAATGGACTTTAGGTTGTTGAAGGGCGCTTCATCGCCCATAAACTGCGCCAAAAAGATGGCGGGTCCTTGAATGTTTCTCATGTTCCAGTTTTGCTTACGCGTACTTTAATCGACCTTTTGGTTGTGGAATTGAACGACCTTCTTCTTCCGCGGTTTCAATCCAATACCGGATCACCTGTTCGGCGTTGGTTAATGCTTCCTGGTAAGAGGCACCATCCGACATACAGCCCGGCAATTCCGGAACTTCAGCAACAAAAGAATCGTCTTCGTCACTCCAGTAAATAATTATCTCGTATTTGGGACTCATTCTTTTGTTGATTTCACGAGTTTATAACGAACCAATATTTCACGAACCTGTCTAACCTGATAGGGTTTTGCTTTACCGTTTCCGCCCTCTTGCAGGTTAATAATCTCTTGTACATCCGGCTTCGAGTAGATATGGAGACTTCCCCTTATACGTTCTTTAAATCCAAATCGAATCATCACTTTGCAAAGGTCTTGAAAGCGAATGTTTTTGTCCGAATCACCTGCTAACAACTCAACAATCAACTTCTCAAACTGTCCACTGTTACGCCTTCAACTTCGTCCACTTGGCTGCGCCGCGTGCAGATTTCACTACCGTTTCGATGAACGTCATCCCACGGATACCTTCATCTACACTTGGGAAATCATATTTATCGGAATCAATCTTCTTTCCAGGCTTGTAGTCCAGCACCGCCTGAGTAAAAGCTCGATAGATGTTGGCAAATGCCTCCAGGTATCCCTCCGGGTGACCGGCAGGTGTGCGGGTGAAGCGCTTGGCTGCGTCCGACATGTACGGCCAGCCGGTGCGCACGATTTCTTTCGGGCGGTCCATCCACTTCATCACCATGGTGTTGGGCTCTTCCTGTTTCCACTCCAAACCACCCTTTTCCCCATACACGCGAATGTTCAGGTTGTTTTCTTCGCCTGCGGCCACCTGGGTGGCGAGCAGCACGCCCGTGGCGCCATTCTCGAATTTGATCAGCATAGAACTGTCATCGTCCAGCTTACGTCCCTTGACGGTGATGTTAAGCATGGCACAAACTTCGGTGATCTTCAATCCCGTCACGTACTCAGCCAGATTTGCAGCATGCGTACCGATGTCGCCAATAGCTCCGCCGGCACCCGAACGTTTCGGGTCTGTGCGCCAGGAAGCCTGGGCATTGCCGGTTCCTTCCAAAAATGTGGAGAGCCAACCTTGTGGATATTCTACATATACTTTCCGCACCGCTCCGATTTCGCCTGCGGCGATCAGGTGGCGCGCTTCTTTTACCATTGGGTAGCCTGTGTAAGTGTGTGTCAAGGCCAGTACCAGACCTTTCTTATCAACGACCTTTTTCAGCGCTTTGGCTTCGGCTACTGTAAAGGTCATAGGCTTTTCTACCACGACGTGAAAACCGTTCTGAATCGCCTTCTTGGCAGGATCAAAATGGACGTGATTGGGCGTTACAATCGAAACGAAATCGATACGTTGGTCGCCCGGCAGGTTCTTTTCCTTTTCGAACATCTCATCGTAGGTGGCATACACACGATGGGGATTAAGGAACAAAGCCTCACCGGTTTCCTTCGATTCTTCCGGCAAGTAGCTAAAGGCACCTGCCACCAGTTCGATATTGCCATCCATTAAGGCTGCTTTGCGGTGAATCGGACCGATGAACGAGTTGATGCTCCCTCCGATCATCCCCATGCGTAATTTGCGCTTCATACGTTTGAATTTTAGTGGTGGTGAAAGTAGTAATTTTTAGGAATCAGGCGTGGTAAAACTTCACAAGCGGGTTTAAACAAATCTGGCGAGCAGATTTTCGACCCACTCCTGCCGACCGCTCCGCTGCTCGGGTTCGCCCATCTGATGGGCCAGTGTTCGCAGTGCTGCTAAATCCAGCTTTCCAGTTTCGAAATCTTTTCCCGGGCCTTGATCAAAGCTCTGGTAACGTTCATTTAGGTATCTTGAATAGGTTCCTTCAGCAAGAATCGCGTGGGCGGCCAACAGCGCCCGAGCAAAGGCATCCATCCCGCCAATGTGTGCATAAAAGATGTCTTCAAGGTCGGTAGAATTTCTGCGCGTCTTGGCATCGAAGTTAACTCCACCGGTAGAGAATCCACCGGCCTGTAGAATCACGAGCATGGCTTCGGTGAGCTCGTAAATGTTATTAGGGAATTGGTCAGTATCCCAACCGTTTTGATAATCGCCCCGGTTCGCATCCATGCTGCCTAACACGCCAGCATCTGCCGCCACTTGAAGTTCATGTTGAAACGTATGGTGAGCCAGTGTAGCGTGGTTCACTTCAATGTTCAGCTTGAAATCATTCAGCAAATCGTACTGGCGTAAAAAGGAAATCACCGTAGCCGCATCGAAATCGTACTGATGTTTGGTGGGCTCCATCGGCTTGGGTTCAATCAGAAACGTTCCCTGAAAGCCATTCTTACGACCGTAGTCGCGTGCCATTGTCAGAAAACGAGCCAGGTGCTCTTGCTCGCGTTTCATATTTGTATTCAGTAGCGATAGATAGCCTTCCCGGCCACCCCAAAACACGTAGTTCGCTCCGCCCAGTGCCACGGTAGCATCGATGGCGTTTTTGACTTGTGCAGCTGCATGGCAGACCACCTGAAAATCCGGGTTGGTGGCGGCCCCATTCATGTAGCGGGGATTTGAAAACATATTGGCGGTACCCCACAACAACTTAACTCCCGAAGCTTGTTGCTTTTGTTTGGCATAGTCAACCATTTTTTGAAGGCGCTCTTCGGATTCCTTCAACGTGGGCGCTTCTTCCACTAAATCATAGTCATGAAAGCAATAAAATGGAATCCCAATTTTGGTGATGAATTCAAAAGCAGCATCCATCTTGTCGTAGGCACGCTGCACAGGGTCGCTGGCTTGGAGCCAGGGAAAATTTTTTGTGGGGGCTCCAAACGGATCGCCTCCCGTGCCACAGAACGTATGCCAGTAGGCCACAGCAAACCGGAAGTGCTCCTCCATGGTTTTGCCTCCTACTTTCTGTGTAGGATTGTAAAACCGAAACGCGAGTGGATTGTCGGTGCTTGCACCCTCGTACCGAATCGCCCCTATGTTTTTGAAATAACTGGTTGAACCTAGCGTGATATTCATAGCCTAAGTTTAATAGTGCGCACGTAAAAAGCAATACATCCCAGCCGAATTGTTGATCTTGGCACTGTTGAACAAATCCGAACGCAGATTTGAAATGGCACTTGCTCTTGAAACTGCGTTGCCGATCCACGCAAATGCGATCTGAAAAATCTGAAGAATCAGTACCTTCGTTCGTGTCAATGGCATGATCTCCTCACCTGAAAGCATCCAAGCGCGCTTTGCCGCGCAGCGCCTGATCCCCGTGTTCTATCACTCCAACCGAGCGCTGTGTTCCGCTGTGATCGAAACGTGTTACCAAGCGGGCCTGACTGTTTTTGAGTTCACCAATCGCGGACCCGAAGCCTTGGCAACCTTTAAGCACTTGAAGAGTGCTACGCAACATCTGTCCGATCTACGTCTGGGCATCGGCACGATTCTTACGGTACAAGCCGCACAACCATTTTTGGAAGCAGGTGCAGATTTTGTGGTCTCGCCAGCACTCGTACCTGAGATGGCAAGTATTCAAACCCATCAACACCGACTTTGGATTCCCGGCTGTGGCACCGTCAGTGAAGTGGTGCAGGCCCACGCGTTGGGAGCTTCGCTGGTGAAACTCTACCCGGCCGATTCGCTCACACCACGGTTTTT
>JBIIVI010000157.1:0-8565 GCA_044339555.1 Cyclobacteriaceae bacterium | reverse complement strand
AACAAAGAAATACACATGAAAAAGCTACTTAACGATTGGAAATTGTGGGCCCTGGCCGCGCTTACCTTGGGCCTTGCTCCTTTCTTTCCAGAGCCTCATATCTGGGGTAAACTTCGGTGGATAGCAGGAGGTGCTAACGGTATGCAACCCATGGATTGGTTTGATACGCTCCTGCACGGAATACCCTGGGTTTTGATGATTCGGGCAATACTCGTACAGGGGATACAAGCCCTTCAATCGAAACAAAAAAATTAGCTATGTCTTCTTATCAAGATCCTGCAGCTTGCTTTCGGTAAAAGCAGAACAAGCACAATCCGATTTGAAAAAATAGCGTAGCGCCAATGGCAAAAAATACGATCATATCGCAGCCTTTTTATCTTCAATAAAGGTAACTAAAAAGAATTTAAATAACCTAACAATCAATAAATTATACCTCATATACTAAAGTAATACATTGATTTTCAATTTGATTGGTTTACTCGAACAACCGGCCTCGCGCGTGCGCTGCTTGCAAATAGTAACCTGGGTGGGCAACGATCCAACCCGCATGCAAACACTTATCAATGCGTTGTTGACTGGCCCCACGAGAATCAGCCAGCATTCGTCCTGGCCCCTTAGCGTGATCGCAGAGAAATCGCCCCAATTACTTACACCCCATCTTCGCAAATTGCTCGGGGCTGCGGCTCAACCAAATGCCTCGACTGGACTAAAACGGAATACCATGCGCATGCTTCAGTTTGTGGAGACTCCACGGTACCATCACGCAAAAGTGCTTCAGTTGGCCATGCGTTTGTTTCGGGATCGGAGTGAATCAATTGCCGTCCGAGTTTTTGCGATGACGGTGTTGGGAAACCTTTGCGATATGTATGCCGACCTGAAGAATGAACTCGTACCGTTAATTGAAGATGAACTGCCCATCGCAACGCCCGCGTTTCGAAGTCGGGGGTTGAAAATCCTGAAATCACTAACAACACAAGGAGGCAGGTTGTAGTTTTGCCACCTGCAATCCGCATGGCATTGGAAACCGAAACACATACCTGTAAAAGCTGCCGGAATACTTTCGTGGGTTACTACTGTAACCTCTGTGGTGAAAAAGTATTGCTGCCGGTAGATCGCTCGTTCCGAACATTTCTCAGCAACGTGATGATCGCGATCACGTTTGCCGATAACAAGTTCATCAAAACGTTGTGGCTGGTGTTAAAAAAGCCGGGGTTCCTTTCCAAAGAGTTTGCAGAAGGCCGAAGAGTGATGTACCTACGGCCGCTCTCGCTGTTCTTTGTTTTAAACCTGGTATACTTTTTCTTTCCGGTGATTCAGCTTTTTAACGCTTCGCTGAATACCCAGCTCCTTACTCCCTTCCGGCAGCTCTATGCGAATTGGATCGCGCATAAAATGGTTGCGCTGCAAGTAAAATCCATTGATTCGTTTGCCTTACTCTACAACGAAAAAACCATCGGCTTTGCCAAGCTATTGGTTATGGTATTCGTTTTTCTGGCTTCCCTCCCACTCAACGGATTCTATCGGAAGCGAAACCGCTACTTTATCGATCACGTGGGTTTCATGGTGGAGTTGGCCTGCTTCAATCTTTTCGTGAATGCGATTTTGCTTACACTGATGACGCGCGTTTTTGGCCTTGGGGCATACTTGAATGAAATCAGTCTTACGGCCATCTTTTTCATCACCAACCTTTATTTCCTTTTACGAGCGAGTGCCGTGTTTTATCACGAGCGATCGTGGAAGCTGATTGTTAAATCAGGTATCATGCTTTTGATTTTAAAGGTAGCATTAGAGCTCTACCGCGCGCTTCTGTTTGTGATCACGATGTGGAGCTTGTAAGCCTACTCCGGCTGCAGCGATGCGGTCATTTGCTGAATCAACTCACGCGCCTGCTTGCCTTCTTCTAAGCTAACGCGCAGCAAGTATTGCGTGAGCGAATCGATGGCGGCTTGCCATTCGCGGCCTCGAGCCTGAGTCAATCCGAGATTAAAATAACTGTTGGGAAAGTCGGGTTCGATTTCGATGGAGACCTGATAATGCAGTTTCGCGAGTGGCAAATTGCCAAGTTCAGCATAAACGTTCGCTAAATTGTAATGCGATTCGAAGTGGCGCGGATCTTCCTTCAAGCTTTTCGTAAAACAATCCACGGCTTTGCTGAAATCCTGCCGTTGCGAATAAATGATCCCCAAATTGCAATAGGCATCGGCCATAGCATCAATTTGCCGGATGGCCTCTTCATACATGGCGATGGCACGAGCATCCTGCTGTTCATCCAGCATCAGCGCCTCTTCAAAGGGCGAAAGCTGATTGAGTTTTACGATCCGGGCTCCGGAAAAAAGATTGAGTTGACCTTTCGGGTCGGTTTTGTTCGTTCGCTTTCGTACCGGCCGAAAACCGAATTTCTCGGGCGATGAAAACGGAAACTGAACAACCTTGGTCATCGCGCAAAGATACGCACGTAACCGATTTTCACTACCCGTGTTTAGCTGGCTTTTCTCTTGGTTTTTGCCGTCTTGGCGGCTGCTTTTTGCTCCTTGGCCGCAGCGCCTATGGCTTTCTCCATCGGTTTCTTTTTGGCCGCCTCGATGCTGGCTTTCAGGGCCGTCATGATATCGACCACCTTTTCGGGTTCTTCTTCGCCAACGCTCACTACTTCCTTGCCAGCAATTTTGGCTTGAATCATCTCTTGTAGGGCATCGAAGTAATGATCCTTCAATTCAATTTGCGAGAATTTAACAGACATTGAATCGACCAATGTTCTCGCCAGTTTAAGCTGGTCTTTGTCGGCTTTAACTTCGAGGAGCTGGGGTACCTCCTGCATGGAACGGATTTCATTCGGGTAACGCAGCCGATAAAGCATCAATCCCGATTCATAAGGGGTGATCAACACTGGCGTTTCGCGATCGCGCAAAACCACTTTCCCCACACCGATTTTGCCACTTTCCTTCAAGGTATGCATCAGCAAGCCGTAGGCTTTCGCAGCCACATCGCCATCCGGTCCAATGAAGTAGGGTGTTTCTAAAAGTGTGGAATGAACTTCTTGTTCATTCACGAACCCTTCAATCTCAATCACGCGGGTGCTCTTCAAGCGAATCTTAGCAAAGTCATCTTCTTCGATGATTACATATTGGCCAGGCTCATACTGATACCCTTTCACGATCTCCTCCGACTTGAGTGGCTTGCCCGTTACCTTGTCCTTTTTCTCGTAGCTAACCGGATTGTGCCCCTCGCGCGTTAACAGGTTAAAGCTGACCGTTTGACTCGTGTCAATCGCATTATAAATCCGGATGGGAATGGTTACCAGCGAAAACTGAATATGCCCTTTCCAAATTGCACGCATGGGGTTATACTTAGTTTAAAAAATGAGGTACAAGGCACTAAAGTATTGATAATGAATTTGAAATACAAATCAAATTCAATTCCCCCTGCCTGCTCTGAGCTTTACCGCTCGCGCAGAATCATGAGTTTCTTGTAGATGAATTTGTCATCCGGCCCAAGAAGCGCCACGATATAAATGCTTTCCGGAAGGTCGCGCACATCCACCTGAATCACTCCGTTTTGAGCTTGATCGAACGATCCGCTGCGCACAGCCACGCCCCGCTGATCCAAGAGCTTCCAACGCCCTTCGGCTTCAACTTCCTTCGGAACAGAAAGGTAAAACGTGCCCTTAGCTGGATTGGGATAAACCGCCACGTTTTGCAAGGACTCCATCCATTCATCCTCGGGTAGCCCTACCACTAAACGTCCTTGCTTGGGAGCAGCCACGGTGCTGGTCACCTGCAAGATTTCGCGGGTAGTTCGGTTCTGGATGAAAGCCACCAATCGCAAACGACTTGGATCTTTGATCGGTACATCGATCGCAGCCGTATCGCGGCTTACGATTCGCTGCTGATTGCGCACCCAAGCGCCATTAATAATCTGCCCGCCGGGAGATAGCAAGAACTTACGCATGGTGGCGCGGCCGGATCCAATTCCATCCTCTACCAAGGCTACTTGAACGATCATCGGGAAATTATTCACCGCTGAATCGGCCGTAATGGTTACCCGCAATGAAATCCGGTTGTTATCCGTTGTTGGAACTTCCTGAAGTTGTAATCGGAAGAGTGGATCTTTTAATGCTCTGCGATCCAACTCCACGCGGTTTAGTCGCGTGGTAAGCCCGTTAAACTGATTATTGACAATACCATCCATGATGGTGGTAGGCGGTTGCGAGACGTTCATGAACAGCGCACGCGATGCTGGATCAACCGGATTTTCTTTGTTCAACACATCATTGCCCGGCACTTCCATGTGGTATTGAATGTCCGTGAAGTCGGAGTTACCCTGGCGGAACGTGATTTGATCCTGATACAAGTTATTGAGGTAACTGGATGCATCCAGAATTGCCTGCGTGGGTGTGGACGTAAAGTTCGTGAAGTGCTCCACCAACACTTGCCGCTTTTTATTCCCAACATAAACGTTGTCAAAAGCAAACCCGTCAAACCTGGTGCCAATGGCATCACCTGCATTCTTGTCGTTGCTGGCAAACGCCAACCGTAACCGCACTTGCCCACGCTCGGCCAACGGAATCATGTCCAAATGGAAGCGGGCATTCAGCCAGCGTCTCTGGCGGTCGTTTTGGGTAGCGTTCGTCCAACCAAATTGTCCGATCGATTGATTACCCGGATTAGAGGTAATAAACGTTCCATTCAGCCAATTAATCCCTTGATCGCGATCGGGGCCGAAGAGTGATTCGGCAGGCCCCACAATTCGCCAAGTAAGACCACCGTCCGAGGAATACTGAAGCACGGCACCGTCAATATTTCGTTCAGCATCCGTCCAAACATCCATCGAGACCATCGGGCGTTGCAGCTGGCGCAGGTCGAAGCAGGGTCCATTCACTACCGAGTTCTCGTTCGGGAAATATTGGCTCGCATTTGCGCCCGTCCACCATGCACGATCCGTACCGCGAATGACAGCTCCAGCCGGTATTCCCCAGATCCAGCTTGTGTCACTTGCAATATAGCCGGGGCTAAGAACGAATTGTGTAGGTGAGATTCGAGACGCAAATGCCTCCGTAACCCAGCCACCGTTAGTTGTATTGAAGTCCTGATAATATGCTGAGTCTGCCACCGGTTTCACTGTATTGTAGGGCAGGATGAAGATTCGTTTTACCACCGTGTTGACGCAACCATCGTTGGTGCGTACCGTCTGGCGAACATTGTAAGTACCAAATGTACTGTACTGGTGTTGCGGATCATTAAACGTACCACTGGTAGCACCCGCATGGGTGCCCGCTGGAACTGTGGTGTAAGAAGTGCCGGTCATGGTATTACCATCGCCAAAATCCCAAGTGAACTGCGAGATCGTACTTAAAGCAGCGGGATCGGCTGGGAACACTTTGCGCGTGCGGTCTCTAAATACGGTTTGGTCGTTGTTACAGAATGCCGAGGATTCGAAATCCGGTTCCGGAACATCGCCCACGCGTAGGGGGAAAATGGCCGAGGTATTTGTGCAACCTTGTAGAGTGGTTACGCGAAGAGTAATATTTTTTGTGCCCGAGGTTATGAATCGCTTGCTCGGATTTTGGATACTACTGATGTCACCCGGATCGCCAAACGTCCAGAACCAACTTGCGATGTTAGACGGGAACGGTGTGGGGTTAATTGAGGAGCTATCGTTGAAGACCACATCACTGGCGATGCAGTTATTGAGCGATGTAAAGGATGCAACCGGACTGGCGAACACAATGATGTCGCGAATCTTAAAGGTGATGGCACCAAACGCATTTTTGTAGTCATACTGAATCCGGTAGGTGTTGGACGGCAATCCGTTTGTTTCAATGAAATAGTCGGTACCATTGAAAACAATGGTCGCTGTAGGTCCACCCGGTACAGCCGGCACACTCTTGAATTGGGTTTCGGGCGGCAGGCCAGTGCTGGCTGCAGGGAAACCTAAAAGTCGAACCTGGCCTTGCTCAGCACATAACTCAAACTGTCCTAGCGAGTTTAACGTAGCACCTTGAACCGCTAAATCCACTTCGGTTACTGGATTCACGATCAATTCCTGCGTGGTGGAGTTTGTACAGCCGTTGGAATTTGTAAAAGTGTAAGTAATGAAGTTAGGCCCCAGCTCTGCACTGTTCGGATCGAAAAAGGCCCTATCAGTTGGACTGGGCACTGTGGCTCCGATATTGGACGTGATAGGCGATATACTGAACAAACCACCTACTTGATTACCCGTGAGCGGAAACGCTGCGATATTCTCTGCTACTTGCGGGGGAGCCCCCGGAGGCAAACCCACAAACGATACCACCGGCAATGGATTAACGCGGAAGTTCATCTCATCAAAAACGTTTGTGCACGGGCCGCTACCGTCTGGATCAAATCCCGTCAGGCGTAACGTAACGGTTTGATTGATCTCACCCGGATTGTTAAATGCGTAGTTAGAGGTGGCACTTGATGCCGTTGAAAAGGTTCCGGAACCTGTTATAAGTGACCAAGCAACTCCGTTTGGAGCAAAGGCAATCGAGCCTTGTAAAGGTGTAGAGGGCACATCCGCGCAAATCGTGATGTCAGGTCCGGCACTCATCCGGGTCGATCGATTTACCGAAATACTGTAATCGGCAAATGCCGCCGCACATAAGCCAGTGGGCCCATCTGGATCACTGGTAGTAAGCCGCATGACGATGGTGGTACCAATGTCGGCCGGATCAACATCATACGATGCACTCACTTGCACCGGTGATCCTGTAACGATGTTCGTTGCCGACAGTGCACCAGCGCCGGTAACAATGCTCCAAAGCCCGCGATCTGCACTTTGGCCAACTGTACCTGGTAATAGAATTGACGTAGGCTCGCAGAGCACGGTGTTAGCGGGCACGGTAAGCGTAGGCAACGGCCGAATCGTTAACCCCACGCTGGCTGAACCGCTAAAGCAGTTGTTTGCAACGGCACGAACAGAGAAGTTTGCCGTGCCACCCACGCTCGGGGTGATGAGCGAAATCGGCACATTAAACGCGCTGGAAGGGGCAGCCCCCGCTTGATTTGAAACTCCACTGATACCAGTCGTTGTTACGTCCCAAACATAACCAACTCCTGCAACGGTATTCGGGTTACTCAGCAAAATCGTGGATGTCTGCCCATTGCATAAATCTTGCGAAGGCAAAGTTGTGGCAAGTTCGGGAACCGGATTCACAACCATAGGGATTACCAGCGGAGCTCCAGTGCAACTATTGGCCGCGGGTAGGATCGTGTAAGTAACTGTTCCCGGTGTATTTCCATCCGTACTTGTTAGTAATTGATTGATCCGGTTACCGGCACCGGCAGATGCTCCAGTTACATTGGAGGAGGTGACGGTCCATGTATAAGTTGTTCCTGCCACATTGTTTGGATTGCTCAATGGGAGATCGATGGTGGAGTTCGAACAAATAGTTGTTACGCCGGTGTACCCCGCATTAGGTATCGGATTGATGCGTACCACTGCTGTCTGCGATACCGGAGTCAACGGACACGCGGGGCTGGTGCCCGGTGTTGTTACATTAAAAACATAGGTAACATCCTGAGGAGCATTCGTTGCATTCACTAGTGTTTCCGTAAGGCGATTGGTGTTAGTAAATGTGGTTGTTCCAGCGACAACCGTTCCACCTGTAACCGGTCCATAGCTAACCGACACCACATTGATCTGATGGCCAGAAGTGGAGCTGCTAAACAAGATATCTGTAGGCGTATTGCTACAGATAACGGTGTTGGTATTCACTAAAACAAACTGCGGATTAGGGTTTACCAAAACAGAGGTTGTCTGCTGGGCACTTGGTACGCAATTGGCTACCTGCGCTTCAAACGTGTAAGTAACCGTAGTGGGGAGATTGGTCGTATTCGTTAAAACCTCTTGTATGCGTTGTGCGTCAGTATACAAAGTACCAGGCGTTAATGATCCGCCGGCTGCACCATAGTTCACTGAAACTAAACGAACCCGGCCGCCCACTACTGGCGTGTTCAGCAAAATGTTGGTAGAACTTCCCGAGCAAATCTGGTTGGCAACGGTGTTGTCTAAAGTAAGCTGCGGTGCCGGCAGTACCCGGACAGTAGTTGTTTGATTTACAGGTGTAAGCGGACAAGCTGGCGATGTAGACGGCGTAGTTACATTGAATGTGTAGATTACATCGATCGCGGTCGTTGTGTTATTGACGAGGACATCAATGATTCGATTACCATCTGTAAACGTACTGGTTCCTGTTACCGTGCCCCCGGTTACCGAGCCGTAATTCACGCTCAAAACATTGATCCGATGACCGGCAGTTGAACTGTTAAATAGGATGTCCACTGGCGTACCGCTACAGATTTCAGGAGTGGCGTTCGTGAAGGTAAAGCTGGGATTTGGATTGACCAAGACCGTAGTAGTCTGTGAGGTGCTCGGAACGCAAGTACCCACCACCGCCTCGAATGTGTAGTTTACCGTTACCGGAGCAGTTGTATTGTTTACCAACGCCTCTTGGATTCGCTGTCCATTGGTATAGAGTGTGCCCACTGCAAGCGATCCGCCTACGGTACCATAGTTCACCGAAGCCAAACGAACCCGGCCGCCCAC
>JBIIVI010000155.1:0-8595 GCA_044339555.1 Cyclobacteriaceae bacterium | reverse complement strand
AATATCAAAACCGTTACCGGTGCCAACGACTTTGCTTCCATGAAGGAAATCGTTAGTCGCAGATACACGAGATTGGTGGAAGAAAATCACGAGTTCCCGGACTTGATTTTAGTAGATGGCGGCAAGGGGCAGCTCGCCAGCGCCTGCGAAGCGTTACAAGAACTTCAGCTATACGGTCGAATACCGATTGTGGGAATTGCCAAAAAATTAGAAGAGATTTACTACCCGGAGGACTCGCTACCCCTTCACCTTCACAAGAAATCAAACGGTCTGTTGCTTATTCAGCGGATCCGCGATGAAGCCCACCGGTTTGCGATTACCTTTCATCGTCAAAAGCGCAGCAAATCCACACTAGCCAGCGAACTAACAACCATTAAAGGTCTAGGCGAAAAGTCGGTCACTCTGCTGCTCCAGCACTTCGGATCACCCAAAAAAGTATTTGAGGCTACTGAGGAAGAACTCCACGCATTAATTGGTAAGAAGAAGGCAACCCTGATCTCCGCACATAACAAAAAAGGGAGCTAGTGCTCCCCTTTCTTTTACAATCTTTTTGCACGATCAATACTCCCAGAGATTATGCTCGCGTTCCATCATCTTCATTTCTTCCCATTCCATTGCTAGAATTGCCTCCTTGCGATTGGCATACACATCAAAAATTGAATTGTCGTCAGGGTTCTCGATTTTGCTAATCACGCCCTTGAACAACCGGAGCAAGAATGCGTCTGCGTAGTTCTTATTTTCCGCAGTATTATATCGGTTGAACCAAATAGCCTCATCGGGGTGATTCCGGAAAATCTTCTCTAAGTCCTTGTATCGGAACCATCCAACCGACTTGAACGTACTAGTCGCATCATCAAAAACCTCGAATCCGATTGCAAGAATATCGTAATAAAGTCGTGACCTGCGTTTATCAAAAATAACGTCTTCCTTAACGGTCATCTTGTAAATCTGATTAGCCAAAAAAGGAACAGCTTTCCCAGCATTTGTAACAGTCCACTCATCTTTGGACGTTGACGGGTTCTTACCTTTACTGTCGACAACCGCCTCATAGTATACTCCATTTTCTATGACACGGTCGGGAGGATAGTAATCCTTATTCGGATCCCATGAAACAATGTTTGGATCGGCTTGTTGGGCAATCAGGCTTGTCTGAAGATCAGCCTTGGACTTTTTTGTTACCAAAGAGTCATTTGCATACACATCTGCCAACTCTCCCGAACTAATCGAATTGAGAACAAGCTTTGTTATTTCATTCCCTACAGCAAAAAAACCTTTGTTTTGTTTCTCACGAAGATCAACCTCGCGCCAAATACGCACCTTGTAAAGGTGCTCATAGCGAGGAATGCGCAAGGTTGAATTTGGATCAAACTGCGCTTCGGCCTCTTGGCCGAACACCACTGAAGAAACTAGACCAACTAAAACAAGAACAAAATAAATCCGCTTCATTACTTATTATTGAATAGGTATATTAATTACCTCGGAGCCCACCGAAACAGTCTCATCTTTACCTTCAAAAGTCCTCCGCGTAACCGTCTTAATATCGACGCTGATACGATCTCCAGGGCGCATTTGTGATCTCCATGCGGTTAAATCCACCACTTCAGATGTTGGGTTCGCAACTGCAACTCGTTGCGTTCCGCGGGCTAAAATAACCTCCATGCTCCGAATCCGGTAAACCGCGTCCTTTGGAACCTCAGTTTTGAAATTCTCATCCGCATCTGCCGAAATCCGAAGACCCGTGGCTGATGAAATCTTTAAACCCGATTTCAAGTCTACATCCTTGCCTTGGTTATCACGTGCTACATACTTCGGACGCGGAATTGGCTTCACATCAAATTCCTCAGTACCTAGCGTTGCACCACCATTCACCACGGTTACAGAAACTTTTCGCTCTTTAGGCACGATAGTAACCTTTCCAGGTTTATCACCTTTGACTATTTCCGCGCCTTTCGCGGTGAAATTTGGGTTATAATTTGTGCCCAAAGATGGCACCTCTATACTCACCGAGTTTCCGCAATTCAGGTAAAGCGTAGGACGATTACCAGTGGTTACACGGATCACAGGCTTGGCAACGAAGTACTCGATCTTGCGCTTGTATATCTGATCTGGGCTATCTCCAAGGCGGATTTCAGCATCGAATGTTTGTTTCGAAAGATTATTGGCATCGTAAGAACTCGCAGATGCTGGAAAAGAAACTTTCCCAACCATGATTTTTGTTTCCGGATCCGGAACTACGTCCAGCTTCTGACCATTGCGGAACATGAGTGGAGTCAAACCCTCAGCCGATGCTGTTATGAACATGTCGGCTTCGTACTTATCTCCTGCTGCTACAATGGACGACTTCGGTCTTACCATGGGAACTATAACCTCAAATTTCACCGTACCTGCTTCCGCATCTTTGGCCAGTTTCTCCAAAGCCCGCGCCTCATAGGCATAAATTTCTGTTTGAATTTCGGTTACAGATGCCAAAGCTGCGACGGGAGGTGTATTCTCAAAAGTGAATTCCAAAAAACTTTTTTTAACGTGATCCTTATCTCCTTTGAAAAAATCGATATCCTTCGGAGCCTTCGCTAATGTAACAAACTCAATACCAGTGAGTTGCCGAAGGCTAGCCACAAACTCGTTCAGCCTCTTTTCATACTCCTTACCCTGCGTGCCGCTGATCATCATAGTAGCCACTTTCGAGCCGTGGTCGTTAATCACCTTTTCGTCTACTTCAGTTGCCCCCGAAAGCGAAATCATTGTCTTCTTTAACTTGTTAGTGTAATCGATCGTAGACTTCGTTAACTCTCGCACTTTTTGAGCATGATCTACCGCCTCCAACACTTTCGGGTTTGTCTTCCCTTTACCAGCGTCAATTATGGCAGCAACCTGAGCAACATTCTTTTCCTCGGTATCAATCGCAAGATCCTCTAACGTAACATTAATTATGGCAAACTTTTCCAGAACGGCACTACTTACCTGGAGGGCCAACAACGCTGTTAGCACCAGATACATCATACCAATCATTTTTTGCCTCGGTGTTTCCTTACCACCTGCCATGATTTCTTTTGTTTATGCGTTCAGAAAAAGATTTTAAAACACGTTCCGCTAACCTAGCCTTTCATGGCAGTGAGCATGCTGCCATACACTTTGTTGAGCGAAGTAAGGTTGTCTGTTAACTTCGAAAGTTCCGTTGTAAACTTCGTGGTGTTATCACCCACCTTGGTCAAACCATTCATGGCACCCGTCAAGCTCTCGTAGAACTTGTTCATGTTCTTCACATGGCTATCGGCATCCTTCAACTCCATTTGATATACGGCGTTTAAAGATTCCAAATTCTTGGTAACGGCTTGCATTTGCTTGTGGTACTCGCCTGTGTCTTTAGAAGCATCGGCCATTGCCTTAACGGCTGTCATGGCGCTACCATACGACTTATTCATTTCAACCAAAGATGAGGCAGCGGCCTTCACATTATTCGCGTACTCGTTGGTAGCAACCGCCGCATTTGAAAGGCTGTTCATTTGGCTTGCCGAAGTAGCCAGGTTTGTCAATCCTTTGCCCAGATTATCCAATAGATTCTGATCTACCTTCGCGGTCTTCAACATTTCATCAATCTTGAGCAAGGGCGACTCGCCAGCCGCCGGGCGATTGCTAATGCGGGGCGTAGGTTGTACGGACCCTTCATAGTCTTCACTAAGTTCCGGATATACTTTCTCCCACTCTGGCTCTTTGGCTGCGGGTTCAAATGCACTCAGAAAAAAGATACCCGCCTCTGTTAACAGACCCACCATCAGCATGGTATCCGCACCTTCGAAGTGTAAAATCTTGAAAAGAGCTCCCACAATTACCACAGCTGCCCCGATACCATAGACCTTAGGCATGATGGTCTTATAAAGGAGATGAGAGAATCCGCCTTTTTTCTTGCTCATTTTAGTTTAGAATTTAGTGTTGCCAATTAAGTTTATAAAGATAGAGAGAGTTTTCAATTATTAAAATTCAGTGCCGGAAGAACGACCCAAGTGGGTTAAGGCGCAACGAAAACCAATGTACGCCCGGACGGAATCACGAAATTCGTAGGTGCGAGTACCCGTTTCCAGGTAGTAGGCCACATCTTTCCATGAACCACCACGAATCACTTTCTTGGGTGCCACTTTAGCATTAAACTTTTTGCTCTCCGGATCGGTACGATCGTCAATGTACTGCGGGTTCAAATCCCAAACGGTTGGAACGGAGGCCGGATTAAAGTCATCTAAACACCATTCCGATACGTTACCTGAGGTATCATAAAGGCCGTAGTCGTTAGGGAAATATGCCCGAACCGGTGAAGTATAAGCAAAACCATCGTCGTAGAAGTTACCACGGCCTGGCTTGAAGTTGGCCAGCATACAGCCCTTCGAATTCCGAACATAGGGGTTACCCCAAGGGTACTTGGCCATATCGCGGCCGCCACGAGCTGCATATTCCCATTCTGCCTCGGACGGCAAACGGAACTCCGGCATCGGAAACTCGCCAATCGACTTTCTGTATTCGTTCAGGTAAGCGGTGCGCCATTTGCCAAAAAACACGGCCGCATTCCAGTTTACCCCGACCACCGGATATTCATCATACCCTGGATGCCAGTAATAATAGTCTTGAACCGGATCGCCCATGTGGTGGGCAAAGTCGCGAACCCAAACGGTAGTGTCAGGATAATACTTTTGCTTGAATTCTTCGGTGCTCACCGTGGGGAAACCTTCTATGGCATTATTGTCCACCAAAAAGAAATTGGTGAATTGCCGGTACTCGTTGTTGGTGATTTCGGTATCGTCCATGTAGAACTGACCGATCGTTACCTGTTTGTTGAAGTTAATTTGTGTCGAAGCCGGATCTTCGTCCGCTTGCCCCATATGGAAAGTTCCGGCAGGAATGGGCATCATCCCAAAAGGGTTCACCATGACCCAGCCTTCGCGATTAGGCACGCCAACGAGTTCGCCACCGTCACCGCCTTTGCCTCCGCCAATTCCCAACAGGCCGCAGCCGCCTAAAAGAGCAGCCGCAAAGATTAAAGAACCATAGAACCAACTTTTTGAAATCGCCTTTTTTATCATAGCACCGTTTTTATATCTCCGACCCGCCTTAGTGAACGAACCGGACCCTAAAGTTATTTGTTTTTGCCTGCTCTTTTCAAAGAATCAGCCTCCAAATTCATTATTTTCGGTTAAAATCCAAAAAAAACATCCTTTAATGGCGATACCGAGGGGTACGCACAACCTTTTTTCCACTTCCTGGATTCACTGGTAACTCGTACGACAACATGAATTCATGCGATGTGGGCTGTTTGGCTTTTTGATCCTGGATCACATAATCCAACGCGTAACCTACCCTCAACGACTTGTCTTTCAAGAAGCTGTACCCCAACATCACGATAGCCGCCTCTGCTTGCCGAAAGCTTAATCCACCCCACATCGTATCCTTCAGATAAGCAAGCGCCCCAACATCAAATGAAGTTTTTGTAAAATCTGTTTTTACTAGCCCCACGAACTGGAATTTGAGGTCGAAATTCAATTCATAGAAGTATCCTCCGGTAAGATACATATGGCTTTGAAGCGCGTTGCGCTGGCCTACGCCAAAATCAAACTCGGATTTAATGAGGTGGTTGAAACTGGCGCCGGCATAAAATTTTTCTTTGCGGAAGAATGCGCCCACCGAAAGATCGGGGCGAATCTGCGACTCCCGGCCCGCACCTTGCAATAACGGATCCGAGTCCTGAATAGGCCGGTATAAATTAAAATTGATTGACTGGGAGTAAATTCCCATGCGCACACCAAAACTCAGTTTGCTTTCCTTTATTCCTAAATGATAGGCGTAAGTAGCCTGCGCTTCTAAATTGTTTTGCGGACCTAATCGGTCGTTCACGATGTAGGCCCCAAAGCCACTGTTCAATTTGAAGATAGGCGTACTAAAGGATACAATTTGGGTAGTAGGCGCACCGCCTCCGCCAAATGTGGGTTGATAACCCAACCACTGACTACGATGCAAGGCGGTGATTTTAGTGACCCCTTCCGTTCCTGCAAAACCCGGGTTGTAATAAAGTGTGTTGAACATGAATTGCGTGAACTGCGGGTCTTGTTGGGCGGCGGCCCACAAACTCGCAGTAACGAATAGCAATAAGAGGCTCGTTCTTTTCACTTCTTGCTCAAACAAGGTTTTAAAGATAAGGCAATTTCCGGTAAGGAAAACACCCGATGTAATTAAAGTGTAATAAAAGGGGGTTGTTTATAAAAACTTGCCGCTGAATTACTTAAGTCCGTTCGCCTTCTTTATATAAAGCTCTAGTGCCCCGGTCATGGAAGGCGCGTTGGGCTGTGGGGCTTCAATATCCAAAACCAATCCGGCATCGAGCACAGCCTTGGCGGTGGTGGCTCCAAACGCAGCCAATCGGGTGTTGTTTTGTTTGAAGTCGGGAAAGTTGGCGTACAGCGAGTGGATTCCGGACGGGCTGAAGAACGCGAGAATGTCGTAGTACACATTCTTTAGATCATTGAGGTTGGCGGCAACGGTATGGTGAATAACCGCCTCAGAAAACTCGATGTTGTGAGCTTTTAAAAAATCGGGAATATCATTCTTGCGGATATCCGAGCACGCAAACAGATACTTTTCGCTTTTGTGTTTTTTGATAAGCTCCAGCAGATCTTTGGTGTCTTTCTGGCCGGCAAAGATTTTACGCTTGCGGATGACGATGTATTTCTGGAGGTAGTTAGAAGTCTGTTCAGAAATACAGAAGTATTTCATCTCAGGTGGCATTTCCAGCTTAAGCTCCCGACAGATTTCAAAAAAGTGGTCGACTGCATTGCGGCTGGTGAGAATTACGGCTGTGTGCGCCAGAATCTCGACCTTTTGTTTCCTAAACTCTTTTACGGGTACCGGTTCTACCTGAATGAAGGGTCGGAAATCGATCTTGAGATTGAATTTTTCAGCGAGTTTGTAATACGGAGAATTCGGGTCGGTGGGGGCTTCTTGCGTGACCAAGATGCTTTTAACCTTGCGCATCCGGTCAGTAATAGTTTCTGTCATATCAACACGCTTCGCCTAGTAATACAAAATTCTGAAAGTGATGATTAGAGGAATCACTTCGGTGATGCAAAGGTAGGAAAATATGTGGAACATTCGGAAAGCTGTGCTCTTCATAATGCGGATTTGCATAAACGGAATACTAATCAAAGAGAAAACCAACAGCACAACCACCGCTTTTGGATACGGTGCCGTTAGGCTTACATCCAGCAGGTAGCTTCCAAACATCCATGCCGACACCACGAGTGCTACCACAAAACCAAGTCGCACAAATGTGAAGAATTGATCCGCAGCTTGATCGAACACGGCATAAACTCCGGAAAAAATCAACTGCAGCCCATACTTCGCGAAAAGCAAAATGACGATCAGCAGCATGAGCACCACCCAATTGACCATTAAATCGCGAAAAGCTTGCGTGCCCAAAAGTAATTGCAAGGATGCTGAAGGATCGCTGGCAATCAACATCACAACCAAAAAGGAAAGCCACCCGCCCAAAAAGAAGTAATACAGAATGTTTTGGCTGGACGTAATTCGCAGTAACTGCGTTTCATCTCGCTCGCGTGTGCTAACAATCCGGGCCACATTAAAGTATTCAAAAAACAACCTCGGTGAGATGCGCCAAACAATAATGGCATAGCCAAGCAGGAAAAGCGCGACCAATACAATAAAGTTACTTAACTCAAGTCTCGGTCGGGGCTGAAGAAACGGTTCACGCACAAGTTGCTTTGGCATGCGGAGCGCTAATTGAACACCGCTTAAACCAGCGCGTGGCCGAAGCCCGATCCAAAGATTTGTTCCAGCCAAACTGCGTAACGAATCCAGCGACAACGAAAGGCCGTCTACATAATCGCCCAAAAAAACCTGATTGATCCAAACTGTAAAAGGGCCCCTCGAACTAACAAATAAATGTGTCTGCTGAAAAGTTGGAACTTCAAAAAAGCCGGTGTGTTCCCGCTGCCAATCCGGATTCTGCACCAGTCTGCCGCCCTCCAGAACATACCACTGTGGTTGCCAGGCAATAATCGTGTCCGGTACCTGTGCACGCAATGGAAGAAAAGCCCAGCCTACCAGCAACATGCAAACAACGCGGATCATCGGCCACAAATATCCAATACCGCATGCGAATAATATACAATCCGGATGCGGAATCTATGCGTTACCTTGCCAACTTATGGCTGGCATTTACCTGCACATTCCTTTTTGCAAACAGGCCTGTTACTACTGCGACTTCCATTTCTCCACCAATCAAGAGTTACGTTCGGAGTTTGTAGATGCCCTTGTACACGAAGTTGTTTTGCAGCGATCTTATCTCGGATCGGACCCCGTCTCCACCATTTATCTAGGTGGTGGAACACCCAGCTTGCTGCCGGAACCTGACCTCCAACGAATCCTAAACTGCCTGCGGGAAAACTTCGCGGTGTCGCCCGCCGCCGAAATAACCTTAGAAGCAAACCCGGATGATCTAACACTTCCGTTGTTAACATCCTTGCGAAAGATGGGAATCAATCGCCTGAGTATTGGGATTCAGTCCTTTCAGCCGGACATACTCCGCTCTTTTAATCG
>JBIIVI010000154.1:0-8596 GCA_044339555.1 Cyclobacteriaceae bacterium | reverse complement strand
AAGTTCTGGTGAAAGGGCCTCAGAAAAAAAATGATGAAACTGGCCTCCAGCAACGAACACCACGCCTGAATCGTCTTGTAATCCACCCCCACCTCGATTCCCAACGCGGAAAAATTAATGAGTTGCCCCGTCCGTCCCGCAAGCAACTCCACAAACTTTCGAAACGTGGTGAGGTTACCCGCGCTCACCAGGCCTGCGATATCCCGCTCCAGGTAGGTTTGGCTGTACGAAGGATAAAAGAGCGCTGGTTCGATATCCCGATCATAGAGCCGTGGATAAAATCCCTTCAGCATCTGGGTGTTGATGTCGAGCTGCGGTAGCCCACTCCCGGCCAGCTCGTGTAAGGAAAATGGTAGCAAATGGGTCAGGAATACGCGACCGGCAAGCGTTTGCGTGATCGTGCGCATTAGAAGGAAATTTTGCGAACCGGTTAGAATATACTCACCCGGCCGGCCGGATTCATCGCTAACGATTTGCAGGTAGGAAAACAACTCCGGCATACGTTGCGCCTCATCAATAATCAATCCTGCCCCATGATTTCGCAGAAAGGCCTTCGGATCTTCCGCGGCGGCCAGCCTCGTTTCAGGCGACTCCAGATTTACATATTGATAATCCGGAAAGCAACGGCGGGCCAGCGTGGTCTTACCCGACTGCCGCGGGCCCGTAATGCTCACAATAGGCATTTTACGAGCCATTTCCACAACCTTTGCCTCCAATTGGCGCTGAATCATGATCAAAAGTACAAATTAGTGCCTTCACTCCTAAATTGTACTATACACTGATTTACAAATCTTTAAAGATGGTCATCCACCCTCATCCCTGCTGAATGCTGACTGCCTATTATTTGCTGGTTACTGGCTACTCTCTCCTAACCTCTCAAAAACCAAAAAAAATCCTAACCCCCTCGAACCTCACAGCTCGCACCTAACAACTTCTCCTCTCCCTGCCCCTTGCCTATTGCCTATTGCGTACTTTCTCCACCCCCCTTGCCAACTGCCTACTTTCTCTAACTCACCTGCCAACTGCCCAACCCCCTCGTAGCTCGCGGCTCGCAGCTAACAGCTCGCCCTGCCCTACTGCCCCTTGCCTATTGCCTATTGCCTACTTTCTCCACCCCCCTTGCCTATTGCCTACTTTTTCTTAATCCCCTGTACCAAACGCATATACAGCGCCTCGAACTCTCCAGCATTCTTGGCCGGATCAAAATCGCTGGCAACGAAACCAAAGGCCTTATCACCCAGTGCTTTCAGTTGCGACCGATCCTCAGAAAGCCGAACGATGGAATCAGCAAATAACGCAGCATCGTGACTAGGCAATAACACCCCCGTCTCACCATCCATTACCACCTCTCCAACTCCGCCCACATTCACGGCCACCGTAGGGATTCGAAAGGTAGCTGCCTCCAACACTACCCCTGGCACACCCTCCACGTGGCTACATAAAACAAGCAAATCGGCACCGGGTAACAACGTAGTCACAGATCTGAAGCCGGCAAAAAAGATGCGATCTCCGAGGCCTCGTTTTTGTACTTCTGCCTCCAGACGAGTGCGCTCACCACCTTCGCCAACCAAAACGAGACGAAATGACAACTGCGATAACGACTTCTGGCTCCACACATCCAATAAAAAAGAATGGTTTTTCTCCAGAGAGAAGCTGCCCACGTGCATGACCACGAAATCATCTTGGGCAAAACCAAACTCACACTGAAGCGATGCACGCACCGCGTGCTTATCTACCGCCTTTACGGCAACGCCTCTCCGAATCACCGAGATCCGGTTGGGGGGGAAATCAAAAAACCGAATAAAATCAGCCCGCGATTGTTCGCCTACGGAAGTAACAAAGTCCACGCGCTTAAACATCTGTTGATAGAGCCAGCGCTTCCACCCCCCGGCACCCGACCACACGCTAACTATACTAATGTTCCGATATAGAAGCGGCCTTTTTCTGCTGAAAAATTGCGCGGCAATCGCGTATTTCAGGGTGTCTGAGCCATTCGCCTGAATAACATCTGGATCAATACGTTGGATGAGACTCGCTAACTTCCGTACCCCCCGCAGCGAGAGCGGGCGGCTTGGATCAATCTCCAAATCGGAATTGGCTGCTCCCTCGACAAACAACGCCTGCTCGGGCGCCGGATATAGACCAACAAAGAAAAGTTGCTGACCACGTGAGATCAACTCCTTGCTCAAACTGGCTGCAAAAACCTCTGCGCCTCGATGTTGGCGTCGCGTCACCAATTGTAGAATACACAAGCCCATCAAATATGTGCATCAATATCGCCCAAAGAAAAACATACTGGCCAATCGCGAATTGCATCTTCACCCCGAAACACCACGCGACTAGCAGGCCGTTGCCACTTGATGCCCCAAGACTTTTGTGCACGACCTGCCAAGTCCATCGCGAACCAGGTTTGTTCGTGGTAGCATGCACCTGCAACTAGGTTTGGGTAGCATGCTGGATCGCCCCAAAAATCACGAACGCGCAGCACAGAAACAGAACCCTTGCGAATGGTATCAACGGCCACACCGGTGCCCCGCACCTCTAACGATTGGTAGAACCGCACGGGGTAAAGCTGATATCGCCACCTCAGGTATCGTGCATCGAGGCGCGTGCGCAGGCAATCGTCATTTAAAACCGTAAAATCATCGGGTTCGTCTACGCGTACAACTCCTTGCTTCAGGGGAAAAACGGGAAAGTAGACACTACGACATTGTACCCAATCATCCCATCCCATCTTGCGATAACCCGGATAGCTTTGGTTGTTGGGTGTGTTAAATACAAAATCATAGGTGCCCTTTAATTGTTCGAGTGATTCTAATGTTAAATGTTTAAAGATACCTTTGCCTCGCGCGTCCGGGTGAGTAGCCGTGTCAACCGGTCGCAAGGCACGAAACACATATTCTCTGTACCTAAATAACCATGGCATAAATAGGCGCACACCTAAAACCTTGCCTTCATCCACCGCTACAAAGCCAGGCGATTCTCCAAAAGGACTTTGCTTATGCTTCCATTCAAACCACTCTTCCTTACCGGGGAATTGAAGTGATAACCCAAGCAAGCCCAACACTTCAGGTAAATGTGTTATTTCCAATCGCTCAATTTTCATGCCTTCAATAAGTAGTGATACATCCCTTCCATCCGCTGATGCACTTCGTCCAAAAGAAAGTTTGATTCATATCGGGCCCTGGCACGATCACCGAGTTGCTTCCTCAGTGGTGCGTCTGTGACAAGTAGCTGAATAGACTCTGCCAATGCACTTGCACTATTCGTCTCAAAAAAAATAGCAGTTTGATCACTCCCCGCTACCTCTCTAAGCACAGGCAAATTTGAACAAATACACGGCAGTCCTTTTTCGAATGCTTCAATTAAAGCCCCACCTAATCCCTCAAAATAAGAAGGAAAAACAAATGCATCCGATTGATCCAAAAGTTGACTCACGTCATTCCTAAATCCAGTAATAACCACCTGATCACCCAACCGAAACTCTTGTACCATTTTTTCCATGCGGGCTGTTTGATCCCCCGCTCTTCCCACGATGGTTAATTCAATAAAATCCATTTTGTAGTGATCTCTGAGAATACGCAAAGCCTCAATCACCAGCCATTGACCCTTTTGGAACTCTTGCCTACCAACACTAATCAACTTAAAAACGTGCCCCGGTTGATAGGAACCACTCGCTCGTCTACCCGTATTTGAGCGTCCACGGTAAACAACGGAATAGCCACATGAAGGAATTCGGAAAAGTGGCTGATAATGATCCAGTACAGTACGTGTAATGGCATGGTAGTGAGCTCTGAAAAATTGGGCTGATAAACAATCTATTTTCTTCACGATCCAAAATTTCCAAGGTGTAATTCGACCACCAATTTGTCGATTAGAAACATAAGGTGTGTTTACCAAACTCTCCACCCTCACAACTTTTCTCTTCCAAATGGAACCAAGGCGAGCCAAGAAATTTGATTCAAATAAAACAGAGTGAATAATATCGGGTTGCAAACGTCTAAGCAAACGTAACGCCCGAAAATGCCGAGCCAAGAAACCTCCGCGGAGCGAATACACGGGGAAACCGAGTGCCTCCATCTCCGCCGCAATCCCAACTTCCTTGTTTTTCCAGTACACCACACTCACTACATGGCCACACCCATGCATGTATCGGGCTAGCTCGAGGGTGGATCGTTCCGCCCCACCAGCGCCCAACGAATTGATCACATAACAAATCTTCATCTCCTGCGCATCAACAGGCTGTGAAGCCCGGATACCCGAACCTTAAATTCCGCCAGCGGGTCATCGGCATTCACCCGTATGCGTGAAATTGCCAGCGGATCGATCGTTTTCTGGTTCAATTTGTGATCAAACAAAAAAGCAATCTTGACTCCTGCCTGTTCCAACTGCTGCCGAGTATGCGCGTTGGCGTTGCCATTAGGATAGGCAAAAACATCGAAACGCCCGATGCCCCACTTGCCAAAGCACTCGCTGCTGTGCGATAATTCCTCTTTTAGCTCTTTTTCCGTGCATTGATCTAGCATCGGGTGAGTATGGGAGTGGTTGGCAATAACAATTCCAGCATTATCCAAAATCTGTAATTCACGCAACGTCAATTGCCGGGCCGATTCTTCTTGCATCAACTTGACTTGCCGCTCCCGTTCAACATTCGATACCCGCTTCAAAACGTTTACCTCGGCGCGTGCGCCAGCCGACGTGAAGCCAAGCCTCCGGTAATGTGCTTTAACACGATCCCACCAAAACGGGTTTTGAGTATCAATCAGGCCGCTGATCACGAACAGCACCGCCGGCGCACCAAATTGTTTTAGCACCGGCAGCCCATTCTCTAGAACACTTACATCTCCATCGTCAAAAGTGACTAACACGGCATAACTGGGCAGCGAACGCCCCGTAGCAATACAGTCGATGATATGTTCAAGACTTAGAACACGATAGTTCCGCACAAGGTACTCGATCTGTAGTCTGAAACTGGTGGAGTCAACGACTCCATGGTACGCTAACACTCGCAAACGATCTCTCATTAGGTACATAGCAAACCACGTAAACTTGGAAAAGACACGAAAAACAAGAGCGCGCAAGTACACCTGTTTATAGTATTATACTGTCAAACAAACCTTACCGTATTTAAAATCACCCTGAATGCAACTGCTACTACGGCTTTCTCACCGGCGAAACAGTGGCTCCGAGTCGACCAAGCGTTCCATCTAAAAGAGCCCGCCACATTAGCGAAAAATTCATGCACCCAAATTTTACGCCTTTAACAAACCCAAACAATGATTTGCCAACAATTTTCGTCATTTGCACTGACATTAGCCAAGGAGACCGCATTTTATAGATGTATACAAATAGCAAATTTCGCATACTGTAGTACTCTCTCCAAAGGGTGTTAACTGTTCTGCCACTGACGAGTCTGTTCTTTACGTGTATACCGATACGGCCAGATGACTCTCGATACTGTCTAAACAAAGTTCCATCTACAACCACTTTAAAACCAATTCGCTGCGCTGCCATACAAAAATCAAACTCCTCAACGCCAAAAAAAAGCCGAGGGTCAGGAAGGCACCCTTTTTTAACAACTTGAGCGTTGACAAGCATACATAAGCCGCCGCCAACACTGTCAACTTCCATAACTGGCATAATCTGATCGTCAGGAATCCTGATTTTTCTTGCTCGCCAGAAGTCAAACCGTGACCCGACGGCTCCAATTACTCCAATGCTAGCACTTCCAAAAGAGTTAGCTGTGGCAAAAAGCCGCTCAAAACAATCAACAAAACGCGGTGGATCATTATCATCGCCCCAGTAAATCCATTCATAACCCTGAGCAGCAAGTTTCTCTAAACCTATTTTTGCAGCACCGGCCGGTCCCGAGTTGTAGCCAACTCGTATATATTCAATCTCATAGACGTTTCTGGAAAACATTTGTTCTGTTTCCGAGGAAATACTGTTATCAACCACTAAGATTTTAGACGGCGGAAGGGTCTGCCTCATCAATGCATCAATCATTTTTGTTACATAGTTGGGACGCTCATACGTCATAATGAACGCTGCAAATCGAAATTCCATCATTTAGCAAGTCTTTTCTTTGCAATTATGAGTTAACAAAACCATCAAACCCCAAATCTATGACCTAAGGCTGTAACTTCAAATGCGCGTTGGTGCAGTCGATCACAAAGTAATAACTATCTCCCAGCCCAAATTTTAGTTCACCAAACTCAACGTATCTCAAGCGGTCGTTAGATACAATAATCCGCCAACACACCATCCGAATTCAAATCCATCGGCGGTATTCGGATCACCTGGGGGCGGGAGCCGAAAAACACCGGAACGTTAAACACTCCTTTGAAGGTCTTTGTCTGTCGAAAAGACACTCGCAAGGTGTTGCCACGACACATACAGATCAACACGTTTTTCGGAAGGCACTAAGACAAAATTATGTCCCCTCGGAAATCCAAGCAAACCTGCCGGATGAATCTTGAACAACCCCTCCTTTACAATCGCAAAAAAATCGTAGTTTATCTCTCCCATCAACTTAATCATGGCATGCACGCGTTCACCGCCCGTGTCTATTTCCACCACCAGCCAAGGACGGCACGCAGCTAAAAAGTATTTTCCACCTTCCAATACAGCGCATTCATGGCCTTCTACATCGATCTTTGCCAGCATAATCAAGTCACTCCATTCTTGGCGAAATATCCGCAATTGCTCATCCAATGTTACACACTCAATTTCTACCGAACGGCTTGGAAACTTCTTATTGTAAAAGAAATTGGTTTCCATGCTGGCCGACGAAACTTCGTTGACACGTTCTTGGCTGGGCATGTGGATGACGGAGCGACCGGGTTTGTCAGACAAGGCATAATGCAGAATCGTTTGGTTATTTGTGTTGTTCGCTTGATGAAACTTATGATTATCTGAGAACAACTCCGGAATCGGTTCGAAACAGAAAGTTCTGCACAATGGATTCAACTTCTGCACAACTACCGAGTACCAGCCAAAATGAGAGCCGATGTCGAGAAAAACCTGGGTTTTGGGCGTAAGACGGGAAATCACTTGAAAAACGAGCGGTTCAAAACCTGCCTCTTTTTTCCAGTAGATATTTGACAAAAAACGAACTCCCACATTTTTCGGGAACTTCATGGGCAACCCACCGTAAGTTACTGTTGCACCATTTACTTTAATTGCCGATTGAATCCTCAGAGCAAACCTGTGGGAAACTCCATATACCGGAGAAAAAACAAGCCGGTTGAATAGAGCGACATAGTAGTTGTACCGCAAACGCGAAAGGAAATTCCAAAGAAACATAGCTTCAAGTTTTGCCTAAAAAGAATCTGATGGCCGTCTTGAGCAACGGCCAAGCTCCGCCCAAGGATGAACCGGCTTTGCCACAAACGACAAAAGACTGCCGTACCAAGCCAACCGATTTTTTTTTGAGGCCAAGTTGCAGCAGTATCTTGGCGTGCGTTATTCGCGTTCCTTTCTCCAAAAATCTCTTTGTGTCAGACTCGGGCTGCTCGGCGATATACTGCAATATTATTTGGTGAGAGTAGGCGGCCTTTTCCAGTCTTTCGACTAACGCCTTGGAAGACCAAGTGCTTTGCGCATGCCGTCTGCGAAAATGCCCTACAAAATCCAACCGTTGATGACGGCCCTGAAATCTTGACAGCACATAGAAAAAGGTGTCTCCATTCCAAACCAGTAAGATCGATTCGGGATACTGGATAGTGTTCCGAAAAAGAATCGAACTTGAGTGAATGGCATGCGAAAGTACTCCATCGAACAAATAGCTGGCATAGCACAAATGATACTCTGGGTAAGCCTCCAGAAAATTCACCTGTTTTTGAAGTTTGTGGGGCGTCAACCAGTAATCATCTCCCTCCAGGTAAGCGATGTATTTCGACCGGGGGACGGTAAAAAGTTCAAGCCAATTCTGGCCCGCACCTAAATGTTTGGTACGAGGGAGCAGTCTGATCAAATCGGGATGAGTTTGCTGGTATTCAAACAGAATCTCGCGCGTTCCATCTGTTGAAAAATCATCAGCTATGATCAATTCCCAAGTGAAGTTGGTTTCTTGAGTCAACACACTATCGATTGCCGATCGAATAAAGGAGACGTGATTAAATGTGATCAGGCAAACAGAGACTAGGGGAGGTTGCATATAAAAACATCAACCTTTCTTACAGACCAAAAAGATGCTTGAGCATAAATCCGGATAGATATGCCCTAACTGATAGCAGCCCTCCAGATATGCGGGCGAAATGATGTCAGTGTTAAGCAGTCGATCCCACTGAAAGTTGGCGAGCGCCTTAAAAAAAATACCTGATCGATGTACTACTTGCAACCCGGCCGCACGGGCATCGCGCTCGAGGGTGTCCAGCGTGTACGTAATTCGGTGCCCGTGTTCGCGTTCGGCCGGCGTGATGGCCGAATTATGGGTAATGAGCCCCATCTTCACGGCAATCTGCCGGGAAGGCGCGTTGGCGTTTGGGCAAACTAAGAAAAGATACCCGTCATCACTTAGCCATTCCTGATTGACACGACGCAGAACCAAAACCGGATCGTCAATGTGCTCAAGAACATGGGTGAGGACAATATT
>JBIIVI010000153.1:0-8598 GCA_044339555.1 Cyclobacteriaceae bacterium | reverse complement strand
GGGCGGAAAATATCAGGTACAGGAAATTTCTGCCAAATCGGGAACAGGAATTGACGAACTCCTGGAGAAGGTACTATTGGAAGCTGAAATTCTTCAACTAAAATCCAGCCCCGACCGCATGGCCACCGGCTCCATCATTGAAGCCTCCCTAGACAAAGGCCGTGGATATGTGGCCACCGTGATGGTACAAAATGGCACACTCAAAGTGGGCGATATCATGTTGGCCGGATCTAACTACGGCCGTGTAAAGGCGATGTTTGACGACACCGGCAAACGTATCAAAGAAGCAGAACCCTCCACACCGGTACAAGTACTTGGCTTGGATGGGGCTCCGCAGGCGGGCGAGAAGTTTCAGGTGATGGAAACAGATCGCGAAGCGCGGGAAGTGGCTAACAAGCGTGCGCAGATTATTCGCGAGCAAAGTATCCGCACCAAGAAACATATTACGCTGGATGAAATTGGCAGACGTCTTGCTATTGGATCGTTCAAGGAACTGAAGGTTATTGTGAAAGGGGACGTGGATGGCTCCGTAGAAGCGCTTTCTGATTCGTTGCTGAAGTTAACTACCAACAAAGTAGCCGTTAACATCATTCACAAAGCCGTGGGGCAGATTTCGGAATCCGATGTGCTCCTTGCTTCCGCCTCCGATGCGATTATTGTGGGCTTCCAGGTTCGTCCTTCAGGTTCTGCCCGCAAGTTGGCCGAGAATGAAGAAATCGAAATCCGACTGTATTCCATCATCTATGACGCCATCAACGATGTGAAGGCAGCTATGGAAGGCATGCTGGAGAAGGAACTGGAAGAAGTAATTGTGGGCAATGCCGAAGTGCGCAATGTTTTCAAGATCTCCAAAGTGGGTACCATTGCCGGTTGCATGGTAACAGATGGCTACATCAAACGAAACAATCCGATACGCCTGATTCGAGATGGCATTGTGGTGTACTCCGGCAAACTGGGATCTCTCAAACGGCACAAGGACGATGCCGGTGAAGTAAAATCCGGATTTGACTGTGGTATTGGCATCGAAAATTTCAACGACATCAAGGAAGGCGATGTGGTTGAGAGTTACGAAATGCGCGAGGTAAAGAAAGTCTAAGCGCAGTTTAATAAATCATTTCCACCCTTGTACCGCACCTTTCCGGAGTGGCGGTGTAAACTTCTTCACTATGGCACGCAACGATCGTAGAAATTCCAACTCGGGCCGTTCAAGCAACGAACGCCCGGATTCCAGACGAAATGCTGGCAAAAAAAGAACAGAGCGCCCCGACAGACGTGAAGGAACACGCTCAGGGCCTGATCGTAACAAAGCGTTTAGCCGCAGGCAAGACAACCGCGAAGATCGTCCCACACCGGAACGTTTCAGTCGCGCGGGTGGCAGCAAGTTCTCGAAACCCAAACCGTTTGCAAAACGGGCTGATGACAGCGACCGCGAGGCCCGGCCGGAACGTAAGCGCCCGTTTACCAAGCGCGGTGAATCATCGGAAAATCCACGCGCGCAGTTTTCGCGGGGTAAGCGCACAGATGCCAAAAAACCATTTGTAAAAAAGCGGAGCTTTCGCGAAGAGAAGGACACCCGAAAGGGTGATGGCGCAGAAAAGGCTCCGCCTCGCAACCGTACTTTTCAGCGAAGTGAATTTACCCGTGGCGAACAGAAGGACTCGTTTGCCAGCAAACCTCGTTTCAAATCGGAGCGGGAAGAGGGAGGTAAGCGCCCCTTTCGTCCCCGTAAGGGAAAAGACACACCCGGAGATTTTTCCGAACCAAAACCTTTTCGGAAGGAACGGCCCGAACGCAAATCGTTTGTAGAAAGTCGGCTGGATAAACAACGAAAGGCCAGACCCACCGAAGATTCTGCGCCCGCGAAAGACGGTGGTTTGATTCGCCTCAATAAATTCATTTCGAATAGTGGCGTGTGCTCGCGCCGGGAGGCCGATAATCTGATTGCAATGGGTCTGGTTTCCGTTAATGGAACCACCATTACCGAAATGGGCTATAAAGTAAAGCCAACGGACGATGTACGTTATGAAGGCAAACGCCTGAAAGCCGAGAAGCCTGTTTACATCCTGCTGAACAAACCCAAGGGATTCATCACCACTACTGAAGACCCCCAGGAGCGCCATACGGTAATGAATCTGATCGCGAATGCGTGTAGCGAACGGGTGTACCCAGTGGGCCGACTCGATCGCAATACAACTGGGCTGCTGCTGCTCACCAACGATGGCGATCTGGCAGACAAACTCACGCATCCCTCGTACAACGCAAAAAAGATTTATAAAGTAGAACTGGACAAGCCGATAACGAAAGCTGATTTCGAGCAACTAGCCTCGGGCATCCGATTGGAAGAAGGCGTGGCCGTTCCGGACGATCTGGCGCTGGTAAGTGATGACCGACTAACCGTTGGCATTGAATTGCACATTGGCTGGAACCGGATTGTGCGCAGGTTATTTGAATCGTTGGGCTATGAAGTGGTTAAGCTTGACAGGGTGGTGTATGCCGGTTTGGATAAGAAGGATTTACCCCGCGGAAATTGGCGTTTCCTTACCCCACAAGAGATTGTGCGGCTAAAGCATTATAAGTAGACGGCCGGATTTGAAAAACGGACACGGGTTGGTTGCGGCCGCGTAATTCCACAAAACCCATGTGGATGACATCGAATCCAATTACCGAATCAATTTTGTCGAGTACATCCTGTGAAACCAGCAAGTCGGCACGATAGGTGTTGCACAAGTCTTGAATACGCGATGTGGTGTTTAATACATCTCCGGTAAATATAATGTCTTTTTTGATTTTGCCGATTTCGCCCACCGCCACCTGGCCGGAGTGAATCGCTGCTTTGAAGGTCAACACCACTCCGTAGCGATCAAAATAATCATTAGCGCGCGCTTCCATCATGTTAGTAATGTCAAAAAAGCAGTTGATGCAATTCCGGTTGGAAAAACCCCGATCGAACGGCCAGGAAATAATCACTTCGTCACCTACGTATTGATAGATTTCGCCTTCGTTGTTGATAATAGGCTCGGTGATATCATTGAAGAAATCATTGAGTAGGGCGAACCATTTTTCGTGCCCCAATTTTTCAGCAATAGCTGTGGATGAACGAATATCCAAAAACATAAAAACCCGCTTTTCCACCTTGGGCCGATAGTATTTACCCCGCAATAACTTGATGAAGTTACCGGGGCCATATTTCTCGCCCACCTGAAGTGCCACTAACGTTACCGCGGAAACAAACGACCAGAAGAAAACGATGTACAGCAATCCATAGCTAAAGAAAAACTCCCAGGTTTTAACGACTACCCAATTATCCCACGGATACAATCGATAAAACAAACTGTTGTACAGCATGGAGCCGGGTATGGTAATCAGCACGATTAGCACCACAATGATAACGGTATCGGCCAGCAACGCTAACCAGAGCGGTAATCTGCGAACGTGCTCCTTGATGAAATAGACAATTGTACCCCCGGCCAGAAAGGCCGCCACAGGTATAACCAAGATGTTCGTTACCAACGTCACCCAGAAGTCATACTGTTCAAAGCCACTGGACTGGGTACTGAGGAGAAAAATATGGTTGTGAATACTGAAGACCACGTTCGCGATGGCCCAGTAGATGCCAATATGAAAAATCGATTTTAGTTTCTGACGTTGTGCGCGGTTCAAAGGCAAGAGCTGGTAGCTGTAAGGACGTAAACCCCTCCTTTTTAGTTCCGCCCAAAATGGTGGTAGAAACGCACGATCGTTTCGATTCCTATCAAAAAGTTGCGTATCCCGTAACTTTCGTTTGGTGAGTGCAACGCATCGCTATCCAGGCCAAAGCCCATCAAGACGGTATCCAGACCCAGCTCGTTTTTAAAGAGGGCCACGATGGGGATACTTCCCCCATCGCGGGTAGGAATCGGTCGCTTGCCCCAAACATCTAAAAACGCTTGCTCGGCTGCCTGGTAGGCTTTTGACGTTGTGGGTGTGATGGCAGGAAAACCCCCGTGGTGGGGAGTTACCTTCACCGTTACTGTTGGTGGGGCAATGGCAATAAAGTGTTTTCGAAACAATTCCGTGATTTGATCCGGAGTTTGGTGCGGTACCAATCGCATAGAAATCTTGGCCGAGGCCTTGGATGGCAGTACCGTTTTGGCTCCCTCCCCAGTATAGCCACCCCAAATGCCATTGCAGTCGAGTGTGGGGCGAATGCCCGTGCGCTCCAAGGTGGTATAGCCGGCTTCTCCGCCAACCTCCGTAATTCCGAGTTCCTTTTTGTATTCGGCAAGGTCAAACGGAGCCGCGTTCAATGCCTCCCGCTCGGCTGCCGATAGGTTCATCACCTGATCGTAAAAACCAGGTATCATTACACGACCTTGGTCATCGTGCAAACTGGCGATCATCTTACTTAACACATTGATCGGGTTGGCCACGGCTCCCCCGTATACACCGCTGTGCAAATCGCGGTTTGCACTTGTTACCTCTACCTCCACATAACTGAGTCCGCGCAGCCCAACTGTAATGGAGGGTTGATCCAACGAGATGAGTGCCGTATCCGAAATGAGGATCGCATCGGCTTTCAGCTTATCGCGATACTGTTTAACAAAGGCGGGCAGGTTGTCGGAGCCCACCTCTTCTTCGCCTTCGATCATGAACTTCACGTTGCAGTTCAGCAAATTGTGTTTCATCAAAATCTCGAACGCTTTAATGTGCATGTAAAACTGACCCTTGTCATCGCAGGCACCCCGGGCGTAGATCTTGCCATCGCGCACGGTGGGTTCAAAGGGCGGGGTTTTCCACAGATCCAGCGGATCGGGCGGTTGCACATCGTAATGTCCGTACACCAGTACAGTGGGCCGTGTTGGATCCACCATTTTCTGACCAAAAACAATCGGGTGGCCTTTCGTTTCAACCAACTCGGCCTGATCGGCTCCGGCCTCCTTCAAGCGGCTGGCCACCAGCTCTGCGGTTTTTCGAACATCCGCTTTATACCGGCTATCCGCGCTCACGGATGGCAACCGTAGTAACTCGAAAAGTTCATTCAAAAAACGCTGCTCGTTGGCTTTTATGTAATCGGCTACCATACAGATTTGATTTGCGGCATCAAGTTACTACACACCGTGGGTGATTTCAAACGAACAAATCATTCCAACGGAGTATTTGGAAAACAGCATTCTTTGGGCCAAAAACTTCAGAAAGATTTCGGTTCTCCTGCTAACTTGCGCGCCTATCCAAAAAACAACCCTCATGAAATTTGCTGAAATCCATACCAAGAAGGGCGTGATGAAAATTCAATTCTTCGAAAAAGATGCGCCCAAAACTGTTCAGAACTTCATTGATCTTGCACAAAAGGGGTTTTACGATGGGCTGATTTTCCATCGGGTCATTCCGAATTTTATGATTCAAGGCGGCTGTCCGAACGGTATTGGTAACGGTGGGCCCGGCTATAAGATTGATTGTGAGTTAACGGGCGAGAATCAATATCATGATCGCGGTGTCGTGTCAATGGCGCATGCCGGACGAAACACAGGCGGCTCGCAGTTTTTCATCTGCCATACACGCGAAACCACCAAGCACCTGGACCGAAACCATACCGTGTTTGGCAAAGTAATCGAGGGCCTAGATGTGATTGACGCCATCCGCGCAGGCGATGTGATGGAAAAAGTGGTCGTGAGTGAAGTGGTGTAGGCTTAGTTAAGATAGCTTTAGCATTTTTAACTCTTTTAAATCTGAATCAAGATTACTGATCGCTTTTTTTGCAGATTATCGTGTGCTTAATCTCGCGAAGAAATGAAAAACACAATGTGCTGGTTACTCGCGCTTCTACTTGCAGGTGCTGGGAAGCGAAACGCACACCGCAGAAGCGCCACCAGAGCCGGCCAGGTGGGCGAGTGATGATGAACAACCGGAAGAACCGCTACTCTGCCCGCAACGTAACGGTAGGGTTTTCCTGCATCACACGTTTCAACTGACTGCCCACCGTGAGCACCACTACCACCAGCATGGACGAGATGGCAACCAAATACGGCCATGCACTTTGGGGAATGTGCTCGGGGTAAATGGATTTGATCATCATGTTCATGAGGTAGGCCCCCAGCGGAGCGCCCAGGAAAAACGCTACGAGCACAATGCCGAGGTAGTCGCGGTTCATGAGTCCAAACAACGTCACGGTATTGGCGCCAAAAATCTTGCGCACGCTGAACTCTTTCAATCTGCGCGTGAGGTTGTACGACACGAGGCCGTAGAGGCCCATCGCCACCAGCAGGATGGAAATGGCGGAGATGAAATACAGCACTTTGTTGTTGGCGCGGTTGCCGCGGAGGAACGAGTCGAACACTTCGCTTTGCAGGTAGCCGCTGTACGGATCTTCGGGGGCTACTTCCTTCCATGATTTTTTCAGAAAGTGGTGCACCTCGCCCACGTGGCCCGCTTCGGCCCGCGCCACAAACACACGAAACGTCTCTTCCGGAGCGATAGTGATCACAGCCGGCCCGATGGCGTTGTAGAAATCATCGTAATAGAAATCTTCCACCACGCCCACCACATAGCGCTTCACCGTGTCCATGTCGAACGATTGGTTTAACGGCTGCACCCAGCCCATTGATTTTGCAAACGATTCGTTTACAATCACCGACTCGTGGTTGTCAGACGCAACTTTTTCATCGAACAGGCGGCCGGTTTTCAGGCGGATGTTCATCGCCTCGAGGTAGCCAAAGCCCACGCGAAAATGCTGCGCGCTGATTTCTTCCGTGCCGTTGGTGATGAGGGCTGTGATGCCCATGCGGCCGATGTGTTGGTTGGTGCCCGCTACGTTCGCCACCTGAGGATGGGTAGCGGCCCGGTCGCGCAACGCACGGTATTGATCGGCAGTTTGTACGGGTATCGCGATTGTTTCCTGTTGGTTGTAGCCCCAGTCTTTGTTTTCGAAATGAAAACTCGACCACATGAAGACCTGGCAGCCGACCAGCGAAGTGAACGACAGCGTGAACTGCGCGCCCAATAGCACTTTCGAGAACAGGCTCTTGCTGCCGAACTTCTCTTTGCCTTTCAAAATCTTCACGGCATTGAATGACGACACATACAAGGCGGGATACGCGCCCGACACGAGCGCCACTACCAGCAGCAAGCCGCCAAAGAAAATGAAGATCATTTGCCACGAAGAAAATGTAAAAGCCATCTTCACATCGTAGAGCGTATTCCACGAGGGGATTAACACAAAGTAGGCAAGTGCGCAACCCGCCACCAGTGCGATGGCGCATACCAATACGTTTTCCGTAAGGAATTGCTGAATGATTTCTTTCTTACCGCTGCCAACCACTTTGCGGATGCCAATCTCTTTCAGGCGTGTGCTCACAGAAGCCACGGCCACGTTCATATAGTTAAAGCAGGCCAGTAAAATCAGAAACACGGCCATGATGCCGAACGCAATCATGGCAGACGGATGGTTGCTCCACGACAGGGCATCGACAAACGTGTAGCTTCTGCGTGCGATGAGTTCGAGCGGCACCATCTCGGTGCCGGTTACCGGCCGGGGTGAGCCCGTGGCGTTGTAATTGGTTTTATAGGTAGTGAGCGAGCCGTCCAGCTGCGCAAGTGTATTTCCTTCTCGTAAGGCAACAAACGTACTCACACTCATGTCCGACCAATTCGTTGCCCGGGCCGGAGTGATTCGCTCCCACACAGCCATGGGCAGTAGGAAATCGAAGTACATGCTGGAGTTGAGCGGACTGTTTTCGAGCACACCGCCTACGATAAAATCTTCGCGGGCATCATCGCGGAATTTGATCGATAGCGTTTGGCCTACCGGGTTGCTGTTGCCGAAGTAAGCGATGGCCTTTTGCTCCGTGAGCAAGAGTTGGTTTCGATTGACCAGGCAGCTACGGTCGCCTGCAATCGTACGGAAGCTGAAGATCTCCAGAAAGGCTGGGTCCGCAAATGACACGCGCTCCTGAAACACATTGTCGCCCACGCGGATGCTGGCCGAATTGCGCCTCATGCGGGCCACGTCTTCCACGGCTGAGTTGTCCGCCAGCAGGTTGGCCAGTTGATAGGGTGAAGAAGCAAACAGTCGGGTTTCGTTGCCTTCGCGCACATGGCTGACCACTTCGTAGATGCGGTCGCTTTTTTCGTGCCACTGATCGAGATGATAATACGAATCTTCGAGAATGAAGATCATGATCGTGCAGCCCAGCGCTACCAACAAGCCGGTGATGTTGATGAGCGAAGGTGTGAGGTTGCGCAAAATGTTGCGGCAGCCGGTGAGGAAATAGCTTTTGATCATAGCAGCGGAAGTAGGTGAGTACGGTTGAAGACGTTCTTTGCGAATGTTGCGCCAGCGGAAGAAGCGGAGCACGTTCCATACAAACTGCGCTTTCGCTATCGCGGGTTGGGTGGCCGCGGTGCGATAGAACAGCTCGTGAGCATCGCCCTGAATTTCTTCAAGCAGCCGAGGGTTGCAGTACCATTCGAGGAAGCGGTTGGCCCAGGTGGGTGGAGTTATTGGTTGGTGGTTGTTAGTGGGTCGTTTCATAAGTGGCTAACAACTAATCACTAACAACCAGCAACTCTGAATTGAAGTGCCACCTTGGGTATCTGATTATACAGCTGGGTACGCAGCGCCTG
>JBIIVI010000152.1:0-8602 GCA_044339555.1 Cyclobacteriaceae bacterium | reverse complement strand
CGGCTCGTTTTGCTACATCCCCAAAGGCGTGCGTTGCCCGATGGAGCTTTCTACCTACTTCCGGATTAACGCTGCAAATACCGGCCAATTCGAGCGTACGTTGATTGTTGCCGATGAAGGATCTTACGTGAGTTACCTGGAGGGTTGCACCGCCCCCATGCGCGATGAAAATCAGTTGCATGCAGCTGTGGTGGAGTTGTACACCATGAAAGGAGCAGAGATCAAGTATTCCACTGTGCAGAACTGGTACCCCGGCGATAAGCAAGGTAAAGGCGGTATCTACAATTTTGTAACCAAGCGTGGCTTGTGCGCGGGCGATCACTCCAAGATCTCGTGGACGCAAGTCGAAACCGGCTCCGCCATCACCTGGAAGTATCCATCTTGTGTGTTGAAAGGCGACTACTCGAAAGGCGAATTCTACTCGGTGGCTGTTACCAACAACTACCAGCAGGCCGATACGGGCACCAAGATGATCCACATCGGCAAAAACACGAGTTCACGCATCGTATCCAAAGGTATCTCGGCCGGTAAATCGCAGAACAGCTACCGCGGTCAGGTGCACATTATGAAGCGGGCTGCAAATGCGCGAAACTTTTCGCAGTGCGATTCTTTGTTGATGGGCGACCAGTGTGGGGCCCATACGTTTCCCTATATTGATGTAGAGAACCACTCCTCGAAAGTAGAGCACGAAGCCACTACCTCCAAAATTGGGGAAGACCAGATTTTCTATTGCCTCCAGCGCGGCATAAACGAAGAGGCGGCTGTAGCGCTGATCGTGAATGGCTACGCCAAAGAAGTACTCAACCAACTGCCGATGGAGTTTGCCGTAGAGGCACAAAAGCTGTTGGCACTTACGCTCGAGGGAAGTGTAGGCTAAATGCCCGCTCCACTCCTCTCGTAACGACCAAAACAAAAGTAACGAACCCGATATTCAACTGTAAACCTCGCCACTCATCCGATGCTTACCATCTCCAATCTCCACGCCAACATTGGCGAAAAAAACATCCTGAACGGCATTAACCTTTCAGTGAAGCCAGGCGAAGTGCACGCCATCATGGGGCCGAACGGCTCGGGTAAAAGCACGCTAGCCTCTGTGCTCTCGGGCCGCGAGGAGTACGAAGTAACCGAGGGTGAAGTGTTGTTTGGTGACAAGGATTTGCTGGCGATGGCACCGGAAGATCGCGCACGCGAAGGCATCTTCATGGCGTTCCAATACCCGGTAGAGATTCCAGGCGTGAGCACCATTAACTTCATGAAAACCGCCATCAACCAGATTCGCCAGTACCGCGGGCAAAACGCATTAGATGCCGTGTCGTTCCTGAACCTGATGAAGGAAAAAATGAAGTTGGTAGAAATCGATCAGTCGCTGCTGAATCGCTCGCTCAACGAAGGCTTCTCTGGCGGTGAAAAAAAACGTAACGAAATTTTTCAGATGGCCATGCTCGAACCCAAGTTGGCAATTCTGGATGAAACTGATTCTGGATTGGATATTGATGCACTGCGCATTGTGGCAAACGGGGTTAACAAACTTCGCTCGAAGGACAACGCGGTGATCGTGGTCACGCACTACCAGCGTCTGCTGGATTACATCGTGCCGGATTTCGTGCACGTGTTGTACAAAGGCCGGATCGTGAAGTCGGGCGGCAAAGAACTTGCACTCGAACTGGAGGCAAAGGGCTACGACTGGATCAAAGGCGAAATGGCGGCGGTGTGATGGAGACCGGAATCAAAACCAGCTATACCGAGCAATTTGCTGCGGGCATCGAAAGCAAACTACCCGTAGATGCCCAACGGCAACAAGCTTGGCAAGAGTTTAAACGGCTTGGGTTTCCTACTGCCAAGGCCGAAGAATACAAGTTTACACCCATTACCCGCCAACTGGAGAGAGTTGGAGGTTGGGGGTATGCTGTGCCTGGGAATGTATCAGCAGGCCTATTGACGGAATTCGAAATCCCTGAAATTGCAGGGCAATTGATTGTCTTGGTGAATGGAATCTTCAACCGTGAGTTATCTCGAATTACTCCCCAACCAGGTTTAACCGTTTCGTCCCTAGCGGCAGAGACTCCGGTAGCACTGGGCACGCTCCACGGATTTTCAAAAGATGCCTTCAGCGCCCTGAACACGGCCGTGTGGACAGACGGAGTTTATGTTCGCGCAGCCCAAGGAACCGTAGTGGCCGATCCGATTACGATCCTGCACTTGCAAGACGCTACCTCAGGCCCGGTGCAGGTGCACGCGCGTTTGTTCGTGCATGTAGAAGCCGCCGCCGAAGTAACCATCATTCATCGCACACTCACCCTCGGAAGCCATCAGGCGTTCCACACGGTAGTGGATGAGGCCAATGTGGAAGCAGGTGCACGCTTTTTCTACTACAAACTTCAAACCGACCCCGGCAAGTCCCTGGAAGTGTGGAACTCCTCCATCCGGCAAGCAGACGACAGTCATGTGGACACATTTACGTTAACGACCAGTGGTGATTTGGCACGCAATAACTTTCAGATTGAAATTGACGGTGAGCGATGCGAATCGCACTTCCATGGCCTCTACATGCTGGCGGGCGAAACCCTGGCCGATAACCACACGGTGGTTGACCATCAAAAGCCCAATTCCTTTAGTAACGAATTGTATAAGGGCATCATGGACGAAAAATCGAAAGGTGTTTTTAACGGCAAGATTTTCGTTCGCCCCTATGCACAGAAGACGAATGCTTATCAATCGAACCGCAACATCCTGCTCACGGAAACGGCCAGTGTAAACACCAAGCCTCAGCTTGAAATTTGGGCGGATGATGTGAAGTGCTCGCACGGATGTACGTCCGGACAATTGGATGAAGAAGCGCTCTTTTACTTGCGGTCACGCGGCCTTGCGCACGACACCGCGCGCGCCATGTTACTCTATGCTTTTGCAGCGGAGACGCTTGCCACGATTAAAAACGAACCGCTGAAAGGTTATATCGAAAATCTGGTGGGCAACCGCTTACACCGAAATTTCTAGTCATGCCCGAAACGCTGGTCCATCGTGAGTTGAATGTAGCTGAAATCCGAAAGCAGTTTCCAGTGCTGCATCAGCATGTGAATGGAAAGCCACTCGTGTATCTGGACAACGCAGCAACTTCGCAAAAACCGGTACGCGTAATACAAGCCCTTACCGAATACTACGAAGGCTACAATGCCAACATTCACCGCGGCATCCACTCGCTGGCAGAGAAAGCAACCAAGGCCTTTGAAGAAACGCGCGACACGTTGCGCGATTTCATCCACGCGGCGGAGTCGGAGGAAATCATCTTCACCCGGGGCGTAACAGAAAGCATTAATCTTGTGGCCTACTCCTTTGGCAAGGCATTTGTCAAGGCGGGCGATGAAATCATCGTATCAGGGCTTGAGCACCACTCGAATATTGTTCCGTGGCAATTGATGTGCGGCGAACGCGGGGCGACTTTGAAAGTCATCCCCGTAAGGGAAGACGGCACGCTGGACATAAAAGTTTTTGAGACCTTACTCAGTAGGCGCACACGGCTGGTAGCCGTCAACCATGCCTCGAATAGTTTAGGTACTATCAATCCGGTGGCAAAGATTGTTTCTTTGGCTCATCAGGCTGGTGCATATGTGCTGCTGGACGGAGCACAATCCGGACCCCATCTGGACATTGATGTGCGGGAACTGGACTGCGACTTTTATTGTCTCTCCGCTCACAAGATGTACGGCCCTACCGGTACGGGTATCCTCTACGGAAAGCGAGCACTGTTGGAGCAGATGCCGCCTTATATGGGCGGTGGCGAGATGATCAAAAACGTTTCGTTTTCCAAAACCACCTTCAACGATCTGCCTTACAAGTTTGAGGCGGGTACGCCCAACATTGCCGATGTAGTTGCATTCAAAGAAGCAGTTCACTTTATCAATGAGTTGGGGAACGCCAACATTCACCAACATGAAGCGCGGCTATTGCGGTACACCCAAGAGCGCCTAAAGGCCATCCCGAAAATCAAACTGGTGGGCGTGGCTCCGGAAAAAGTTAGTGTGCAGTCGTTCATTGTGGCGGGCATGCATCCTTTTGATGTGGGCCAGCTGTTAGACGCCCGTGGTATCGCCGTACGCACGGGCCACCACTGTACACAGCCATTAATGGAAGCCCTGGGCCTTGAAGGCACCGTACGCGCTTCGTTTGCCGTGTATAATACACTAGAAGAAGTCGATAAATTAGCGGAAGGAATTGAAAAAGCGGTTGCATTAATCAAATGAGCACACCAGCTACTATCGAGGCCATCCAACAGGAAATCGTGAGCGAGTTTGCCACATTGAGCGGTGATCTGGAGATGACCGTGATGTATGTGATGGAACTCGGCCAACGACTTCCGCCCTTTCCCGAAGCCAGTCGTACGGAACTGAACGAAGTGAAGGGATGTCAATCGAAAGTTTGGTTGGTAGCCCGCGAAGAAAACGCAAGAATCATTTTTGAAGCAGACAGCAATACCGCCATCACCAAGGGATTAGTAAGTTTGCTGGTGCGGCTGTTTAATGGCCAAACTCCAGACGCGATCTTGAATGCCGATTTACACTTTATCAAAGATATTGGCATGGACCGGTTCATCGGCACTCAACGCTCCAACGGTTTTGCTGCGATGATCAAACAAATGAAGATGTTTGCGCTGGCGTTTAAAACCAACCTACAAGAGAAGTAATGGAAACCAGCAACGATACGGCAGCAGTAGGCACGGATGCGCTCCGCGAACAGGTGGTAGCTGCTATCAAGACGGTGTATGATCCGGAAATTCCGGTGGATGTATTCGAGTTGGGTTTGATCTATGAGATCAACATTTACCCGGTTAATAACGTTTTCATTTTGATGACGCTTACTTCGCCTTCGTGCCCGTCAGCGGAGGTAATTCCTGTGGAAGTCGAACAAAAAATCAAGGCCATCGAAGGCATCAACGATGTGAAGGTAGAGATCACGTTTGATCCCCCCTATTCGCAGGACATGATGAGCGAAGCAGCCAAACTGGAACTAGGATTTATGTAATACGGTCGAATGAACTTTTCGACCCGCAAAGTAGTTTTGACTCGGAACTTGAATTTGAATCTTGAACTTAAAACGATAAACGTATGTATCCCGAACCCTTAGTAGCACCCATGCGGCAGGATCTCACCTCGGTTGGCTTTGCCGAATTAAAAACGGCCGATGCGGTAGATCAGGAACTAAAGAACCACCAAGGCACCACCCTGCTGGTGATTAATTCCGTTTGCGGGTGTGCCGCAGGAGCCGCCCGCCCCGGCATCAAATGGGCATTATCCAATTCACCCAAGAAGCCTAACCACCTGACCACCGTTTTTGCCGGTGTGGACAAAGAAGCGGTTGCCAAAGCCCGCGAGTACACGCTGCCCTATCCCCCTTCTTCGCCAGCCATTGCTTTGTTTAAAGACGGGCAACTGGTTCACTTTGTGGAGCGCCATCACATTGAAGGCCGGAATGCACAAATGATTGGCCAGCATCTGGTGGAAGTATTTGATGAATTCTGTTAGACCGACCAAGTAGTTGTAACAAAAAAGAGGCTGTCTCACACGACAGCTTTTTTTGTTAACACCCTAACTACCGCTCACGGCTGCCCCATTTCCAACTGCAGGCGCGACTCCTCCAAATCTAACTCGCGCTCAATTCTGCGCATGGCCTCATCGTTTAGCTTGCGATTCTTCCGAAGGGCAAGAATCAGTTCCCGCTCCTTGCTGATTAACTCCATTTGAATGCGATGGAATTCGGTAATCTGCTCCTGCGTAAGCTTGCGCTCCGGGCGGTCTTTTTGGATGCGCTCAATGCGCAATTCATACCGGCCTTTGATTTGCGCCAGCACTTCATCACTTAAACCCAGCGAATAGTTTTCTTCGATGTGTTCGATGATGGAGGAAGCCAGGTGCAGGCGCGTTCGTTGCTCTTCTTCTTCGTGCCGTGTGTCAGGCTTAACTCCGAGCCATTTGATAAGGCCGGGCAGTGTGAGCCCCTGCATCACGAGCGTGGCGAAAATCACACAGAAAGTTAAAAAGATAATGATGTCGCGATTGGGGAATGCTGCCTCTTTGCCAATTGTAAGCGGCAATGCTAAAGCAGCGGCCAATGACACGATGCCCCGCATGCCCGACCACGCTACAATAGTCACCGATCGGAGATTCGTTTCGGGCTCCCGTTCACGAATACCGCGGCTTAACCAACGCGGAATATAGGCACCCGGGTATACCCAAACGATTCGAACTAAAATGGTGGCAAGACTTACGATTGCGCCGTAGGCTAATAGCGTCCACACCGAATAGGTTTCGATGTTTCGCAAGATCATCGGTAACTGTAGACCGATTAAAATGAATATCAACCCGTTGAGAATAAAGATAATCATATCCCACACGGCATACGCTTGAATCCGGGTTTGCGAGTTGAAAATTTCCGAAGACCGCGGGCTCAGGTACAACCCCGCCACCACCACCGACAATACCCCGGAAGCATGAAACTCTTCGGCCACCAAATAGGCCACGTAAGGTGTTACTAATGTCAGTGCCGTGTCGCTGGTAGCATTATCGGGTGTGAACCGGTGTACATAGTAAATGATGACCCCTACGGCCAAGCCGATTAAAATGCCCAGGCAGGCCACGTACAAGAAATTTATACCCGCCAGCCAGAAGATGAAGTTGCCAGTTACCGTGGCCGCGATGGCATAACGGTAGGCAATTAAGCCCGTAGCATCGTTTACCAGACTCTCGCCCTCCAGCACCGTGATCACCCGCTTGGGTACTCCCAATCCTTTGGTGGCCGCCGTGGCCGCAACCGCGTCGGGTGGCGAGATAATGGCTCCCAGCACAAAAGACTCTGGCCATCCAAAGCCAGGAACGAGGTAATGCACTACCACCGCTATCATGGTAGTCGTGAACAACACACACCCAATGGCCAATAGCGAAATGGGTCGGGCTGCCGCCTTAAAATCGGGCCACGAGGTGTTCCATGCTGCGGCGTACAAAACCGGCGGCAAGAAAATCAGAAACGCCACGTCCGGATCCAGCGTTACGGCAGGCAATCCGGGAATAAGTCCTACTGCGATCCCTACTATCACTAATAAGATGGGATAGGGCACGCGAATGCGATCCGTTACCTGCGCCAGCGCAATGGCAATAGCGAGAAGCGAAATCACGATACCAATACTCTGCATGCCTCAAAACTAAGTGCGAAAAGCAAAAAACCAACGAACCACCGGTTGGGAAATAATTTCCGCGTTGCTGAACTTTACTTCTTACGTCCTGTTTAATTAATACGATGAAAGTAGCCGTATCGCGTCAGGAACACTTCAACGCTGCCCACCGGTTGTTCAATCCAAATTGGACAGACGAGCACAACAATGAAGTTTTTGGCAAGTGTAACAACCCAAATTATCATGGTCACAACTATGATTTGATAGTAACACTGTTAGGCGAGCCTGATCCCGAAACCGGGTATGTGTATGACATGAAAGTGCTGAGCGATTTGATTAGAGAAAAAATTGTAAAGGCTTTTGATCATAAAAACCTTAACTTGGATACGGCCTATTTTAAATCCCTGAATCCCACAGCCGAAAATATTGCCGTGGTGATCTGGCGAATACTACGACAACATATTGATACCAAATTTGAATTACGGGTGCGGCTGTACGAAACAGAGCGGAATTTTGTGGATTACCCCGCCCATTGACCCACGATTATGAGTAGCAAAGAAGCAGCCGCCAAAATCCGGCCCATCAAACCGTTTGATCCGTCGGAGTTGGACGAAGAACATCTCCTCACCTCGTGGGACACCCCCATGCGGCCGGATGCCTTTCATCTGAGCGATGACGAAAAGATCGATCAGATTGAAAAACACTTCCGCGACATCATGCAAACGCTGGGCCTAGACCTGACGGACGACAGCCTGAGTGGCACGCCGCGCAGGGTGGCCAAAATGTTTGTGAAGGAGGTTTTCAGCGGACTGAATCCCAAAAACCGGCCCGTGGCCCGGCTCTTCGAGAACAAGTACAACTATGATCAGATGCTGGTGGAGAAAGACATTACTTTCTACTCCCACTGCGAGCACCACTTCGTGCCCATCTACGGCAAAGCACACGTGGCCTATTTCTCCGGTGGTAAAGTAATCGGGCTATCCAAAATCAATCGTATCGTACAGTACTATTCCAAGCGACCGCAGGTACAGGAGCGACTGACGGTACAAATAGGCCGCGAACTGGAGCGAGTACTTCACACCGAGAGTGTAGCCGTGGTCATGGATGCCAACCACATGTGTGTGGCCTCCCGGGGCGTGGGCGACACCAATAGCAAAACCGGAACTGCGTATTTTAACGGCAAGTTTAGAGACGAAAACGTGAAACGCGAGTTTCTAAACTATATCAACGCTCCCAAGTAAATCTCATAAGGCCCGGATTCGGGCCTTCTTTTTTTGCCAATGTGCAAACAGCGCCCATCAAGCCTGAACAAAACTCCTGCTTGACGCGCTAAAATTTACTAGTTTAGCGACTCTTTAATCCAAAATGTATGGTGTTCGACTTAGACATGATTAAGCAGGTTTATGCATCGTTTCCCGGCCGCGTGGCGGCTGCCCGTAAAGT
>JBIIVI010000151.1:0-8611 GCA_044339555.1 Cyclobacteriaceae bacterium | reverse complement strand
CATCACCGGAAACAATAAAGGAGGCACCGAACGAAAATTTACCATTGTGGGCTTGTGGGGTGGATACATCCTGAAACCACCCACGGTACGCTATCCACAACTACCGGAAGTGGAAGATCTCACCATGCACCTTGCAGCTATTGCCAAAATTAAAACGGCACCCCATAGCCTCATTCGTTTGCAATCGGGCAACCTGGCGTATGTCACCAAACGAATAGACCGAACCAAAAAGGGGAAACTGGCCATGGAAGATATGTGCCAGCTAACTGAACGGCTCACGGAGGATAAGTACCATGGCAGCTACCAGCAAATAGGCAAAGCCATATTGAAGTATTCAACCACACCGGGTCTGGATGTTGTTAACTTTTTGGAATTGGTACTGTTCTCTTTCATCACGGGTAATACCGATATGCATTTGAAGAATTTTTCGTTGCTGGAACAGCCGGGTTTAGGGATGACCTTATCGCCAGCTTATGATTTGGTAAATACTGCTTTGGTCAATCCAGCTGATGGAGAGGAAATGGCGTTGAATATAAACGGCACAAAGAAAAAAATAAAGAAACAGGATTTTGTTGCTGTAATGAACACGTTGAAGGTAGAAGAAAAGCAACAGCAAAATATATTCAGTAAGATGGAAAAGGCATTACCGAAATGGATTGATTTGATAGACAAGAGCTTTTTGAGTGATGAGTTTAAAGAGCAGTACAAATCAATCATACAAGAAAGACTAAATCGATTAAGATAATTCCACATTAAATGTTGTTGTGCTGAAGACCGGTTGCGAGAACATCTTCGCGGGTGATAAAGCGGACCTGAAAAGAATCTTTCAGCATCCGGATTCGTAATCAAAACTCACGTCTCTCCCGGCACACCACACGCGGCCGGGATGGAAGCGGCACCCCGCAGCCGCGTTGGCCGGTGCGGCGGCAGCGAGGAGTACAGCGGACAGCCCGATAGCCGCCCAACCATGAACCAGAACTACGCCACCGGGCCTGCCAGCTTCCGGCTAAAAAAAAAGCGCTCCGAGGAGCGCTTTCGTTTATGCCGGGAATTCAAAAATTACTTCAGCGACTTGATCAGGTCTTCGTTCATCATTTGGTAGTCGCGGTTGTTGGCTTTCTTGGCGGCCTCCAGTGAAGCGGTTGCGGTTTCTTTCGCACCCTTCTTGTCGCCTAACGCTTTTTGAATTTTTGCTTTTTGGTGCAAAATCCAGAATGCAGAAGGGTTGTTGGCTACGGCTACATTGATATAATCCAGTGCCTTGTTCAGGTCTTTGCCATTTTCCAGAAAATACACGGCGGCCTGGTAGTAATTGTTCGCGCCGGTGCGCGTGGCGGTTTCAATCGACTTCATTACTTTCTCATCGAAGTCTACTTTCACGCCAAATTTTACGGAGGTGTTTTCCCACGCAATTTGCACTTTGGCGGTTTTGTTATCGTCTGAAATGTCTCCGATGGTGATGGTAAATGTTTCTACTTTCTCGGTGAGCTTTTCTGATTTTACTTTGAAGTTAGCTGCTTCTTGCGCTTTGTCGTACGCATCGGTGTTGCCACCCAGCTTCAGGTCTTTGTACAGTGAAATGGTCCACTCGGTAGCGGCGGGCCATGAGAAAATTAAATACTCGCCTTTAGGTACTTTAATTCCTTCTACTTCTACGTCATCGCCAAATGTGATTTTGGTGCCCGTGTTGGCACCGGTGCGCCAGATTTTTCCGAAAGGCACCACTACCGCGGCATCGGTGCCAAAAATTTTGCGGCCTTTTGCTTTCGGGCGGAAGTAATCTACTTTAATGTCCGTTAGACCTACAACGGTAGACGTGCTTGCCGCGGGTGAGGGCTGCGGCGTTTGAATTTGGGCTTGCGCCCAGCCGGCTATTGCCAGCAGCGCAAGAATGAGAATTTTTTTCATGGAACTGTCTGTTTAAAATTGGTGCGCGAAAGTAGCTATTCAATGGGCAAACTGAAAAAGGAATTCTACCTCCGGAATGACGTTACAGCCGTTGCCCGCGATCTGTTGGGTAAGGCGTTGATAACCAATGTTAACGGGAAGTTAACGAGCGGCATTATTGTAGAGACGGAGGCCTACTCGTGGCGCGAAAAGGCTTGCCATGCCTACCAGCAACGCAGAACGGCGCGAACCGAGGTGATGTTTGGGGCTGGCGGCCACGCGTATGTGTACCTGTGCTACGGCATCCACCATCTGTTTAACATTGTTACCAACGAGCGCAACGTGGCCGAGGCGGTGCTGGTGCGCGCGGTGGAGCCCGATCGTGGTGCGGCACATATCTTGCAACGCACGGGTGTGCAAGCGTTAACACGGGTTACTTCCGGGCCGGGCAAGTTAACGCGGGCGCTGGGCATTGATGCGGCCTGCAACGGCCAAAGCTTACTGGGAAAAAAAATTTGGTTGGAAGATGTGGGTTATGCGGTGCCTCAACAAAGTATAAAAGCCGATGTGCGGATTGGAGTTGATTATGCCGGGGCAGATGCGCTGCTGCCGTGGCGTTTTTTGATTGCCAACCATGCGTGGGTTAGCAAAAAGTAGTTTTTTGTAGTTTTGACGGTGATGCGTTTGTTTTTGTTATTGTTGGCGATGGGTGGTGCGCGGTTGTTTGCGCAAGTGCAGTATGAGCGTCTTGCAGTGGCCGCCAACTCGCCATTGGATGAGCAGAATCCGGTGCTGAGTCCCGATGGACGCCAGATATTTTTTACGGTGAGCAACCACGAGCGCAATGTAGGCGGCAAGGCCGATAAAGGCGATATCTGGGTAACCCAATGGAACGACAGTGCCTGGAGTGCTCCGTATCCGGTGGTAGGACTTGGCAACGCTTACCATAATGCCGTGGCAGGTTTTTCAGGCGATCAGAAGAGTGTGTACCTCTGGGGCCACTACGATAAAAGCTCGGTACTCTCGCAAGGTATTTCTAAATCCACCGCTGCTAACGGGGATTGGAAGTATCCGGTCAACATCGTGATTCCTTATTTCCTAAATAGATCGGTGTATTATAGCGGCACGCTCAATGCACTAGAAAATGTGTTGGTATTTGGTGCAGATGGTTTTGGCACGTTGGGTGCTGAAGACTTGTATGTCAGCTTTCGCAAGCCGGATGGATTCTGGACAGAACCGAAAAATCTCGGACGCCAGGTTAACACCACGGCTCAGGATGTGTCGCCCACACTTAGCGCGGATGGAAGGCGACTCTACTTCTCCACAAATGGCCGCAAGGGCCTTGGTAGTTTTGATGTGTTTTATACGGACCGGCTGGATGATACGTGGACAAATTGGACGGAACCTGTGAACCTTGGGCCCGAAGTGAATACACCCGGCCGCGAGCTGTTCTATCATCCATATACGCAGTGGGGTATAGCCTTGTACACGAGTACCCAAAACAGCGATGGGTATGGCGATGTGCGCGTTCAACAACTGCCGCGCGAGGAGCCGGTGCTCGAAGCACCACCTGTGGTGTTAGAAGTGAGCAATCCGGTAACGGCAGTTGGTTCGGGCGAATTGCCGGTGCCGGTAGCCACGAACCGCGTGCAGGTTTTTGGAAAGATCATGAACTCGAAAGACAATACGGCCATCCGCGGCAAAGTTGAGTTCAAAGCCGACTCCGTCTTTCAGGTGGTGGCTGGTTCGGAAGGTTATCAATTAGTTTTGGCATCATCCAAAGAATATGTCATCAAAGTAGAAGCTGAAGGTTTTGTGGGAAAAACTGAACGACTCGATTTACGCACGTTTCAACTGAAACGTGTGGAACTAAATTTTTCGCTGCAACCGGCCGAGGTGGGAGTTACCGTGAACTTGAAAAACGTCCTCTTTCAACAAAGCACGGCCACGCTTTTGCCCGAGTCGTTTCCGGAGTTAGATGTGGTGTACGACATGATGACTTCCAACCCCAACATGCAAATATTCCTGGGTGGCCATACCGACAATCGCGGTCAGCATTACTTGAATGTGCGACTCTCGCAAAGTCGGGTAGAAGCAGTGAAGGAGTATTTGGTGAAACGAGGCATCGATGCCACCCGTATTACCGGCCAGGGGTTTGGCGGGATTCGCCCGATCGCTGATAACGATGCCGAAGACACGCGCAAACTGAACCGAAGAGTGGAGTTTACGATTACCCGCATCAATTAGAAGCGGCTCAGCGATAAAAACCCGATGGACTCCAGTGTGCCACCATCCACGGCAAGGTCGGCCAGTGTTTCGCCCAGACCGGCTACGAACTTAAAACCATGACCGCTAAAGCCCGCTGCCAGCACTACTCGTTGATCAGTCTGAGGCACAAAGTCGATGATAAAGTGTTCGTCTGGTGTGTTGGTGTACAGGCAAGTTTTTACGCTCAAGGTTTGGACGCGACCGCCCGGTAGAAATCGATCCACCGCTTCAGCCAACTGGTGTTCTTCGTCAGCCGTAGTACTTCGATCCACCTGATCGGGTTGGGTAGGCATGCCCGGGTAGTGATAGGCCACTTTCAAGCCCAACGGACCACCGAATGTTTGTACCGGCAACGCAGGAAAACCATAAAACGCACCTGGCAATTCCGGAGGTGCAAGCAGCCAACAAGGCATTTGGCCCAGTGAAAATCGTTGCCACTCGCTGGGTTGAAACCAGGCAATCACCTGCCGGGTTACCTGCAATTTATTCTGTAAGTCTGGTAGTAAACCTGCTGTCCAAGCACCAGTTGTAATCACTAGTTTATCGCACGTAAATCTTTCTTGGTTGGTTTCCACCACGATGCGCGTTGCCTCGGGGTACCATGTACGTGTGCGCTGTCGCGTGCGCAAGTCCGCGCCAGCCTGTAAAGCGAGTTGTGCAAATGTGAGGATGGCGCGTTCTGGAATAACAAATCCCGCATCGGTTTCAAAAAGAAGTTGAAACTCGGCCGGCAATTGAAACTGTGGAAAGCGACTGCGCTGCTGATGGGAGATTTCCTCCAACGGAATTTGGTAGAGCTCGGCAGATCTTCGGGTGCCTGCCAGCAAAGGCGAAGTAGCATCGCCCGCATACAACAAGCCGGTGCGATAAAAAAGCGTGGTATCCGCGATGCGCTCAATCTCAGCCCAGTTGTGGTAAGCCTTTTCCAGCAGCGGCACGTAGTCGGGGTGCTCAAAGTACGCCTTTCGGATAATTCTGCTCTGTCCGGCATGCGACCCGTGCTCATGCGGAATGTCAAACTGTTCCAGCCCCAAAACACGTTTGCCCTTCTTTGCCAGATGGTAGCAGGTGGCCGCACCCATGCTGCCCACCCCCAGAACAATCACATCGTAGTGTTTTGCCATACGTTATCAACGGCAAAAGTTAGTAATAACTTCATACGTGCCGAACGAATAGTTTTCTTGAAACAATTACATTCGGTTTTCATTCATCATGCAATCACGCAGACATTTTTTAAAACAGTCGCTGGCTGTTTCCTTGGGATTCAGCGGCTTATCCTCATATATCGCCTCCGCACGCGAGATTCATCATCCGCTACTGGTTCAAGACCAGGCTGCTTGGCTGGAACTTCCGGTCGGTTTTCAAGCGAAAGTAATTTCCCGCATGGGTGAAAAAATGGCCGATGGCTTTTTGGTTCCTGGTCGGGCTGATGGGATGGCGGCATTTCAAGTGGGAGCACGGGTGGTGGTGATCCGCAATCATGAGAACAGTCCGGGCGATCTACCGGCTTCGCCTTTTGGTGCTGATCTCAGTCTTCTGAAGAATCTGCAACCCCGCCAGACGTATGATTTTGGATCCGGCACGCGCCCAAGCTTGGGCGGTACTACCACATTTGTTTTTAACGAAACCACCCAGCAAGTGGAGCAGCAATTCCTTTCACTGGTGGGTACCAACCGTAATTGCGCAGGCGGACCAACACCGTGGAATAGTTGGATTAGTTGTGAGGAAGATACCACGAACGCGGGCGGTACGGTCGCAGTTGATCATGGCTACAACTTTGAAGTGCCTGCGGGGGAAACTCGCTTGCTGCCACCGGTACCGCTTAAAGCCATGGGGCGTTTCAATCATGAAGCGGTTTGTGTAGATCCCCGTACGGGCATCGTGTACCAAACGGAAGATCGTGGCGATGGGCTGATTTACCGATTCGTACCAAATACACCAAGTCAACTAGCGAAAGGCGGGCGACTGGAAGCGCTGGCGGTTCGCGGACAAAAAGCGTTTGATACCCGGAACTGGACCACCGCCAATCTTGCGGTGGGGCAAACGGTGGATGTGGAGTGGTTACCCCTGACGAACATTGACACACCTGAAGACGACTTGCGACTCCGTGGGGCTACAGGCGGTGCGGCCGTGTTTGCGCGCGGCGAAGGCATGTGGTTTGGCAAGAACGAGGTTTACTTTGCCTGTACCAACGGAGGCTTGCGCAAATCAGGGCAGGTATTTCGCTACGTGCCATCGGCCAACGAAGCAACGGCTCAAGAGCGCAACGCACCCGGGCGCCTCACGTTATTTGCCGAGCCCAACGACAAGCAGATCTTGAAGTATTGCGATAACCTGACCGTGGCTCCGTGGGGGGATGTGGTGTTTGTGGAGGATTCCAGCGATGCCTGCCTGCGGGGAATTACTCCGCAAGGTGTGATTTATAACATCGGTCGCAACATCGGTTCTTCGTCCGAGCTGGCGGGTGTGTGCTTCTCGCCATCTGGAAAGACGTTGTTTGTGAATATCCAGGATCAAGGATTGACCTACGCCATTACCGGACCGTGGGCTGCGCTTCGCAGAGCGTAATCAACAAAAGCACTCAAGCGTTGTTGTTTACCTGCGATGGAAACGGCAGCGTTGGTGGTAGATACTTTTCTGTTTTCGTTGGCTTGGGTCGTGCAGCTTGTAGTGTATCCGGGCTTTCGATGGGTGGATACAACCACCCACCCACACTGGCACCGGGTTTACGCAAACAGAATCGTGGTGCTTACGCTGCCTAGTATGCTGTTGCAAATTGGCTTACACGGCTATTTGGTGTTCGTTCTTAGCAGTCCGATTGCGTGGGCTACGTTCATTCTGGTGGCTGGAACCTGGATCGCCACCTTTGGTCGTGCCATTCAACTTCATCAAAAAATTCAAGAATTGGGGCCGCAAGCTTCGGTGCTGCGTTCGTTATTGTCGGTACACGCCATTCGAACAACCTTATGGACAGTGGTGTTTTTATTGCAACTAACCGAAGTCTTTTTGGGATGATCTCGACCACCGCCACACGCATTATTCTGCGAGCCGCCGCTGTTTACAACGTTCTCTGGGGAGGTTGGGTGGTGTTGTTTCCGGCACACTTCTTCGTTCTTACTGGCATGGAGATTCCAAATCAATTGCTGATCTGGCAGGGGATGGGTATGGTGATTGGCGTGTATGGCATTGGGTACTGGTGGGCGAGTTATGATGCCGTGCGCCACTGGCCGCTGGTGGCTGTAGGTTTGCTGGGAAAGGTATTTGGCCCAATCGGCTTTGTGTGGAACTACGCGCAAGGCTTAGTGCCGTTTTCATTCTTCTTCACGCTCGTCACCAATGATTTCATTTGGTGGATTCCGTTTTTTCTGATCTTGCGAAAAGTTCACCTCACCACTCGTTGGAGTCTTACCAGCTGATTCGATGTTTCGCAACGCAATAAACCGCTTGTGGCAGATGTTAGTAAATGCGCTGCGGCAAGGTACTAGTCCGCGGAAGCTGGCGCTCACCTGCGCGTTGGGTGTCGTTATCGGCATCTTTCCGGTGTATGGAAGCACCACTTTACTCTGTTTTGGCGTGGCTTTGTTGTTTCGACTGAACGTGGTGGTGATTCAGGCGGTCAATTACCTCCTCACTCCGGTGCAACTGCTGCTCCTCATCCCGTTTATGCAAGGTGGCATTTGGCTGTTTGGATGGCCGGTGATTCCGCTGGATCTGAATTTGTTGGTGGCCAGATTTCAATCCGATTTTTGGTTGTTGTTGAGCGAGATCGGCAATCTGGTGGGTGGTGGCATCGTGGTTTGGCTGCTGGTAGCGCTTCCACTTTTGTTGGTGCTCTTTGTGTCGATTGAGTGGGCTATTTTGAAGTGGCAACACCGCTTTCGCGTCAATCCGCCTGAGAACGAATTGCCCGCCACATCTGTTGCGGCTCCGCCACAGGAAACAACCGGGAACTAAACTCAGCCTTATAACAGTAACTCGTGTTTTACCCGAGATACAGTTTTTCGTAATACTCCTGTAGCATCCGCTTCACGGCAAATTGCTGGTGGGTAGATAGAATACTTTCCCGCATCATCTCGGCCCACTTCTTTTTGTTGGTGTAGTAGGTAGGCATCACTTCGCCTAGCAGCACCTTGTACATGGCTACCTGGTCGTGTGCGTCTAATTTCTTCTCATCGCTGTTTTCGAAGCCATCGCCAAACTGCCAACCGTTAACTCCGTGCTGACATGCTTCGGGCCACCAGCCGTCCAGAATGCTTAGATTCAACACGCCGTTCATCGCGGCTTTCATGCCGGAGGTACCGCTTGCCTCCTGCGGTCTGCGCGGGTTGTTGAGCCACACATCCGAGCCGCGTACCAGCATAGCGCCAATCGTCATGTCGTAGTTTTCCAGGAATACGACTGACTTGGGATAGCGTTTGGTAAGGGCTACAATGTTGGCCACGATTTCCTTGCCGCG
>JBIIVI010000150.1:0-8625 GCA_044339555.1 Cyclobacteriaceae bacterium | reverse complement strand
CTGAGTAGTTGCCGCTGGGCAAATAGGGAATAGGAACGGCATTGTCGTACGTCCAGGGCGACCATTGCTTGGTAAGTCCCTTAAGCCAATACCGATACTGCGTGGTACTGGTGCCCCAATACTCTGGTTGAATAAATTGAAACGACAGGAAACCTGATTCTTTTACTTCCAGTTTTTTGCCCCCCGAAACCTTTACGTCCTCGCCCTGTGCCAGTTTGAACGACAGCGGATGAGGTGTAACTGTTTTGGACTGCGCAGGAGTGAAATGGTACAACTCATTGTTGGAGGCAATCACCCACATGCCATTTCCGGAATCATCCAACGACAGAAATCGCAGATCGGCAAAGAGGTCTAACCAATCCATCTTCAGTTTTTTGGAAAGTAGTCCATCAATCGTACGCCACTGCTGCCCGTCGTTAAACCAGAACAGTCCTGCAGAGGCTAGGCACTTCCGGGTGTCGGGTAGTGAATCGTAAGGCGAAAAAACGTTCTTAGCCGAGTTGTATTGATAGAACTTACCACCACTTACGATATATACATCCGTTCCAACCGCTAAACCTACTGTTTCATCATCTGTGGGATTATCGAAGAAGATTTCGTCCACATTCGATAACTCATTTTCTAAATACTCCAACTTTACAATTCCTTTGCGGCCGCAGAACCACACATTCTCAAGTCTGTCTTCGAAGATATGAGTGAAGTGATCGCGCACCGAATCGGGAAGCGGTACGGACTTAGCAGTTCCCTTGGCCAGATCGTAGCACTCCATTCGTTCATCATAGGTGCCAATGAATAGCTGGTTCAATGTTTTTGATTGATACAATGTCGAGATAGGAGCAGCACTGATCGTACGGGCAGTAAGGTCGCTGATGAGATATAATCCTCCCAAGCCACCTGCCACCAACTGCCCGCTGCTTTCGGCCAGATGCGTTACCTTACCTTCAACGCCATTTACTTTGGCGAACGCGTATTGCAGGGATTTTAGTACCCGGCGGGTCTTTTTTTCCTTCGTGGTCAGTTCCTGATAAACCGCTTCTGTAGAACGTGGTTCTTTCGTGGTAGGCGCTGCTTCGGAGGTTGCAGCCTTTTTCTTCTTCGAAAAAATTCCCTTTTTCTGCGAAGGCTTGGTTTCGGATGCTGGCACAGATGCCGAAGGCGCAGGCTCAGGACTTGTGGCGATGCGTTTCGAAGACGTTACATAATAAACCTGATCTTCATATTGTAGGTCTTTGATGAGTTTGAAAAGGCCAAGCGAGGTGCCCACATACAGCTGGCCTCGATGGGAATAGGCGCTCAGCACATTTCCGCGCAGGCCCGGATAGTGGGTAAAGGTGCGAAAAGGAAGCGTAGGCGAAATCCGGGTAACGCCATACTCGTGAGCCACCCAAACTCCCTGCTGGCCATCGCCATAGATGGCAAACACTTCATTGTCCGGCAGGCCCGTATAGTAGTTCGTGATTTCCTGTGTTTCCCCAGGGTTTATGTTTACGAAAATCACACCTCCCCGTAATGTACCCAAGGCAATTAATTCATCGGTTACCCAAGTGCCGCCTACCAAACCATTGGCTTGCAGAAAATCCTGCTCTTTGACCGGCACCGGCTGAATCTGATCGCCTGACACGACATAGACAGCCGACAGGCTGGTGCCTACCAGTGTCTTTTTATTGACTGAGTGAGTGAATACCAGGTCGCCAAAATCTGCGTTGAACTGCGATGCCTTCAGTGCATTCTCTTTTAGTGAATAAAGCGTTCCGTTTTCGGTAGTAACATAGACTTTGTCACCCATCATGAACAGCTTCTTGAAGGAATTTTCCTTGTCGGGTACTATGAGCTTTTGTACCTTTTGTATAGCTCGTTCGTAGGAAAAGATATTGGCCTCAGTAAGCCAGTAAACAAAATGATCATTGGCCGCGCTGGCAATAATTCCTTTCGCCTCCGCATCCGTGCCGGCGAGGTCTACGAATGAAAACTCTCCTTTTGAAAAATCAATCCGCCCGAATCCCGATAAGCCACCCGCGAAGATGTGGCCATCTTTCGTGGTAGTAAGTGTGTAAATGGGAAACGCGGTTGCCGCCAAACGCCAGCTCTTACCATCAAATTCAAGGACTCCCGACCGGTTAGCGAAGTACATGATGCCCCGCGCATCCTGAACCATTGCATAACAGATCGGATCCAGCTTCTTATCCGGCGGCGTATAATGCGATAAGAAGTAGTTGCCCGTCTGGCTGTGGGCAGCCGAAAAAATTCCAACTAAGACGAGGGAAAGTACAAGTCGATACATAAAGCCTCCCGAAGGTAGCAAAACAAATAAAAAAGGGTGACCACGCAGGCCACCCTTTGTCAGGTTTGTTGAGAAGGCTACTTCGCAATAAAAATAAAGTCGCTGCCGGGGGCATTATCGCCAAACTCGCCAAAGCGTGGCTGAATTTTCAAGCGCTCCACATAGGTAAAGAGCTCGGGCAGCGTAAGCACGCCATCGCGACCGCCGCGCGAACGCAGTGCATCCAAAAAGTTCTTTGCAAAAGGCGAGTGCTTTCCGGGAATGCCATCCGATACGTATGTTTTACCGCCACTGGTGAGGAAGCGTCTGGTCTTGTACGTAAGTTTCCGGGTGATAAACTCTACGGGGTTTTGTTCTTTGTACACCTCCTCCTCGCCTCCACGTGCCGAGGCCAGCGCCTGATCAAACGTACCACCAAAACAAACATCCATAGCCAGGAAAATATGCTCGCACTGAATGTTGTTGATGATGGAGCGAAGGCGGTTGTGCGACAGATAGGTGGTCTTGGCCTCGTCATTTAAAAGGGACTCTTTCGTTACTACAAATCCCTCGCCAAACGTCTGATCGTACGAACCGTGTCCGGCAAAGAAGATAAACAACTGGTCGAGCGGTTGGTATTTGCGTTCGGCATACTCGCGCAGTTTTTTCAGGATGTCCGACTGCGAGGCATTCTCCACCAGATCCACCTTAAAGCCATAGGTATTTCGTAATTCATCTGAAATCGTGCGCGAATCGAAGACGGGATTAACCAGGTCACCCCAGTGGTCATATTGATCGGTGGCAAACACCAAGGCGTAGTCAGTGCGTTTCAGCGAACTGGCGTTGGCGATGCCTACGGAGCCAACCCGTACTGAGCGGGTGGTGACCGTTTTAATACCATCGATATTCTCCGCCACGATCTCAATCAGATTGTCGCCATCCATGAGCGTGATACTCCGTTCAACCATCAGTTTATTTTTTTCTTCTGCCTTTGGCTCCAAAGGCAGTGAGCCGCGAGTAGCAGTAAGTTCGCTCTCGCGGATGTTAATGATAACACTTTTGATTGCAGATACAGACTGCACTTCAAATGCCACCTTGAACTTTGCCTCCTGTGCGTAGGTCATTTCCGGGATAGGTGTAATCCAAGTCACCGTTGGCACTGACGAGTTGATGGATTTCTTCGGGTCGGAAAAATCCACTTCGAATGCCTGGGAGCGGCTCGTAACATTTTGTGCAGTGGCGCTCATGGCCGCTGCTACAAAAAACATCCAAATCAGTTTATTCATAATAATTTTGTTTGACGTCCTTGAAATCATCGATTCAGCACTACTATTTTTCCACCCACTACTTCGTTGGTAGCCTCGCCCAAGACCGACAGCCGATACACAAAAAGACCTTCCTGCACTTGCTCGGTCACCTGCCAAGTTCCTTGATAGAAGCCGGGGGAAAGCTCGCGATTTACCAACGTCTCTACTTTTCGGCCCATCGCGTCAAACACTTCAAGAGTCACCAAATAACGGGACCCGCTATACTTCTCCGGAATAGCAAACGGAATGGTTGCCACGTTCTTCACGGGATTAGGGAAGGAGGGGCCCGCAGTTACCCTTGCTGGCTTCAATTTTTCCAATACGTTGCTACCCGTTACGATCCGAAACTTCTTTCCGGGCGACAAATCAAAACTGTAGGCCGATTGACGGAGCATATCCATGGGAAGTTGTGCCTCTTCATCGTATAAATACAGCTGGCCCGCCACCGAAATCTTGGAAGCATCCCACTGTAACGTGGCTAATCCACTCAATTCCGTCCGAATCGAAAATTGCCATTCGTGTTCTGCGCGCGTGGGTACCACATCGCGACTGAAATAGCGCATGAAATGCTCCGGGTGTTCGAAGCGCAACTCCAATGATTCGCCAAAAGCCGGAGGCGTCAAATCATCCAAGCCATCAAACGATAAAGACGATTCGCGGTGCATGCCCACTCCGCCCATCTCGTTCTCCGATCGGGCGTGAACAATTTTTATCGGCAGCAGCCAGTCTCCATTTTTAAACACGGGCACGCTTGTTCTTCCACCTGTTATCTGGCCTGGGAACGAAAACTTAACGTTGTTTACGGCATCGTTGGCAAAAACAAAGCCACCACGCAACGGGAGCAATTCATTGCTATTGGAATAGCTGCCGTTCGCGAACAGCTTCAACGATCCAACCGAGTTGCTGATGCTGTTAAATGTGCGGATGTCATCCCACAACAGCTGAACAGTGTACGGATTACCAATCAGGTTCCAGCCTTTCACCAGATTTAGCTCAAATAACTTGGAACGTGAAAAGTCAGGAGATTTTGCATTATTCAGTTGAATATCCTTACCATCAAACGCATTGATAAAATAGCCACGCCCTCGCTGGATGCCAGTGAAGGTTGGAAACTCCGACCATGTTTCCACCACAGGGGTTACGTTGGTGTTCGCGGTATATTGCAACATCCGCCAGGTGGATTTGTTGCTAGGCCCGAGTTCCGAGAAAACCTCGCTAATCTGTGTCGTGTTCAGTTCATACGGAATTGAGATAATGCGCCAACTTTGTTTTGTTCCGCCACCGGGCACACTGACCACCGGCCGATTCGCACCGCTGAACGTGATGCGAGCTGTAAAAAACTGGTTGGTTTGAGCGGGGAGCCTACTTTTGTTAGGAGTCGGGGCATTGTCCTCCGCCTCAAGAAAATACTCGAATCCCAAATCGTCAGCAAAAGAGTTCTGAACCTGCCCGGTCCAGGTGGTTGTAGCGGCAGTATTGGTAAGTGCCAATGTTTGGAAATTAGAATTGGCGGCTCCCGAGCGTCTGTAAAAAAACGTCACCCTCGATACAGCCCGGTTGTCATTAACGATAGCTGAAATATCTACGGGTGAAAAACCTTTTTCAAGAGATGCGAGCGGGGCTGAGTCGAAGGTAATTGTGGGCGCCGTTACATCCGGAGCTTGCACGGTAGTAAACGAGTATTGACCAGCCGTAAAGCCAGCAAACTCGTTCTGCTTGGCATCCACAAAAGCCCCGGCATCCAACAACACTTGTAGCGCCCGCTCAAAAGGCAGATCCGTGGCGGGATCTAGCGTAAACCGGTTGCCACTTATTCGTGCCCGCAGTTACTTCTACGTTTACCGCCATCGTGGCCCCATCCATCACACGAATACGTTTGCCGACAACTGCCGTGATGGCGCGATCAAAATTGATTTCAATATTGGTGCCTACGGCCACATTCGTTGCCGCATTGGCTGGAACAACCGAAGACAGCACCGGGCCCGTACCTACCGTAAACTGCCAGGCGGTGGTAGGGATCGCTGCACAAGGATTGCCAAATGCATCTACAAACGCACCTTCTTCTACTGATACCACATATTGAGCGCCTTGTGTAAGGCGGGCGGGGAGGGTGAAAGAGAACACATTACCCGTTAACACCGCAGCGGTTGCCGGGAGATTGAACACGGGTGTGGTTGTGTTGGTAGCGAGGAAAACGGAAACAGATTTACCCGTAACCGCCGCGGCTGTTTCCGATGCGGTAATGTCCAATTTCGTAGCGGCAGATACATCGGTAGTCGCATTAGCTGGTGTAAACGTGAGCACCGGCCCATCGGTATCCTCAATCACCTCAATGGTTTGGTTAATCGAGACATTTGAAACGGTTTGTACCCGGTTGTTCGGCCACGTTACCCGTACCGTTACCGGCCCCGCATCTGCCGCCAATCCAAAGTGCTGGATAAGGCTATGTTGGCCATTGAAGGTCCCGCCAGCCTGAGCAAGCACATCGCGGATTTGATTGCGGGCCCCTGACGTAACTTGGATGCGCGCGCCAATTCCGGATCGATTGGACGCGACTCCACGAAGTTTCACCTTGAGCCAATTACCGGTAGTAAATTTATTATTCTGCAGAATGTACCGGTAGCGATCGCTCGTACCCAACGCCAAATCGAGATAACCATCGTTATTGAAATCTCCGGCCGTGACTTGATTTTTTACTGGAAAGCTCTGATTGAGAAATTCACCATCCCCCGTACGCCGGACATAGTTACCCAACCCGTTGTTTAGGTAAAGGACGGCGTTTGGGATTGTCGGACTCTGAATCCCCTGTAGTGCAATAACATCTAAATCGCCATCGTTTTCAACGTCCACAAAAATTCCTGAACCGGTAAAGAAAACAAACGGCTCGGCCACGGCGCTTGCCGTTAAGTTGGTAAAGTTTCCACCACCATCATTCAGAAACAACGCTTTCGTAGCAGGCGGGGAGCTGTAGCCGCATAAAAGATCCAGATCCCCGTCGTTATCCATGTCGCCCCAAGCGGCACTCTGCATCGATATGGACGGATTGATCTCAAGTGCGGCAATCGCTGTTTGAACGAAGGTGTTGCTGCCGTCGTTCCGGAATATGCGGTGGTTTACCGTTCCAAAAAGCCCAGCAAGAAAAATATCCGTATCTCCATCGCTGTCATAGTCCGCCAGCGCAATATCGACAACGCCTCCAGATTCGTTCGTGTACAAATCAGTACCAGCTGAATAATTACCGCTCCCCAGATTTTGCAAGGTGCTCAGGCGGGATGTTTGGGTGACAGGAACAACCGCGGTGTTGATCACAAATGATTCCACGAGAATATCCAAACGCCCATCCTGGTTAAAATCATAGAGCGCGATGTCACTGAAGGAAATACCGTTTGTGGCCCTTCGAAATGCAAGCGTAAACCCGCCCGTACCGTTGCCGTGATAAACTTCCAGTGCGGCAGAACTGCCGGACCCGTTTCGCAAGTCTTGCATATTGCATACCAAATCGATGTTGCCGTCGTTGTTCATATCGGCAAATCGGGCGTTCCGATAAATTTTCTGATTTGAATCGCCAAATTCATTCAATGCCACGGCCGGAAGTCCGATATTTGAGATGAAGCCGGCGCGGTTAACATTTGAGGATACCCCAAAATAAAGCTCATCTTGGCCATCGTTGTTGATGTCCACCCAACTGGTATACAGTTTCGATGCGACCGGGTAAAACGGAACCGCTTCTATGGCGGCGAAATACGGCTTTCTGAATAGCACCGAATTGTTGACAGTGCTTACTGTGTTCCCCGTTGCGTTATAAGCGTTCAACCGGTAGAAATACGTGTTACCGAAGGTGAGACCCGCAGTGCGGTCCGCGAAGTTCGTTTCCGGATGATTGACCCGCCCAACCTCTACCCAAGGTCCACTGGCGGAAGTAGCCCGCTCCACTGCGATCTGTTGCGCAAATTGCGGATTGCCGGTCCAGCTCACCATAACTCCATTATCATCCAGCACCGACAAATAGGGCTGTTGCGTAATTGCTATTGGGGGCGGATCGGTCGGGTTTAACGTAAGCTCGGTGGTTTCCGAAAACGGGGTGATCGAGGAAATCGCACCTCGATTCACTTTCCATTTAATGGTAAGCTTGCCGGTGGCCGGATTCCAAGTGCCGTTTCCATTCATCGTGTAGTTACCTGAATTAAATAGGTAAACCGAGCTACAGTTTTCAATGATCGTGGCGAAAGAAGTATTTAGTGCTGTGTTCGGCGAAGCCCAACTGGGGGTATTGCCGCCCAATGACGATAGCGAGAAAAGGAAATTATCTAACCGGCCAAGTTGTAGGTTTACGTTCGCCCGTGTTCGCACTCCCAAACCGCTTTCGTTCAATGTTGTCAACGACCAACTGCGATTGTCTGGAACGGTGGTGGTGCACCGCGCAGGCGTAGTTACCGAAATCTCGTTACTATAAGCCGAGCGGCCAGCAGCATTCACGGCTATCACCCGGTAGAAATAGTTGGTGGATGGCTCCACGTTATAGAATACGTTGATGGCAGAAAAATTCGAAGCGCTGATGAATCCGATACTGTCGTAAGAGGTATTGTTTCCAACCGAGCGTTCAACCCGATAATACGACTCATTCGTGGTGTTGTCGTCCCACTCCAGCCGCACCTGGTTAAAAGTACTGCCCAACACCTGTAGGTTAGTGGGGCTCGCGGGAAGCACCACGGGCGCAGACGATTGGTAGAGTCCTTTTGAATCTACCAACACATTAAGTAACCCTGCGGGGTCCGTTTCTACAGACCGGATCGTAAAGGACTCATCCGCGGTAAAACCAAGGTTGGCGGTAAGCCAAGTCTGTCCATCATCTCGGGTGAAGGTAACAAGACCCGTGCTTACCGCGTAGGCGGGGTAACCGGAAGTTGTTAAAAAAGCTGTCGGAAGAAAAGGAAGGCCAGGAACGGAAACGGTAGACCATGTCTCGTCCTGAAATAGGTTTACACGATTTACCGTGTAAACAATATGAGAAAATCAGATAAAACTATTCAGGAACAAGAAGCTATCATCGCAGAGTAC
>JBIIVI010000149.1:0-8645 GCA_044339555.1 Cyclobacteriaceae bacterium | reverse complement strand
CACGGTCGCACGACCACGATTATTTCGGCTTCTACGGATGCCGCTTCGCGCGAAGGGTTTGGGCCGTTTATGCCGGGCTTTGAGATTGTTGCGTATGATGATGTTGCTGCACTGGAGCAGGCTTTGCTTAACCCGAATGTGTGCGGCTTATGGATTGAGCCGATTCAAGGCGAAGCGGGTGTGTATGTACCGCACGCGGGCTACCTGAAAAAAGCGGAGCAGCTGTGCCACCAGCACAACGTGTTGCTGATGATGGACGAGATACAAACCGGTATTGCACGAACGGGCAAGATGCTGGCCAGCGACCACGAAAGTGTGCGCGCAGATATTTTGATTTTAGGCAAGGCCCTTTCGGGTGGGGTGTACCCGATTAGCGTGGTGCTGGCAGACGACCCGGTGATGCTGGTGATTAAACCCGGTGAGCACGGCTCTACGTTTGGGGGCAACCCGTTGGCAGCTGCGATTGTGATGGCCGCCCTGCAAGTCGTGAAAGATGAAAGGCTGGCTGAGAATGCCGAGCGGCTCGGCACACTGTTCCGCGCACGCATGAATGCATTTATTTCGAAAACAAAACTGGTCACGCTGGTGCGCGGCAAGGGGCTGCTAAATGCCATTGTGATTAACGATAGTCCGCAGAGCAAAACTGCCTGGAATTTGTGTTTGAAGTTTGCGGAAAACGGGCTGCTGGCCAAGCCCACGCACGGTAATATTATTCGCCTGGCTCCACCGCTGGTAATTACGGAAGAGCAAATACACGAGTGCTGCGATATCATCGAGAAGTCGGTGCGGGAGATGGAGGGGTAGGGTAAGAGCGCTGCGAGCTGGTGGCTGTGAGTGGCGAGGGCGACACGCTTTACGCTTCATGCGTTGTGCTACCCCGTGTAGCGGTTAGCGTAGCCTACAGTGTTAAAATCAAACAACTCCCAAACGTACCAGTTCCCTGCTCAGTTGTTCCGGATTTTGGAAGTGAACTACGTGGAGACCTAAGCGGTCGGCTGTTTCGATGTTTTTGATGTTATCGTCTATGTACACCGCAGCAGTGGGTTGAACGCGGTAGCGATCGAATAGAATCTGATAGATTTCTGGGAGGGGTTTCCGTTTCTTCTCAACGCCGGAAACCACGATGCCTTCGAACCAATGTAGAAACTCAAAGTTATCCAGTGCCCACGGAAAGGTTTGGTCGGACCAATTGGTGAGCGCGTAAAGGCGGTGTTGTTGATTTTGTTTTACCGTGCGTAGAACGTCCACGGTTCCGTGAATGGGGCCGGAGATCGTTTCCTGCCAGCGCGCATACCACGCACGAATCGGTACTTCATGTTCGGGGAACATGCGTACGAGTTCTTCGGTGGCTTCCTCGAACGAGCGGCCACCATCTTGTTCATCATTCCACGCGGGCGTGCAGATGTTTTCCAGGAACCACGTGATTTCTTCTTCGCTGTTGAAGATTTTGCGATAAAGGTAGCGCGGGTTCCAGTCAATCAGCACTCCGCCCAGATCAAAAATTACGGTGTCAATCTTTTTCATACTTCTTTTTTATAGGGGAACGCCCATTGCAGAAACACGGGAAGGGCGGCCTTCCAGGTGGGTAGGTCGTGGCGGCCATCGGGCAGTTCCAGGTATTGAATGTCATGAAAAGGGCGGTATCCTTTTTTGGTCAGTTCAACGATGAGGTCGAGCGTGTCGTCAATCGAGTCGATGACTCCGTTTTTGTTGCGGTCGGCTTGCTCGTCCTGCAGGCCGGTTTGGAACCAGAAGTGGAGGCCTTCTTTTTTGCGGCCCCTTCGCACCACCTGGTGTATGATCCGGTCGCGGTAGTCGGAGTAAAAGCGGCTTTTGGTGTCGCGCTTGCGCCACCAGAACGAGCCGCTAAAGGCACCTACTTTACCGAAGTATTCGGGGTGATGCCAGGCAATGTCGAACGCTGAAAGACCGCCCAGGGAGAAGCCGCCAATGGCGTGTGACTTGATGTCATCGGAAATCGAATAGCGGTAATGCAGGTAGGGGATCAATTCGGTCATGACAAAGCGCGAGTAGTTTTTGGCTTTGCTGCCGCGATTTTTAAAATCCGGATGCCCGGCCACGCCATACTCCTGCATCCGGTCGCCTGCGTGTACGGCCACTACTACCACATCCGCGATCTTCTTGGCATGCGTTAATTCTTCCAGAGTTTCCTTCAGCGTGATGGCCTCGCCATCCTGGCCATCGTTCAGGATCAGCAAGGGGAAAGGATATTTGGCTTCTTTGAATTGGAACGGAAGGAAAATATCAACTATTGTATCCCGGCCTAATAATTCCGAGTGCACGTCTTTCAACCGCTCGGAGTGGTAATGATGTTTAGCAGTCAAACTTTTTCGAGTTCAGATGACTAATCTTCTTGATGCAACAAAAATAGATGTTTACCTTGAACCGCTGATAGCAGGCTGATGCTGTTGAAGTTACCCTTGCAACCCGCCACCTGAACCATGTTTGAAAACAAACTGACACTATGCCCCACGTACACCACCACCGCTGGTATTCGCCCCGCCTGAATCGCGATATTGATGTGGCCGCCTTTGGCCACCGCGGTTATCCGGTGATCTTATTTCCCACCTCCATGGGAAGCACCTATGAAAACCACGACTTCGGCCTGATTGATAGCGTGGCCTGGTTTCTGGATAACGGGCTGATTAAGATCTATTGTCCGGATGGCATTGATGAGGCCAGCTGGTATAACCGAAATATTCATCCGGCCGACCGGGTGCGCAACCATATCTGGTACGATCAAATGCTGTTAGACGAACTGGTGCCCTTGTGCCGTCAGGAAACCGGTGTGCACCGGGTAGCTACAGCGGGTTGCAGTTTTGGTGGCTATCATGCCACGAATTTTGGATTTCGCCATCCGGATGCGGTAAAGTACATCATCAATATGGGTGCCGCGTTCGACATCAAAGATCAGGTGGACGGATTCTACAATGACGATGTGTACTTTAACAATCCACCCGACTTTTTGCCCAACGCGCAACACCATTTGTTTCACGACATGTTTGTTTTTTTGGGCACCGGTACACATGATATGTGCTGGAACGCCAACGAGCAAATGGCGGGCATCCTCCGCGCGAAGGGCATTCCACATTGGTTGGATGTACGGCCCGAGCGCCCGCACGACTGGCCCGCCTGGAAGGAAATGTTTCCCCACTATTTATCCATGGTTAAATAACAACTGATATGAAAAAAATAGGAGTATTGCATGGCATGGAAAGAACCTTTCCGGAAGCCTTTGTAGAGCGTGTAAACAAGGCCGGCATCAAGGGCATTGCGGCTGAGCCTGTTTTGGTAGACATGGTGGCGCAAGGTGCGCCCACCGACTATGCGGTGATCATCGATCGCATTTCGCAAGATGTGCCATTCTACCGTGCTTATCTAAAAAACGCCGCGAGCAGCGGCGCAGCGGTTATCAACAATCCCTTTTGGTGGAGTGCAGATGAAAAGTTCTTCAACAATGCACTGGCCGTGAAGTTGGGGGTGCCCGTACCCAAGACAGTGCTGCTGCCCAGTAAAGAGCGCCCGAACGATACATCGGATGCCTCGTTCAGCAACCTCAAGTTTCCGTTGAGTTGGGAGAAAATTTTCGAACACATCGGTTGGCCGGCCTACATGAAGCCCCATTCCGGCGGTGGTTGGAAAAGCGTGTACAAGCTCAACAACATCGAGGATTTTTTCAAGGCCTACAACGAAACCAATCAGCTGGTGATGATGCTGCAGGAAGAAATCATTTTTGAAGAATACTACCGCTGCTATTGCCTTGGGCGTAAGTATGTGCGCATCATGCAATACGAGCCGCGCAACCCGCACCACCTGCGCTATGTGGTAGAACGCGGGCCTTCCTCCGAAAAGTTGATCAAACAGATCCACGACTACGTGCTGAAACTAAATGAGGCGTTGGGCTACGATTTCAACACCGTGGAAATGGCTGTACGCAACGGAGTGCCGTATGCGATTGACTTCTGCAATCCGGCACCGGATGCGGATGTACATTCGGTGGGCCAGGAGAACTTCGAATGGGTGGTGGAGCATGCGGCCAAGATGGCTATCGAGCGGGCGCAGACTCAGAAGCCGGGCGAAGATAATTTGACGTGGGGTACCTTCGTCACTCAGGCATCGTTCGCGAATGGCTCAGCACCTAAGCCTGAGGTGAAGAAAGAAAAGGAACCGACTAAACCAAGAGCGAAGAAATAGGCTATGAGGTTCACACTCGGTGTTGAAGAGGAGTACATGGTGGTAGACCCGCGCACGCGCGAGTTGGCCTCGCACGATCAGAAAATTGTAGAACTGGCCGCGCGCGCCCTGAAAGATCAGGTGAAAGCCGAAATGCACCAGGCCGTGGTGGAGGTGGGTTCTACCATCTGTCACAACACTGAAGAAGCGCGGGCGGAGCTGATCAAGTTGCGCAAGTTTGTGGGCGAGATTGCCGACAGCCTGAATCTGAAAATTGGCGCCAGCGGCACCCACCCCTTCTCGCATTGGTCGAAGCAGCTCATTACACCCAATCCGCGTTACGATGCGATCGTAAACGAAATGCAGGAGGCCGCGCGTTCGAATCTGATCTTCGGCTTGCATGTGCACGTGGGCGTAGCGGATAAGAACCTGGCCATTCATTTGATGAACACCGTGCGGTATTTTTTGCCCCACGTGTATGCACTCTCGTGCAACTCGCCTTTTTGGGAGGGTCGTAATACGGGATTCAAATCGTTTCGCACGAAAGTGTTTGACAAATTTCCCCGCACCGGCATTCCGGATGATTTTGCGAATTGGGACGACTTCAAAAACTACGTGAACCTGCTGATCAAAACCGGTTGCATCGATAACGCTAAAAAAATCTGGTGGGACGTGCGCGTTCATCCGTTTTTTGATACGATCGAATTCCGCATTTGCGATGTGCCGATGTGTGTGGATGAATCCATCGCCATCGCTGCGTTGTTTCAGGCGCTGGTGGCCAAGCTGTATAAACTCCGCAATCAGAACATGACGTTTATTCAATACAACCGGGCGCTCATCAACGAAAACAAATGGCGTGCATCGCGCTATGGTATTGATGGTAAGATGATCGATTTCGGGAAAGAACAGGAAGTTAATACCCGCGAATTGATTTATGAGCTATTGGATTTTGTGGACGATGTGGTAGACGATCTGGGCAGCCGCGAGAGTTTGAAAACCGTGGAGAACATGTTACGACACGGAACGGGTGCGGATCGCCAACTGAAAGTTTTTCAGGAAACCAATAGCCTCGAAAAAGTGGTGGATTACATCACCGAGCAAACCATGAACCAGTGTAGGATTTAAGAAATGTTGCTGTGAACGCGACTGATCACATCCGGATTGCCATTCTCGATATGTACGAAGGCATACCCAACGAAGGTATGCGTGGCATTCGCCAATTGATTGAAGAGTTTGAGGTAGACTTCCACATGCCGGTGCGGTACGATGTTTTTGATGTACGCCAAAAAGCTGAAGTAGCGCCCCTTGATTACGACTTGTTCATTTCCAGTGGTGGCCCGGGCAGTCCGATCGACAGCGAAGGTTCACTGTGGGAGCGCAGATACTTTGCGTTGATGGATGCCATTCGAAATCACAACACGCTGTATCCGCAGCACCGGAAGCACGTGCTGTTGATCTGCCATTCCTTTCAGGTGTTTTGTCGCTACTACGGCTACGGTCATGTAACTAAGCGCAAGGGAACATCTTTTGGCGTGATGCCCATTCACAAAACCATCACAGGGCATCACGATCCGCTGCTGCGGTCGATGGGCGATCCGTTCTGGGCAGTAGACTCGCGCGATTACCAGATCACGCGCCCGGATCTGCCAAAGATTGAGAAGGAGGGCGGCAGCCTGCTGGCGATTGAAAAGTTCCGGCCCCATGTTGGACTGGAGCGGGCCGTGATGGCCATTCGGTTTGATGAGGCGATTTTCGGAACCCAATTTCACCCGGAGGCCGATGCTTCGGGGATGCGCATGTACCTACTGCGCGATGACAAAAAAGAGATCGTGATTGAAAAACACGGCGAAAAAAAGTACTGGGACATGCTGGATCATTTGAACGATCCCGACAAAATCATGCTTACACACAACACAGTGGTGCCCCGCTTTTTGATGATGGGCCTGCAGCACCGCATCGCCCCCATCGAATTATGATCGAAAAACTCCGGCAGCAGTTCAACGCCCAGTTCTCGCCTCAAAAGTACCAACACTTTTTAGACGACCTTAACGCAACTTACAATTATACCATCACCTTTCGCGTGGCCGAAACACCCGTTTTCATTGGGCGCGAGTTTGGAGCAAAGCTGAAGAAAGCGGCTGACGAAATCATCAGCACGCTGATGCAGCCGGATTACAGCGCACGCATGGAAGCAGCCGTGCCGCCGGGGCTGCGTGTGCCGGGCGAATCTCCACATTCGCTTTTCTTAGCCCTCGACTTCGCGGTTTGTAAAAACGCGCAGGGAGAAATTGTTCCGCAACTGATCGAAATGCAAGGGTTCCCTTCGTTGTTTGGCTATCAGGATTTTTTGGGAAATAAATTTCGCCAACACTACCAGATTCCGACCGGATGGGATTTTCATTTTGGCCAGTCTTCCACCCAGTACTGGCAGTTGTTGCGTGAGGCGATTGTTGGCAAGCACGATCCGGAAAACGTAATTCTGCTCGAGATTGACCCGATCAAACAAAATACAGCTATCGACTTTCTGGTAACGAAAGAAAAGCTTGGAATTGAGCCCGTACACATTGGCGATATCGCCATCCACCACCGAAAACTGTATTATTCAAAGGGTGGAAGGGAAATTCCTATCCACCGCATCTACAACCGGGTAATTTTTGATGAACTGCTCGCCAAGAAAGATTTGGTCAGTGAGTTTAGACTGACAAACGATGTTGACGTGGAGTGGGCTGGGCACCCGAATTGGTTTTTCAAAATCAGCAAATACACCATGCCGTTTTTACATTCCGATGCCGTTCCGGAATGTAAATTTCTAAGCGACTACACTTTACCTCCGCCCGACCTGGAGAACTACGTGCTGAAGCCGCTGTTTTCGTTTTCCGGTACCGGTGTAATTTTTCATGTTACCCGCGAAGACATTGATGCGATTCCCGGGGATGAACGGAAGAATTTTTTGCTCCAGCGAAAAGTACATTACGAGCCCGTAATTCAGGCACCCGATGGCCTGGTGAAGGCAGAAATCCGGTTGTTGTTTTTGTGGGATGAGCATCAGCAAAAGCCTGCTTTGGTGACAAACCTGGCCCGCCTCAGCCGGGGCGAAATGATTGGCGTGAAGTACAATAAAGATAAAACCTGGGTGGGTGGCACGGTTTGCTTTTTTGAACAGTAAGCATGTCCAGTCACCACATTGTGCGCGAAAACCAAGAACCCGCCCTGTTCATTCAGGATCCCGATGCGCTGGCGTTTGAGAAAATCCAGGAGTTGTTAGAGTGGAGTCCTACGGTGATCGTATCGTATCGGCATGTAGCAACGGTAGGAAGTTGGGGCATCAAATTAGACGTAATACTCTGTTTGCCACACGAGTTGGAAGCAGCACGCGAGTTATTGGTTACGCAAATGCCCCTGAAGTTGTTGTCCGTCAACACCCGGGCGGAAGAGTTTGCTACGGCAATGTCTTGGCTCAAGCGAGGCGGCTATCGGGGGCTTTATGTTATCAGCCATGATGCCGCCATTTTTGATTTTAGCCTATGGCCCCCGGATTTTGATGTGGAGTTATTTCAACAAGGAAGGCGGTGGCTGCATTGGCGTAGCGATGTTTTTCAAAAGTGGTACGCAGCAGGTGTGGGGCTTGAATTGCGATCGAGCACAGGAATTGAACGACTATCGACAAACACCGATGGACTTTTTTCAATTCTTAGAAAAGGGCCGCTGTGGATTGGAGAGGAATTCAGTGACTAAAACTTCGGTGATCCATTTGCCATGGGTGTTTTGCGTCTGGTGTTTTCACCGACCAGTTAGTGCATCACAAATACCAATTCATCTGTAGTTTGACATGCGTTGCGCTAACATGTAAAACAGCCGGGCTTAAGGCACGAAAAGCGGCCTCCTATTCCTCGTAATAATACCCAAAAATAATCCCCATCTCATCCTGGCTGGTGAGACCAAAGCGTACAGTGGCCGCACTTGTGTTGCGATAGGTAATTTCTGAAGTAAGGCCCTCACCGGGGCTTAGCACCAAGGGTGGATTAAACGTAATCATAGGCGGGTGATGCCAATCTGTGTTGGTGTAGACCACCTCGCCACTGCGCGCGCCACCCGAAATCTTGATCACAAATTTTTCTCCCAGTTGATGAGTATGTGAGGTGAGTGCCACGACAAAGGTTTTCTTTGTCATGGTAAATGTTTTGGTAGCGATGGTGCGTTGGTTGGCAGGTAATTCCAGATTTTGGTTGGCGAGGTTAAAGGCCTGCACCACGTTTTTCACTTCAGCGGGGGGTATTGTATGCAGGTTCACGTTTACTTCGCCAGTAATCTCACTGAAGCTTTTGTTCACGTAATGGGAGTTCATATCAAACGCCATGTCGGGCGGAAGGTAGAGTGCCGTTCCGGGCGGAAACGCGTACGAAAAATCGGGCGATTGCGAGCCGATCACAAACACATGGAAAGCCATAGGC
>JBIIVI010000147.1:0-8817 GCA_044339555.1 Cyclobacteriaceae bacterium | reverse complement strand
TATAACAGCGCAATCTATGGGCGTAAAAGAGCGAAAGGAACGAGACAAGCTGGAGATGCGGGGCCGCATTTTGGAATCGGCCCAGAAGTTGTTTCTGGACCGCGGTTTTGATGAGATCAGCATCCGCAACATTGCCGAAGCGATTGAATACAGCCCGGCTACCATTTACCTGTACTTCAAAGACAAGAACGAGATCATCCACGCGCTGCATCAGGACGGCTTCCGGTTGCTGAACGAACACTTCCGGCACCTGGCGGGCGTGGCGCAGCCGTTTGAGCGCCTGATTGAAATGGGCAAGGCGTACATCCGCTTTGCTACTTCGCACCCGCGCGTGTACGACTTGTTGTTTATGCGCAGCGAGCCCATGGAACATGTGATTCAATGCTTGCATGACGAATGGAAGGAAGGCGACCGGGCTTTTGATACGCTGAAGCAAACGGTGATGCAGTGCCAACAGGCCGGCTACTTTCCAGGCTACGACCCGCAGGCACTTTCCATGCTCATCTGGAGTTCCATTCACGGCATTTGTGCGTTGCGCATCAGCGGCCACATGAACCACGTAAAGCCCGCGCGCGACCAAAACCTGACGCTGGACGAAGTGATGATAAGTACGTTTGAAGTTTTTAACCAGGTGCTGGGGCATCTGAAAAAATAAATTTTTATCTACCAACCGATGAAATATCCATGCACTGCGTTCGCCCAAGGGCATGTTAACTGGGCTTGGATATTACGTGTGACCTTAGACAAAAAATATTAACACATGAAAACAAGTTTACTCAAGGTTTTACTGCTGTTGGCAGCAGGGCCTGCTGTGGGACAATCGATGTTAGAGCAATATGTGAAGCAGGGCGTGGCTTCCAACTTGCAGCTGCAGCAAGAGCAACTTCAATACCAACGCAGTGTAGAGGGGCTGTCGCTGGCGCGCTCGTACTTCATGCCGTCTGTAGGAATTAACGCCACCTACACGCTGGCGGGCGGTGGCCGTTTTTTGCAGTTTCCGGTGGGGGATTTGTTGAACCCGGTGTATGCCACGCTGAACCAGATAACCGGCAGCGACCGCTTTCCGCAGATTGCAAATGTAAACGAGCAGTTGGCGCCCAACCACTTTCATGAAACCACGTTGCGCGTAACACAAGTACTTTTTAACCCCGATGTGTACTTTGGCTACAAGGCGCAGAAGGAATTGATTTCGGTGCAGCAGGCACAAAAGCAAGCGTACGGGAATCAGTTACGGTACAGTATTCTGGAGGCCTACTATCAGTATTGGAAGGCCGAAGAGGCGCTACAGATTTTTGATCAGTCGATCGTGATCCTGAACGAGGCGTTGCGGGTAAACCGCAGCCTGGTGGCGAGCGATAAAGCTACGCGCGAGGTGGTGTTGAACACCGAGTTTGAAGTTAGCCGCGTGGAACAACAACGTACGGACATGATTAAAAACCGCGATGTGGCCCAAGGCTATTTCAACTTTCTGTTGAACCGGCCGCTTCAAGAACAGATTTTGAAAGATTCGCTGGCCTTGGCGGTGGTGCCGGAGGCAGCTGCGGACCTGACCGCGTTGCAGGCGCAAGCGGTGCAGCAGCGCCAGGAACTAAAGCAAGTGCAAAGCGCACTGCGTGCCAATGAACAACTGGTGGCGCTTAATAAGAATTCGGCCCTGTTGCCCAAGGTGCTGGCCGTGGGCGATGCCGGCTACCAGGGATTTGGCTACTCGTTCGACAATACCCAAGACTATTGGCTGGTGCAGTTTCGTTTGGCGTGGGACATTTTCAAAGGCGGTGAGAAGCGGGCGCGCACGCAGCAAGCCAAAATTGATTACCAGCTGATGGAGAACCGGGTGGCGCAAACCCGCCAGCAGATTGAGTGGCAGGTGATTCAGTCGTACCGCGCGTTGCAAGCGGCTGAAGAAAACCACCGGACTACGCTGGCCGGCGTGCGGAGCATGGAGAAGTCCTTTCAACTGGCGCAGGCGCGCTACCGCGAGGGGCAAGCCATTTTACTGGAGTTTCTGGATGCGCAAAACAAGCTTACTACCGCCCGCTTGAATCAATCCATTGCGCGCTACGAGTTGTTGCGCGCCCAAGCCGATTTACAAAAAACACTTTCGACCCTTTAACCATTTTTTCCATGAAGTCATTTCGTTCGTCTAAGATTTCTCGTACACTGCTGAGTCTGGTTGTGCTCGTGGCGCTGGCCGCGCTCTTGTTTACTTGTGGCAAACCGGCAGCCGATCCAGAAAAGGCTGAACCGGCCGAACTTTCAGCCGTAGCCGTGCGCCTGGTGCCCGTAGAAAAGGTAACCGTTACGCAGCCCATCGTAAGTTCAGGGCTGATCAGCACCGATACCGAGTCGCGCTTGTCGTTTAAGGTTGGTGGAGTTATTCAGCGCATTTATGTTAAAGAGGGCGCCTCTGTTGCGGCCGGCCAGTTGTTGGCCAGTTTGGATCTCACCGAGATAGATGCGCAGGTGAGTCAGGCGAAAAACAATTTCGACAAAGCTTCGCGCGATCTAGCCCGTGTGCAACGGCTCTATGCCGACTCGGCCGCCACGTTGGAGCAACGACAGAATGCGCAAACGGGATTTGACGTTGCACGCGAGGCCTACACCATTGCCACGTTCAATCGCCAGTATGCCACGATCCATGCCACCGCCAGCGGCAAGGTGATTCGGAAGTTAGTGAATGAAGGCGAGTTCATTTCACCGGGTACCCCCGTGTTGCAAGTGAATACCGCGGGCTCCAAAGACTGGATTGTGAAAGTGGGATTGCCGGATGTGGATTGGGTGCGTGTGCACGTGGGCGATCCGGTAACGGTTTCGACCGATGCCTACTCCGGCGTGGACCTGGTGGGTGATGTGAATGCCATTAATGAAGGCGCGGATCCGTTCAATGGGTTGTATCAGGTGGAAGTACGAATCAAAGCGGCCGGGTACAAACTCGCTTCGGGTCTTTTCGCGCGTGTAACGATTCATCCCGTGCGGCAACAAACACTTTGGCGATTGCCGATTGAAGCGGTGATTGAGGGGCAGGGCGATCGGGCGTTTGTGTTCGTGCCGGAGGCGGGCGGCAAAAAAGTGAAGAAGCAGCCGATACAAATTGCGTTTCTGCAAGGCGACTATGTTTTTGTGCGCACCGGATTGGAAGCGGTGCCCGAAGTGGTGAACGAAGGCGCGGCCTTCCTGACCGAGTACGCAGCCGTTACCATCCAGCGTTAATCTCACTTATTTATGAAAATTGCTGAGTTCTCGGTTAAGAACTATCAGTTTACACTGATCATGTTTGTGTTGTTGATTGCGTTGGGAGTTACCTCGTTAATTAACATGCCGCGTGGGGAAGATCCCGAAACGGAGTCGCCCGCATTTTCGGTCATCATCGTGTATCCAGGCACCAGTCCGGCCGATATGGAAAAGCTGGTGGTGGACCCGATGGAGAAACGCTTCAATGAGTTGGAAGACATCAAGAAGCTGGTGTCCGACATGAACGATGGCTTGGCCGTGATTCGGGTGGAATACAAGCACGAAACTGACCCGGACGAAAAATATCAGGAAGTGGTGCGCGAGATCAACGCCCTCCAGACTGAGCTGCCGCAGGATATCTTCGCCATCAAGGTGCTGAAGTTCAGTTCGACTGATGTGGCCATTTTGCAAGCTGCGTTGGTTTCGGAAACGGCCTCTTATGCGGAACTTGAACAACAGATTGAGAAGCTGGAGGAGAGCCTTTCCAAAGTAAAGTCGCTCAAAAATATCCAGTCGCACGGCTACCCCGAGCAGCACGTGCGGGTGTCATTGAATCTGGAGAAAATGGCACAGCAGCGAATTCCGGTAAATGCCGTGTTGGGCGCACTGCAAAGCGAGAATGTGAACATTCCCGGCGGTAGCGTGCAACTGGCCACGCGCAGATTCAATGTAAAAACCAGTGGCGAGTACAAAGACCTGGAAGAAGTCCGGAACACCATTGTGTTCAGCAACAACGGCAAGATCATCTACCTGAAAGACATTGCCGCTGTTGAACTGCGGCCGCAGGAGGAAACGCATCTGGTGCGGCTCAACGGCTACCGCGCGGTGCTGATCACGGTAAGCCAAAAAGACGGCCAAAATATTTTTACCGTGGATGAGCAGATGCAGCCAGTGCTGGAGGCATTCGAAAAGCAACTGCCGGCCAACATGAAGCTGATCAAGAATTTTGATCAGTCGGAAAGTGTGCGGGTTCGCTTGTCGCGGTTTGCGAAAGATTTTTTGATTGCGATTTTGCTGGTGTCGATCACGTTATTGCCGCTCGGCAACCGCGCGGCCCTGGTGGTGATGATTTCGATTCCACTCTCCATTTTTACCGGTTTGTTTTTACTCGACATGTTCGGGTTTTCGATCAACCAGTTGAGCATCGTGGGATTGATAGTGGCGCTGGGCATTTTGGTAGATGATTCGATTGTGGTGATCGAGAACATCGAAAGGTACCTGCGTGCGGGTGTGCCCAAGCGCCAGGCCGCCATTGACGCAACCAAACAAATCGGGTTGGCGGTAGTGGGTTGTACGGCCACGTTGATTCTGGCTTTCCTGCCCTTGATGTTTCTTCCCGAGACGGCCGGTGATTTCATCCGCAGTCTGCCGATGGCGGTGGTGACTACCGTGTCGGCTTCGCTGCTGGTATCACTTACGATTGTTCCCTTTTTATCGAGCCGCCTGTTGAAAACGCACGAGTCCCCGGAAGGGAACATCTTCCTGCGTGCGATGAAGAAAGCCATTCACGCCACCTACGGCAAGTGGCTGCATGTGGCGCTGGACCATCCTGTGATAACGCTTTCGGTGGCCGTGCTGCTGTTTGTGGGTAGTTTGATGCTGTTTCCGGTCGTGGGGTTCAGTTTGTTTCCGCGGTCGGAGAAACCGCAGTTTCTCATTAACATCGAAACCCCGAACGGAACCAGTGTGTATGAGACGGATCGTGTGGCGCGCTATGTGGAGGAGCAGATTAAGTCCGACAAGCGCATCAAATATTTCACCACCAACGTGGGCAAAGGCAATCCACGGATTTATTACAACGTGATCCAGCGTAACGAGACCACCAACTTTGCCCAGTTCTTTATTCAGTTGGATGATCTCGGCCCGATGGAAAAAACCGCCCTCATCGATGAGCTGCGCGAACGCTTCATGTCGTATCCAAATGCAAAAATTGAGGTGAAGGATTTTGAGCAGGGGCCGCCACTCGAAGCGCCCATTGCCATCCGGCTTTTTGGCGATAACCTGGACACGCTGCGCGCGCTTTCCATGCGGGTGGAACAACTTATCGCGAAGACCGAAGGCACGATTTATGTGAACAACCCGCTGAGCAATCAGCAAACGGATTTGCGAGTGCAGATCAATAAAGACAAAGCTGCGCTGTTAGGTGTACCCATCGGCGACATCGACCGGGCGATTCGGTTGGCGATTGCGGGTGTAAACATCGGCACATTTTCGCCTGCGGAAGGTGAGGATGAAATTGCCATCTCGGTTACCTTGCCGCGCGGACGGTATGCCACTTTTGATGTGTTTGACAAGATTTATGTGTACAGCCTTGCAGGCCAACCCATTCCGCTGCGGCAATTGGCGCGCGTAGAAATGGAGATCAGTCCGAACCTGATCCGCCATTACGATAAATCGCGTTACGCTACGATTACCTCGTTTGTGAAGAGCGGCTACTTGTACGAGACCGTCACGAACAAAGTGATTGAACAACTCGCGCAGTTTCCGTTTCCGGAGGGCTATTACTACGTGGCGGCCGGCGAGGTGGAGAACAAGCAGGAGTCGTTTGGCGGCATTGGCACGATTATCATCATCACCATTTTTGGTTTCATTGCCGTGTTGGTGTTGGAGTTTGGAACCTTCAAGAGTACGTTGATTGTGTTGTCGGTCATTCCCTTGGGCATTATCGGGGCGGTAACGATGTTGCTGATTACGGGCAATCCCCTTTCGTTTGTAGCGGTGGTGGGGTTGATTGCACTCGGTGGAATTGAAGTGAAGAATTCTATTTTGCTGGTGGATTTCACCAATCAACTGCGCGAGCGGGGTGTACCGTTGCAACAGGCGATTGAGAAAGCGGGCGAGGTGCGGTTTGTGCCGATTGTGCTCACTTCGCTCACGGCCATTGGCGGTTTGATTCCGTTGGCGATTGAAAACAACCCGTTGTATTCTCCGTTGGCGTTGGTGTTGATAGGCGGGTTGATCAGTTCCACGTTGCTATCGCGACTGGTGACACCGGTGATGTACAAACTGCTGCCGCCCAAGGTGGTGGTGATTGGCGAACAGCCGGGAGATATTCCGTTGCATTGACCCTACAATGGTGAGAAGGCCGAGATGTGAGGGTTTGAGTGTAGGCATGATTTGCGTTGACCTCACCCCTGACCCCTCTCCAGAGGAGAGGGGAACGATAAATCAAGATTTTGGAAATAATTTGATCATTTTTTGGAGGTCAACTCCCGCTTCTGTGTAGCGGAGGCCGGGAGGTGAGGTTTTTAACTGGTGGAGTGATTTGCATTGATCTTACCCACTACCCCTCTCCGAAGGAGCGGGGAACGCTCGAATTAGGATTGTGGATATTTACATGACAATAAGATGAGTCACCCATGAAAGACCGTTTTTCTACCATCGCGCAAGCCTACAAGGATTTCCGGCCCACGTATCCGGAGGCGTGGTACAGTTGGTTGTTGGCACACGTAGCAAGGGCCGATCGAGCGTGGGATGCGGGCACTGGCAACGGGCAGGTGGCAGCACGACTGGCACGACACTTTCGTGAGGTAATCGCGTCCGACATCAGCGACCAACAACTGGCGTTAGCCCCGCAGTTGGTGAACATTTCGTATCAGCAAACGGGCGGGCGCATTTCCTGCCCCGACCAATCGGTGGACTTGGTCACGGTTGGGCAAGCACTGCATTGGTTTGATCTGGACCATTTTTATGCGGAAGTAAAACGAGTTTTACGACCTGGCGGATTGCTCGCGGTCTGGGGCTACGCACTCATCGAATTAGAAGAGCCGTTTCAAGAACAAATGAACGACTTCTATTCAAGGGAAGTTGGTCCGTATTGGGATCCCGAGCGATTCATTATTGAAGATCATTACCAATCGCTGCCCTTTCCATTTCACGAGATGGAAGTCCCGTCCATCGATTTTTCGTTTCAGTGGGATCTCGCTCAGCTACAGGGCTACCTCGGTTCGTGGTCGGCCGTGCAGCGGTACCGGGCCGATCGCAACACCGATCCCGTTGAACGATTCATAAAAAACCTGCGCCCACAGTGGGGAGAAACCAAAAAGCGCGTTAACTTCCCGTTCTTCGCCCGCGTGGGGCGGGTGGATTAAAAACGCGTAGCTATGAATCGCAACGAATTTCTGAAAGCAGGTGCCAGCGTGGCAGCTGTTACTGTATTGGCACCGGCCTTCGCCTTTCCCTGGGCCGATCGGAAAATGAAGGTGGCCGTGATCGGTTGTGGGAGTGTTTCCAACATGTATCTGCCGCACTTATCAAAAGCTGCACATGTGGAGTTGGTTGCGACGTGCGACATCATCCCCGAAAGGGCACAGGCAGCCGCGCAGAAGTATAACATCGCCAATTGGTTCCCAAATATCGATGCGCTGCTCAAGGGCCCCGTGTTTGACTTGCTCGTAAACCTGACCGACATGCAGGTGCATGGCGACTTGAACAAGAAAGCGCTGCTCGCGAATAAACACGTGTGGAGCGAGAAGCCGATGGCAAATACCTATGCCGAAGGAAAAGCACTGTTGGAGTTGGCCAAACAACAAGGCGTTCGCATTTGGGGCGCACCCGCTGTGGTGAACAGTCCGCAGTTTGCGTTCATGGCAAAAACCATTCAGGAAGGCAAGATTGGAAAAGTAGCAGCCGCTCATGCGCACTACGGTCACCTCGGTCCGCATTGGTCGGCTTTCTTCTACGAGAAAGGTGGCGGCAGCTTGCCCGATTTGGGTGTGTACAACCTCGCCACACTTACCGGACTACTAGGCCCGGCTAAATCTGTGATGGCGATGACGAGCATCGTTACCCCGGAGCGCACCACGGACAACAAAGGAAAAATCAAAGTGGTCGCGGAAGATAACGCAATGGTGTTGATGGATCACGGCAATGGAGTGCTGTCGCACGTGCAATGTGGTTTTAACTATTTCGATCCGTATGGTCACGAGGGCGAAGGGCAAGATAAGCCCACGATTTCCATTTGGGGCACTCGCGGTAATCTGAATCTCATCGGTTATGATTGGGCGCCTTTTGGCGTGGATATCGCTACCTTGGAAAACGAGAAAACAGTTCGCGAAGTAAAGGATACCGGCACTTATGTGTGGGAGCAGGGTGCTTCCGTGATTTGCGAATCGTTGGCGTTGGCGAAAGAACCCCGTATTAACGTAGAGCATGCCCTGCATGTGTTGGAAGTGATAGAAGCCGCCCGTGCTTCGCAGCAAACCGGCAAGCGCATACCGCTGCAATCCAGTTTTCGATATCCGCTGTTTTGAGGCGAACATTTCTGTCAACTAGAAAAGTTCACCTTTTTTTGCCGAAACCGATTGAAATCGGACTTCGGTCGGTATCCGCCTGACGAAAGTCATGAAACAAGCGGCTTAGCGTCAGCAATTTTGGGTGCGCCCAACACCACTTTTGACCGACTCAATTTTTTGCTCTCTTGAAAAATAAACAAGTTACTTCGCAGCGAATAAAGTGGGCAGTTGCCACACTCGTACCATTACTGATCTTTTTTTTACCCGCCACTGTTTTTCCGTTTCCCCTTTCGGTGATTGAGCAACGCGTGGTGGCGATTTTCTTTTTTGCTGCGCTCTTTTGGATTTTAGA
>JBIIVI010000146.1:0-8821 GCA_044339555.1 Cyclobacteriaceae bacterium | reverse complement strand
GGCGCTGAACATCACCCGCTACATTAATTTGTAAAGGCGCGTTGCATCATCACGCCCGTTTCAATACTTTTCGAATACAATTACTGCTGTCATGAGATCATGTCTGATTCTTTTTGTGGGATGGGCCACCCTGGCTAATGCGCAAAACTACCGCTGGCAACAACGCGTGGAGTACACCATGAATGTGGCGCTGGATGTAAAAACACATCGCCTCACGGGCGATCAAAAGCTGGTGTATTTCAATAACTCGCCCGATACACTTCAAAAGGTGTATTACCACTTGTACTTTAACGCCTTCCAACCGGGCAGTATGATGGATGTACGATCGCGCACCATTAGCGACCCTGACCCACGCGTGGGTAACCGCATTGCGGCATTGAAACCCGAAGAAATCGGCTACCAAAAAATCAATCGGCTTACCCAAAACGGCCGTGCCGTAAAAACAAAAATTGAAGGAACGGTGATGGAAGTGACCTTGGCGCAGCCGTTGTTGCCCAAGACCAGCACTATTTTTGAGATGAACTTCGAAGCCCAGGTGCCCATTCAGATTCGCCGAAGCGGCCGCAACAACCGCGAGGGTATCGCCTATTCCATGACACAATGGTATCCCAAAATGGCGGAATACGACTACCAGGGCTGGCACAATTATCAGTATGTAGCCCGCGAGTTTCACCAGGTGTGGGGTGATTTTGATGTAAAGATTACGCTCGACCCCACGTTTGTAGTGGCTGCGACCGGTAAACTTCAAAACCCTGAAAAAATTGGCCACGGCTATGAAGCATCCGGCACGAAAGTAACGCGCGGGCCCGGCCCACTCACCTGGCACTTCAAAGCCAAAGATGTAATCGATTTTGCCTGGGCAGCGGATCCCGACTATCAACATGATCAGATCAAAACCCGCGACGGAGTAACGCTGCATTTCTTCTACCAGAAAAACGAAAAGACCGAGCCGGTATGGAGCCAGCTGCCGGAGATCGGGAGCAAAGCGTTTCAGTTTTTAAGCGACACATTTGGGAAGTACCCGTTCGATACTTACTCGGTTATTCAAGGTGGTGATGGTGGCATGGAGTATCCGATGTGTACATTGATTTTAGGAGAAGGAAAACTGGACGGCATCGCGGGTACCATGATTCATGAAATGGCCCACAGTTGGTACCAGATGACGCTCGCCAACAACGAATCGTTGTACGCGTGGATGGACGAAGGCTTTACCGTGTATGCCAGCAACGAAGCCGAAGCGTTTGCATTCGGCACCGAAGATCCCCATGCGTACTTGAATCGTGGCTACTTAAACCGCGTCAGTCAGAACCTATACGAGTTGCCCAGTCAGCACTCCGATCACTTTACCACGAACACCGGCTACACCACCGGCAGCTACGGCGCAGGTGCTATGGTGTTGAATCAACTGAAATACCTGATGGGCACGGAGAACTTCTACAAAGGCATGCGCAACTACTATCATACATGGAAGATGCGGCATCCGGAGCCGGTGGATTTTATCCGGTGCATGGAAAAAGTCTCCGGTCTGCAGCTCGGGTGGTTTTTGCGTTATTTCATTTATACCACCAAAAAGATCGATTACGCGGTCACCAGCCTCGAGCACACGTCCGACAGTACCGTCATCACCTTCACCAGGCTTGGCGAGATGCCCATGCCGATCGATTTTGAAATAGTCTTAGAAAATGGAAAGCGCGAGAACTATTACATCCCGATGAATGAGTTAATGGGCGAAAAACCTGCGGAGAAAGGTGAGCAGCGCCAGGTATTACCGGTGTGGAACTGGGTGGCCCCAACTTACACCGTGAAGCTGAAAAAAAATCCAAGCCCGGTTGAATTTGTGGAGATTGATCCCAAGGGTTTCTTACCCGATGTAAATCGAAAGAACAATAAGTCGTTGTCTGAGCAAATCACCATCGACAACAGCAAGCGGGAATGATTCTGAATTACATCTGGGTGGCGTTCTTCCTCATCGCATTTGTAGTGGCGGTGGCGAAGTTGATTTTTCTGGGCGACTCGGAGGTATTTCCTGCGCTGCTCACCAGCACGTTCGATATGGCCAAGACGGGCTTTGAACTCTCGCTCTACCTGACTGGCGTAATGGCTTTGTGGCTGGGGATTATGAAGATCGGAGAACGGGGCGGGATCGTGGCCATCTTATCGCGATGGGTAGGTCCATTCTTTTCGCGCTTGTTTCCGGAAATCCCGCGTCAGCATCCGGCTACCGGATCCATGATCATGAACTTTAGCGCCAATCTGCTGGGTCTCGATAATGCCGCCACCCCCTTGGGCCTGAAGGCGATGAAAGAAATGCAGGAGCTCAATCCCCAGAAGGACACCGCTTCGAATGCGCAAATCATGTTTCTGGCGCTTAACACATCCGGGTTAACGGTCATTCCGTTGGCGATCATTTTAGACAGGTCGATTTTGGGTTCAGCTAATCCCACCGATATTTTTATTCCCACACTGCTCGCTACCACCTGCTCCTCGCTGGCCGCGCTCATCGCAGTATCGGTCTATCAGCGAATCAATTTGTTCGACAAAGTTATCTTGGCGTATCTGGGTGGACTGCTAGCGCTGGTGGGTGGTGCGGTGTATTACTTCACTCAGTTGCCGCAGGATGAATTGCAAAAACAATCCAACCTGGTCAGCAGCTTCTTCATCATCACCGTCATTATCAGTTTTCTGCTTTTGGGCTTGCGCAAGAAGATTCCGTTGTACGAAACGTTTGTAGAAGGTGCCAAAGAAGGATTCGAAACATCCATCAAAATAATTCCCTACCTGATCGGTATACTGGTGAGCATCGGTATGTTTCGAACTTCCGGCGCCCTCACCTACCTCACGGAAGGGATTGCCTGGATAGTAGCGGCCCTTGGTGGCAACACCGATTTTGTGGACGCGTTGCCAACCGCATTTTTGAAACCCCTGAGTGGCGGGGCTGCCAAAGGCATGATGATCGAGACCATCAAAACCTACGGGGCCGACTCATTTGCGGGTCGGCTTTCCAGCATATTCCGGGGCTGCACGGAAACCACGTTTTACATTTTGGCCGTGTACTTCGGGTCGGTGGGTATTCAAAAAACGCGTTACGCGCTTACCGTAGGGCTTCTGGCCGATTTAGTGGGTATTATTTCGGCCATCTTTATCGCCTACCTGTTTTTTCACTAAACAAACCTTCTTATCATTGTCCTATGGATCGCAAAGCAGAAATTCAGAAGACGATTTACGACAACGCCAAAACGCATTTTCTGGGCAACTTCCCGGATTCGTTACCCATTGAGCAAGCCTACGTTCACATTGGCATGTATCTGGGTTGGATTATCGACACGGGTTTGTATTCCGAGTTTTTTGAAGAGGAAGCCGCAGGCCAGATTTTTCGCTTCAAACGCAGAGAAATTTCGTGCACAATTCTAAGTGAAATTTGGGATGGCTACCTTGGCTTTGAGTTGTTTAACCGTGAAGGCAACATGTTTACCTACTATTACTATGGTGGCGGCCTCTACCGCGCGGATTACGATGAACTGTTGGTAAGAGCTCTGCCATCCATCTACCACGTTTCGGATAGTTGGGAGAATTACGAAAAGATAAAACTCCGCATTAACATGCGCCACCAGGATTGGAAGCGGCTCACGGGCAATTGATCAATTACTGGAGCAACTTACCGGCCTTATCAATCACGAACATTCTGGATTCCCCGTTTAGCGTGCCCCGCACCAGCAGTTCACCGGTGGTAGCGTTTAGCTGAAGTTCTGCCGGAATGGCATCCAGTTGATAATTCATTTGCCACGCGAGTCCGTCCGTGCGGTATATTTTGCAAATCGTTACCGGAAATTTTCCTGCCGCATTACGTGCCTCAGAAAATACCGCCGTGTAGTACAACTGGCCTTTGCCATCCGTAGTGGCCAATGCTTTAAAAAACGCTTGGTTTCTTCTATCGGCAAAGGCAGAATCCACCGCATAAAGCACCTGTACCTCCGGAAGCCGCTCGGGTGTAATTGTATAAAAGTATCCAGTTGGCGCACCGCTTTGCGGGTATTTAATGCCGTGTGTAAACGTTTCCGCGGCAACTACCAGCGGCTGAATGGGCGCTTCGGGCGGCACGGGCATCGCCAGTGGAATGGAATCCGATTGTACCACCAACCATTTTAATGATTGATCCAGGCGGTTGAGGGCTGCGCGGCATCGCTCGGATTCTCGTTTTGCAAAGTCATGGGTGGAGCTGATCAGGCTCTTTAACACCAGCGTTGAGCCGTACGAAGTCTTGACATAGTTTTGATAGTTAATCGCTTCCTGGTCGATATCCAGCGCTAACAACAGCCCGGAAATACTATCCAGTTTTTTCAGGTACGGTAATTCGGATTGATAAGCCGCCTTGCGCTGTAGCAAGTTGGGTCCTTGTTTCGTTTTTTTGTTTTCAAGCCACTTGGAGTAGTATGACAGTTCTGCGTGCGTCATTCGGAAAACCTTTAACGGCATCGGGTTTGCATCGTACTGTTCTACCGGGTTCACCAAAAGCTTGGGGTAAAGGTCGGTGAGCTCTTTTAGTACGGATACCGAATCTTTCTCAATGGAACGCCTGAGTTTCACCAACTCGCGGTCGGTGGCGAGAAACTTTTCGCGCAGTGGATAGACCTCATTCTTGATGAAACTCGCTGAGCGCTCGGCCCAAGTGCCGTAGTCCCAAACTTTTAAATCATCACTATACAAGTTAAAGTCGCGCTTACCGTCCTCTCCGTATTTCACCACATCCTTTTTATCAAGTATGTGTTTGTACCCTGTTTTGCCAATTTGCTGCGTGGTGCTTTGGTAAGCAGCAAAATACCAGAGTGCTGAGTCAAACCGGATTTTGAGTTGCGCAAGTTGCGCCTCGATGGTTTCATCGGCCCTGAGGTAAAACTCTTTTTGAGAAGAACTGGCCGCGATCAGTTTGGTAAAATCGTTCTTTGCTACTTCATAATTTCTTCGAAACGCATCAAACTCCAGCCGTAGTTTATGAATGTTCGCTTTGCGGATGGCTAAATTTTTTACATCCTGTTCCAGCCGAAATCGCACCTCCGTAAACTTGATTTCAAACTCGCCCGTGCGCACATCGCGGCTGCGGTACCGAAGGTAATTTTCTTCGTTGCGGTTTACCTCGCGTTCAGTAATACCTTCCAGCGCTTTATTGATAAACAGGGAGGCGCTATCCATATATGTGGCAGCTTTACCTGTCTCCCTCAGCATGTCTGTGGCCAGGGCTTTACCCTGAAGAATAATCCCCATGTACATGTAAGCGCTGGGATTATCGTCATTTTCCTTCAGATACCGGCGCAGATGGGGTTCGGCCTGGTCGAACTGGTTGGTGTTCAGCAGCTCGATAAGATCTTTATATTTCACTTTTTGTCCCCATCCCGGAAGGGCCACAAACGCCAGTGCAACCAGCAAGAAGGGAACTTTTTTTACGGCCATAGTCTTTTAATGGAGTTCGAAATTATCAATTTTTACAGTTACCTCAATTATTGAACCAATTTGGTATGTGGAAGCGTGTGTGGGAGTGGGTAAAACCCGTGGTTACGATCTTGATCGTAGTAGTGCTCCTTAAAGTAACCGGCCTATTCGCCCCGGTGGTGGGTTTAGGCCAATCGGCCATTTTGCTTACGGGCTTGTTCAACGCCTCCGCAAGCACAGAAGACCGGGCAAAAGAGTTTGACTATAACTTTTCGTTGCAAGACCTTGGCGGCACACGCCAAGACTTTTCGCAGTACCGGGGCAAAGTGGTGTTTCTAAACCTTTGGGCAACATGGTGCCCGCCCTGCCGCGCGGAGATGCCCTCCATTGAAGGCTTGTATCAAAAACTAAAAGACCACGATGAGATTGTTTTCGTTATGCTTTCCGTTGACGATGATGATAAAAAAGACAAAGTTCAAAAGTACATTTCAGCCAAAGCGCACAGCTTCCCGGTGTTCATGCCCTCCGGATACCTTCCCGAACAACTCCGGGTACCATCGATACCCACTACGTTCGTGATTTCCAAAGACGGACAAATTGTAAAGCGTGAAGTTGGCATGCGCAACTACGACACAAAAAAATTCGAGAACTTTTTGCTGGAGTTAGCCGCCAAGTAATCCACTGTGAAATTCGGAAAGGCTTTCTTACCTTTTCGATCATGTTCAGGTTAGACAAGAAAGTGTGCCTCGTTACCGGCGGTGCCAGCGGTATTGGTGCAGCCATCGCGCAAGCGTTTGTTCAGCAAGGCGCCACCGTACTGGTACTCGATCAAAAAGCGGGTAACCTCACGGGCGCTGAGTATTATACCGCGGATGTAACAGATCTCAACAACATCCAGCAACTCGTGCAACAGGCAGTCACCAGGCACGGCACTATTGACGTGTTGGTGAACTGTGCCGGCATTGCGCATGTTGGAAATCTGGAGTCGACCACCTCGGCCGATCTGGATCGTTTGTTTGCGGTTAATGTGAAAGGCACCTTTCATTGTATGCAGGCCGTAATCCCCACCATGAAAAAACAGCAGCGCGGGGTGATCCTGAACCTGGCGTCCATCGCAGCCAGCGTAGGGCTGGCGGATCGGTTTGCTTATTCGATGACCAAAGGTGCGGTTTACACCATGACGTTGTCAGTCGCAAAGGACTACCTCCGCTATGGAATCCGTTGCAACTGCATTTCTCCGGCACGCGTTCATACACCGTTTGTGGATGGCTTTCTGAAAACCAATTATCCCGGTCGGGAGCAAGAGATGTTCGAGGCACTCTCGAAAACCCAGCCGATCGGCCGCATGGCCCAACCGATAGAGGTCGCGCATTTGGCAGTGTACTTGTGTTCGGACGAAGCTGCGTTTATTACCGGCACGGATTACCCGATTGATGGCGGCTTCATAAAACTTAACTCATAATGCAACTATTCCGCTTTCGCCACCACCAACAAACCAAGCCCGGTGTGGTACACCAGGGAAAACATGTGGATGTATCGGCCTTTGGTGAAGATTACAATGAGCACTTCTTCGCGACCCAAGGTACTGAACGACTTGCTCAATGGTTACAAACGGCGCGGCTGGAATTGCTGAACGAGCAATCGCTTGAATTTGATGCTGCAATTGCCCGGCCGTCAAAAATAATCTGCATCGGCCTGAACTATGCCGATCACGCCCGTGAGGCCGGCATGGAACTCCCCAAAGAACCCGTGGTTTTCTTCAAAGCCACCAGCGCCCTGTGCGGCCCGAACGATGATCTGGTAATTCCCAAAGGAAGCACCAAAACCGATTGGGAAGTAGAGCTGGCCGTAGTGATCGGAAAAAAAGCCAGCTATGTTTCTGAAGCGGATGCGTTCCAACATGTAGCGGGCTATTGCCTGCACAACGATTACAGCGAACGTGCCTTTCAACTCGAACGCGGTGGGCAGTGGGTGAAAGGAAAAAGCTGCGACACGTTTGCACCCCTCGGGCCGTATCTCGTTACTCCGGAAGAAGTGGGCGATCCGCATCAACTGGCCATGTGGTTATCGGTGAATGGAGTGATGCGCCAACAAAGCAACACAAACCAAATGGTGTTTGGCGTAGGCTTTTTGATTCATTACCTCTCGCAGTTCATGACGCTGCTACCGGGCGACATCATTTCTACGGGCACTCCGGCCGGAGTGGGTCTCGGTTTCAAGCCACCGGTTTATCTCCAACCCGGTGATGTGGTGGAACTCGGAATCGAAAAACTCGGCCGCCAACGGCAAGTGGCGAAAGCCTATGCGAGTTGATGCCCATCAGCATTTCTGGCGGTATCATCCCCAACGCGATGCGTGGATCACCGATGCGATGCAGGTACTTCGCCACAACTTCTTACCGGCCGATTTGCAACCCCTGCTGGCGGCCCACCACTTCGATGGCTGCGTGGCGGTACAGGCCGATCAATCGGAAGCCGAAACCCGATTCCTGTTGGATCTCGCCCGACAACATGATTTTATTTTGGGCGTGGTAGGCTGGGTGGACTTGCGTGCGCCTGATCTTTCCGATCGATTGGCGGTCTATAAGTCAGAAAAAAAACTAAAAGGTTTCCGGCACATCGTGCAGGCTGAGCCGTCCGGCTTCCTGTTGCAACCCATCTTCACCCACGGTGTGAAACTGATCGGTCGCCTTGGGTACACCTACGACTTACTTGTCTACCACCACCAACTGCCAGATGCCCGGGTATTTGTGCAAGAGTGCTCCGATCAAAAAATTGTGATGGATCATCTGGCTAAACCCGCCGTAAAATCACAGCAGTTTGACGCGTGGGCAAAGGCAATGCAGGCGATTGCAAAAAATCCAAATGTATACTGTAAGCTCTCAGGACTCGTCACCGAGGCCGATTGGGCGAACTGGAAACCCGCTGACTTTACCCGCTACCTACAGCTGGTGATGGACTGTTTTGGTGTGGATCGCGTGATGTACGGCTCCGATTGGCCCGTGTGTTTGTTGGCCGCATCCTACCCGCAACAGCTCGAGGTAGTTGACAATTTTTTTAACACGTTTTCAGCAGCAGATAAACGGAAGGTATTTGGTGAAAATGCGGAAAGGTTTTACAATCTTCGACCATGAACCTGAACCTGGATGGACACGTAGTGATCGTTTCGGGTGGCGCCAAAGGCATTGGGGCCGCGATTGTCCGGCAGTTGGCAGCAGAGGGCGCGCGCCCGGTTTTTTTTGATTCAGATGCAACCGCCGGTGAACGGCTCCAGGCAGAAATCCCCACGAGCGATTTTGTGTTCGTGAAACTGAACGATGTCGATGCCTGTGCAGTAGCTGTGCAGCAAGCAGCCAGTCGCTGGGGTAAAATCCATGGTTTGGTAAACAATGCCGGGC
>JBIIVI010000145.1:0-8856 GCA_044339555.1 Cyclobacteriaceae bacterium | reverse complement strand
TCGTATCTTTACCCGCATGCCAATCAGCCATCCTTCTTCCGCCTGGGCCGAAGTGCTGCTGTTCATCATCGGCGGGTTTTTGTTTGTAACGGTGGCGCTACTGGTATCTCGTTTTTTGCGACCGCAAAAACCCAACCCCGAGAAGAATACGGCTTACGAAAGTGGCGAAGACCCCAAGGGCTACGCCTGGGTGCAATTCAATGTGCGGTTTTACATTCTGGCCTTGATCTTTTTGCTTTTCGAAATCGAGATTGTGTTCATGCTGCCGTGGGCTACGCTTTTTGCCGATCCGGAGTTATTGGCACAAACCGATGGTGCCTGGGGTTGGTATGCGTTTACCGCGATGGCGATTTTTATTCTGGTCCTAGTGCTTGGCCTTGCCTATGCCTGGGTGAACGGCCACCTCGACTGGGTGAAGCCCCAGCCGCGTGTGGCAGATTATGCTTCGCCTGTACCTCAACAACTGTACGATCAAATCAATGAACGCTACCGCCAACAATCCTGATTGGGCCTATAAGGAATCGCTTGGCAATGGCGGGGTGATCATCGCGAAGCTGGACGATCTGTTGAACTGGTCGCGACTCTCCTCGCTCTTCCCCATGACGTTTGGATTGGCGTGTTGCGCGATTGAGTTTATGAGCACAGGTTCTACCCCTTACGATATGGATCGCTTTGGTATGGCGCCCCGCGCTACTCCGCGCCAAAGCGATGTGATGATCATTGCCGGCACGGTTACCTTCAAGATGGCCGACCGCGTGCGCAGGCTGTACGAGCAGATGGCCGAACCGCGGTACGTGATTTCGATGGGCTCCTGCGCGAACTGTGGCGGCCCGTATTGGCAGCATGGGTACCATGTGGTGAAAGGTGTAGATCAGATTATTCCGGTAGATGTGTACGTGCCCGGATGCCCGCCCCGCCCCGAAGCTCTGCTGGGAGGCATCATGAAGTTGCACGAAAAGATTCGGGGAGAGAGTATATTGAGTTCGCGTAGTTGATGGAGAGCTTGGGTATTCAACAGTGGCTTGAAAAAACAACTGGAGTTGTCTCGCAATTACCCAATACCGAACCTGCTACTTACGTTGTTCCGACGGAGCACTTGATTGCGGTGTTGACGGGTTTGCATTCACTCCCGGATTTTTTCTTCGATCAACTCTCCTGCCTTACCGGCATAGACAACGGCCCGGAAGCCAATACGCTGGAGGTAATTTATCATCTCTATTCCATTCCGTTTAATCGCTCGCTGGCCATCAAAGTAGTTGTGCCGCGCGCCCAGCCCGAAGTGCCTTCCGTGACAAATATCTGGCGCACGGCCAACTGGCACGAGCGCGAAGCGTTTGATTTGCTCGGCCTCTGGTTTACCGGCCACCCCGACTTGCGGCGGATTCTATTGCCGGCCGACTGGGAAGGGCATCCGCTCCGCAAAGACTATCAGGAACAAAGCACCTACCGCGGCATAACGGTTCCCTACAACCGCGAAAAACTATACGAGTGAGACAAACCTACCAGTACCATCCGGCCAACCTGGATTTGTCCGAGCCCAATAAGTTTGAGCCATCCGCCTTGCGCCCGGAAGAAATGCTGATCAATCTGGGACCGCAGCACCCATCTACCCATGGTGTGCTGCGCTTGGAAGTGCTCAGCGATGGGGAAGTAGTGAAAGACGTAGTTCCGCACATCGGCTATTTGCACCGGTGTTTCGAAAAGCATGCGGAGAATTTGCCCTACAACCAAATCATTCCGTTTGTAGATCGAATGGATTACGTAGCATCCATGAACTCGGAGCATGCGTATGTGATGGGCGTGGAAAAAATGTTAGGCCTTGAAGGGCAGCTACCCAAGCGCATCGAATACATTCGGGTGCTGGTGGCCGAACTCAATCGCATTGCCTCGCACCTCATCGCCATTGGCACGTATGGCATGGACATCGGTGCCATGACTCCCTTCTTCTGGGCGATGCGCGACCGCGAGCATATTTTGCGATTGCTGGAATGGACGTGCGGTGCACGCTTACTTTACAACTACATCTGGATTGGTGGTTTGTTTTATGATACCCCGATTGGTTTTGAAGAACGGTGCCGCGAGTTTTTGCAGTACTTCCAACCCAAAGTGGACGACCTGGAAGGGCTCCTGATCAACAACAAGATTTTTATCGAACGCACAGCCAACGTGGGAGTGTTGCCTTTGCATCTGGCGATCAATGCGGGAGTAACCGGTCCGATGTTGCGCGCATCCGGACTTCGGTTTGATCTGCGCAGGGTGGATGCATACTCAGTTTATCCTGAATTAGATTTTGACGTGCCCATCGGCACAGGTCAAATGGGGCAGGTGGGCGATTGTTGGGATCGCACGTGGGTGCGCCTCGCAGAAATCCGCGAAAGCATAAAAATAGTTGAGCAATGTTGTGCCCGGCTGCTCACCGATCACAAACGAACGGTTGAATTCGATCCGCAGGCGCTGGTTCCGAAAAAGATCCGCCCGAAGGCACAAGAACTTTATGTGCGCGCGGAGAACCCAAAAGGTGAACTGGGGTTCTATTTCCGGGCCGATGGTAAGTCGGACATACCGTTTCGATGTAAAGCGCGCGGCCCCAGCTTTGTGAATCTTTCCGTTTTGCCGGAGATTTCAAAAGGTGTGCTAATTGCTGATTTGGTGGCCATCCTCGGTTCCATCGATATAGTGCTGGGTGAAGTGGATCGGTAGTTAAAACTTTCGACTCAACACGTCCCGGTTTCGCAACCAGATTGATTTGTGAAGTTGATTGATGGAACGGAACGAAAAATGTAGACTGAAAGAGAGCGTAACAGCAGTGCCCATCAAAAGGATTGTGGCCGTGCGATTGTTGCGCGTAAGCATGCTGCCGACAAGCAAACCCACGGACGCTCCGTAGGTAGCCCAAAAGCGTCTAGTGTTTGTTACGCTTCTTTTGTATTCTAACAGGCCCTCTGGTGAAAAATCGAATAAAGCAGCATGCGGCTTGATCTTAAAGCCGTTGAATACCACCTTGTTGCCGTTGAAGTAAACCGTTTCTTTCTCATACAATTGCGAAAACGATGTGGAGTCCATTTGTGCCAGGCTGGTGGATGAAGCGAACATCAGGAGCAGTAGAGTTGCGAGGAGTGTCTTCATGGTAAAATGCATTTTTGATAAAACGAATAAATCGCGAGTTAAAATATAGTCCCTATCTTCGAAGAACCTTTTCATGTGATAAAAATACTTAACCCGGAGCAAATCAAGGCGTGGGATGCCTACACCATCCAGCACGAACCCATCGCATCTATCGATTTGATGGAACGGGCGTGCCGGGCGTTTGTGGATTGGTTGGTGGTACGCTACGATGCTACGAAATCAATATTAGTAGTTTGCGGTACAGGAAATAATGGTGGAGATGGTTTGGGTGTTGCGCGTTTGCTGCACGAGTGGGGGTATCGGGTGCATGTTTGGATTGTTCGGGGCGTGGCCGAGTCGGCCGACTTCACAACCAACTTAAATCGCTTATCCGAAAAAATCGAGTGTATCGAGATCATCGACAAGTTGCCCGCTTCGGCATCCACCAACATCATCATTGATGCGCTGTTTGGTTCCGGTCTATCACGACCATTGACGGGCATTCACGAACGCGTGGTCGATCAGTTGAATGCTGCCGAATGTGTTAAGCTATCAGTCGATGTACCGTCCGGACTTTTGCTCGATCAACCTTCCAGCGGTACGATTTTTCAGGCCGATCACACCATTACTTTTCAAGCACCGAAGCTGCCATTCTTTTTTGCGGAGGCAGCGCCCTTTGTGGGACAATGGCATGTGGTGGAGATTGGCCTCCATAAAGCATTTACTAAACAGCTATCTGCTTCACATTACTTCATGACCAGGCGTGCAATTTGTAAACTCATGCTACCGCGTGCACGGTTCGGTCATAAAGGCACTTACGGCCACGTTTTACTGCTGGCAGGAAGCACCGGCAAAATGGGGGCGGCTGTGCTGGCCACGAAGGCAGCGCTTCGAGCCGGTGCAGGGCTGGTCACGGCCCGAATACCGCGCGATGGCAACGTCATATTGCAAACCCAGGTTCCGGAAGCCATGACCTCATTGGATTCGCAGGACGGTTACTTGGCTTCCTTTCCTACAGTCGACTCGTTTGATGTGATCGGCATTGGCCCCGGAATCGGACAAGCAAGTGAAACGACCAAGGTGCTGGAGCAGGCACTCACAGCAGGCAAGCCCTTGGTGCTGGATGCTGATGCATTGAATATCTTGTCTGAACATTCCGCGCTACTCCAAGTGGTGCCGCCGGGTTGTATTCTAACTCCGCACCCCAAAGAGTTTGAACGACTTGTGGGGCCGAGTAAAAACACGTTCGAACGTATCGCCAGGCAAATAACATTTGCGCGGCAACTTCGGAGTGTGGTGCTGGTGAAGGGCGCATTTACAACCATCGCCACGCCCGAAGGCGATTTGTTTTTCAATTCAACCGGAAATCCCGGCATGGCCACCGGTGGCAGTGGCGATGTGCTTACGGGCTTGCTCACGGGCTTACTGGCTCAACAATACTCCGCCACAGATGCCGCGTTGATCGGCACATATTGGCATGGGCTGGCAGGCGACTTGGCCGCCCTCGAATTAGGTGAATATTCGTTAATCGCCTCGGATTTAATCGATTACGTGCCTCGAGCTTTCCGAAAAATAACCCAGTAGAGCGGTCAATCGGGTGCACTGTTAACATTTTAGTGACTTCTTTTAAACTTTCTGATTACCAATGGCATCTAAATTGTACTAATATCCGTTCGTATCCGTTATGCGTAGTTTAATCCTCTTTTCCATCCTGTTTTTGGCAGCCTGCCTGGCGGTAGCGCAGCCTAAGGAGGAGTTATCCAACCCCGATAAAGTCTCCATCAAATCGGTAAGCCTCTTCCCGAATCCGGCCACCGACTATTTGTCGGTGAAGTTTGAAGAGCCTCATGCCCGCAACGTGCAGTTAATGGTGCACAACATTGTTGGAAATGTGTTGACCCTCGAAGCCGAATTGATTGACAATTATGAAGTGCGATTTCGGGTAAAAGATCTACCGGCGGGCTACTATTTTTTGGCTTTACGCGATGATGAGGCGCATTCGAAAAGCACGTACAAGTTTCTGAAGCGCTAACGCGCGCGAGTTTCCCTTTTTTTAACATTCTGCATTCTCTATCTTTTCTGCTTCGGAGCAGATCATGATGAGCGAATATTTGCTGGCAGTGGACGTGGGTACCTCGGGTGTGAAAGCCCTGGCAGTAACTCCGCAAGGTCAAATCCTGACTCAACACTGGCGTTCGTACCAACTCCGCCATCCCCAATCCGGATATGCTGAGCAAGAGGCCGATGAAATTCTCCAGCAAACGTGCGACGTGATCTTGGCTGTTCGAAATGAAATTAGCTCGCTTCCGTTGGCAATATCCTGGAGCAGTGCGATGCATGGCATCATGGCGGTGGCTGCGGATGGCCGAGCGCTCACCAATCTGATAACATGGGCAGACTTGCGCAGTACCTCCGAGGCACAGGAATTGATGGCAGCAGGGTTGGATCAGTCTCTGCTCGCTGCGGGCGGAACGCCCATTCATCCGATGGCTCCTCTTTGTAAGTTGATGTGGTGGCGCACCAACATGCCCGATCTGTTTCGTGCCGCGCACAAATTTGTTTCGATCAAAGAGTTTATTCTCTTTCAGCTCACGCGGAGTTGGGAGGTGGACTACTCCATTGCATCCGCTACCGGCTTATTCCTCACCAGCCAGCTGCGTTGGAATGAAAATGCGCTGCGGATCGCGGGCATTAATGCCCAGAAATTATCCAGTCCGGTGCCTACCGCGCAACTCACAACAATCCAAACAGATTGGTTGGGACCGGAGTGGCGCAGCATCCCGATGGTGCACGGAGCCAGCGATGGATGCCTCGCGCAATTGGGTGCCGGTGCCACCCAACCCAACACACTTTCTATCACGATCGGCACCAGTTCGGCCGTGCGGGAGATGATCCCCACGTTTCAGATTTCAAATTCGGCAAAGCTGTTTTGCTATTACCTGAAGCCCGGTCAATTTGTTCGCGGTGGCGCGTCCAACAATGGTACTTCTGCCATCGACTGGTATTGTAAAACCTTTACGCCTTCGATTCAGTCGCTGGATGATTTTGCGAGTCGGCTCGACCCCAACCAACCAGTGTCCGAAGGTTTACTGTTCTTGCCATACCTGTTGGGCGAACGGGCTCCGCATTATAATCCGCATGCAAAGGGCGTATTTTTTGGGATGGCATCTGCGCACACGACCACACATTTTCACCATGCAGTTGCCGAAGGAGTTTGTTTTGCAGTAAAGTCAATCGTGCAGGAAGTAACCGCGCAACCACATCAAATTTATTTGAGTGGCGGGTTCGCACGCTCTAATGTATTAGCGCAGTTGCTGGCAAACGTATTGCAAGAGTCCATTTTGGTGCGCGATACGCCCGAAGCGTCTGCAATGGGCGCAGCCCGGTTGGGCTGGGAAGCGCTGGGGCGCGAAGTGGTGTGGACTGAACCTGCCGTCACTACTTTCGTTCCAGATGCCCGACTGAAATCTGCCTATCAGCAGCAGTTCCGTCTCTACCAATCCTTGTACCACGCCTTGGAACCTTTGTTTCAGACAGTTTCTCATCCCAACTAAATGCCACTGCTGATTCTTGGTGGGGGAATACTGCTGCTCTTTGCGTTCATTCTTTTCAAAGTAAAGCCACTTTATGCTTTGCTCATCGTTTCGGTGGCGGTGGGTGTGGGACAAGGACTCTCGTGGTGGGCAACCCTTCAAGCCATTGCCATGGGAATCGGGAGCACGCTACAGGGTATGGCCATTGTACTTGCGCTGGGTGCGATGCTGGGCGGACTGATTGAATCGAGTGGAGCAGCTCGCCAAATCACGGAGACACTCATCGCACGTTTCGGTCAGAAGAACATTCAATGGGCCGTGATGGTCACAGGCTTTATGATAGGCATTCCATTGTTTTATAATGCCGGGTTTGTGATTTTGATTCCGTTGATCTTTTCCATTGCCATCGCTGCGCGCCTGCCGATTTTACAAGTGGGGATTCCCATGGCGGCTTCATTGTCTGTTACGCATGGTTTTCTGCCGCCCCATCCCGGCCCAGTGGCCATTGCCGCCTTATTTCATGCCGATCTGGGTAGAACGTTGTTGTTTGGCTTGCTGTTGGCATTTCCAATCGCTGCACTTGCCGGACCTTTTTTTGCTCGTGCGCTAAAAGGCCTGAACGTGTCCATTTCACCCGATCGGGTAAAGACGTATCAGGCACTGCCCGAACAAGTATTGCCACCCCGGGCACGCAGTTTTATGATTGCGCTGTTACCCGTTGTGCTAATGGCATTGGCTGCCGCGTGGAATTTTTTGTTCACCACAGACAAGGTGGTTACTTGGTTAGGTAAACCGGAAGTGGCGTTAGCGCTCGCGGTTGTAAGCGCAATCATTTTTTTAAGCTATCCGCAACAGCGGAGTTTACAAAAAGTCGTGCAGCGCCTTTATCTCTCCGTAAAGGAAATTTTCGTCTTGATTTTAGTGATTGCCGCGGGGGGAGGCTTCAAACAAGTGTTGGTGGAAAGTGGCATCAGCGAATTTGTAAAAGTTTTTGCCGAGGGCTTTCAGCTTTCGCCTTTGCTTTTCGCCTGGACAATGGCTGCTCTGCTGCGGGTGTCCATCGGCTCGGCTACCGTAGCGGGAAATACGGCCGCGGGCATTGTGGTGCCGCTGCTGGCGGTGCCGGGAATATCGCCCGAGTTAATGGTGTTGGCGGTGGGGGCAGGCAGTCTGATGTGTTCCCACGTAAATGATACCGGCTTCTGGATGTTCAAAGAATATTTTAATTTGTCGCTTCGCCAGACGTTTTTGTCGTGGACGCTCATGGAAACCATTGTTTCCGTGCTTGGCCTGGCAGGCGTGTTGGTGCTGGATTACTTTGTTTAACGAAATCTTCGCCATGCAAGTAGGTCTGATCGGTTTGGGAAAAATGGGCTACAACCTGGCGCTCAACATGCAGCGCAACGGTTTTAAGGTCGTGGCGTTTGACGTGAGCACCGCAGCCATGCAGAAAATTGCCGAGTATGGCATTGCAACCGCTTCCTCCGTGGTGGAGCTCTGCCAGATGTTGTCCGGCAGGCGTGTGATCTGGATTATGGTGCCAGCCGGCAATACCGTGGATGTGATTTTGAATACACTGAAGAGCCATCTGGCAGCTAACGATATCATCATCGATGGTGGCAATTCGCACTATAAGGACACGCAACAGCGCGCTCGCGATCTTGAAAAAATAAATGTTCATTTTTTGGATTGCGGCACAAGTGGCGGCCCAAATGGAGCCCTCCACGGAGTTTGCACGATGGTGGGTGGAGCACAGGAAGCTTACCAGCATTGCGCGGGGTTGTTTAAAGCCATCAGCGTCACTGCCGGATGCTTTTACACAGGTAAGTCAGGCTCTGGTCATTTCACAAAAATGATTCACAATGGCATTGAATATGGCATGCTGCAATCCATTGCCGAGGGGATGGAAGTGCTGCACAAGCAATACCCCGATCTGGATTTGGCAAATGTGGCCAAAGTTTGGAATCATGGATCTGTTGTACGAAGCTGGCTGATGGAACTCACCGAAAAAGTCCTCCACAAAGAAAAAAATCTGGAGTCGATTCGTGGGGTGATGCACTCTTCAGGCGAAGGCAAGTGGACCGTAGAAACCGCACTTGAAATGGGCATCCCAACACCGGCCATTACGATGGCGCTTTTGATGCGCTACCGCTCGCAAATGGACGACACCTTTTCAGGCAAGCTGGTGGCCGCTTTGCGGAATGAGTTTGGTGGCCAT
>JBIIVI010000144.1:0-8867 GCA_044339555.1 Cyclobacteriaceae bacterium | reverse complement strand
TTGGCGATCATGCCTGGTGCTGCCAGCGGAATGATGTGGCTGGGTACAATCATGCCTGCATTGCCGAACGAACAGCCATCCTCAAGCGGACCTTGATCGAGTACGGTTACCTCGTGCCCGGCCTTTTTCAAATAATAAGCTGAGCACAGCCCGATGATGCCACCACCGAGAACAGTAATCCGGGTCATACGCGTGACGGACTTTCTGTGAATAGCGGCTGGTCACTGGTTGCCGGTTGCTGGTCCACGCCATAGCCAAGTTCGGTTTCATTAACGCTTCCGCCTGGCGAATCCCCTTCAACCGACTTTATAAAGTTATTGATCTTCTTCCCCAAACGCTGCAACCGGGCGTGCAGATCATCGAAGATTTGCTGGTCCGAAAGCGATCGAGTTTCGAACAAGGTTTCAAGGTGGTCGGTAGTTTCATCTGTAGATGCCTGTGCGATAATCAAAAACCGAATATAATCTGCCTTGTATCTGCGTCTACCGTAACCCTCAACGATATTTGACCGGATCGACTTGCTTGATCTCCTGATCTGTTGGGCCTGCTCGAATTGCTCGAACCGCGGGAGACGTAAACTCATTTCATGAATGGCAATGGAAACTTCTCTTGCTTCCTTCCATATCTCCAAATTCCGATAGCTCATACCGCGAAGTTAATTCATAAAGCTAACTCCCCAGAAACCAGTGTCCAGAGATTAGTGTCCAGAGACCAGAAACCAGAGACCAGAGACCAGAGACCAGTATCCAGTATCCAGTATCCATCTCCCCTAAATCACCTGAAACCCGTATGCATACGGATCATCATCGGGATCAATCGTGATCGTGTTGTGCCCGTAAATTCGAGCCCATCCTTCTACGCTGGGGATAATGGCGGGCTTGCCGGCAAGCTCCGTCACCTCCTCAATGCGACCAATGAACTTGCTGCCGATGATACTCTCGTGAATAAATTCATCGCCCGGCTTTAGTCTGCCTTTTGCAAACCACTGCGCCATTCGGGCAGATGTGCCTGTACCACACGGAGAGCGATCAATTGCTTTGTCGCCATAAAACACTGCGTTGCGCGCAGTCGAAGCCGGATCGAGTACATGGCCTGCCCATAGGATATGACTACAGCCGTTAATCGTTGGATTTTCCGGATGGACAAAGGAATATTTTGCGTTGATATCCTTACGCAGCGCCCGGCTCCAACTGATTAATTGATCAGCAGTAAAATGCTCCAACCCAGGAAAGCTTTTTTGGACATCTACAATCGCGTAAAAATTTCCGCCATAGGATACGTCCAGGATCAGTTCGCCCAGATCCGGGCAGGTGGCGGAAAGGTTCTCAGCCGCCAGATACGCTTTTACATTCCGAATCTTGACCGACTTCACCTTGCCTCCCTCCTGCTTGTACTCGATACGCACAAGACCGGCCGGCACTTCAAGGTTCAGGATGCCCGGAGTTTTCGGCTTCACCAGCCCTTCTTCAATCGCAATCGTGACGGTGCCGATGGTGCCATGACCACACATGGGCAGACAGCCGCTGGTTTCAATGAACAATACGCCCACATCATTTCGGGGATCCACGGGCGGATACAAAATACTGCCACTCATCATGTCGTGGCCGCGCGGCTCGAACATCAATCCCTTCCGAATCCAGTCGAACTCGCGCAGGAAGTGCTGCCGCTTTTCGCTCATGTTGGCACCTTGCAAAACAGGCCCACCTTCGGCTACTACCCGTACCGGGTTGCCGCAGGTGTGGGCGTCTATGCATTTGAATGTGTTCATCTCAGAATTACTAGTTCTCTCGTTGTCGATTTTGAATCGTTGGTTCTTAGTTGTTAGTTGATAGTTGTTGGTTGATAGAAATTAGTAGACATCCCCGGCAACAGCGAGGTGTCTAATCTATCGCTCTACCTGAACCAAAAGTTTCAACTTTAGAACTACACCTATTTCCTATAAACAACTCCTTGCCATCAGCTTTTCAATATCAAATCCCAAAGTAAGTTTCCAATTCAGTCAATGCTTTCTGCCCGCCTGGTAAGTCTTTAACCAGTTTTCCCTTTTCCATTAAAACAATTCGATTACAAATTTCGGTTACGTGACTTAAGTCATGGCTCGATATAAGAAATGCTGTATTTCTGCTCTTATTTTCCAGTCTAATAATATCCTTTAGTTGTATTTGAGAAGTGGGGTCAAGATTTTCAAAGGGTTCGTCCAAAACAACAATTGTTGGTTGGCCAATCAAAGCAGCCACAATACCCGTTTTTTTGATATTCCCTTTAGATAAATCCCGTATATACTTTTTCTTTCCAATGATCTCACCTTTAAAAAAGTCATCGAACTGAGTTAGGAAGATTTTTATATCTTCTTTTCCATAGCCGTGAAGTTCTCCAACAAGATCAAAGTACTCGTCCGGGGTTAAGTACGGAATAAGAAAACTATCATCCAGAAAAGATCCAACAAAATGCCTCCACTCACTACTAATTTTTACATCGTGGCCATCGATAGCAATCTCACCGTTTTCTGGACGAACCAAATCAAGTAACATCCTGAAGAGCGTTGTTTTTCCCGCTCCATTGTTGCCAACTAATCCAAAACATTCCCCTCTCGCAACGTCCAACACTGGTATATCAATCACTGTTACGCCACCATAGTCCTTCCTGAGATTAGATACTGAGATCATGAATTACTCCTTTCTGAAACTGGATGCAATCTTGTATCGCCTGTCAACAAATTTCTCGCAAGTAAAATCAATCAATTTTTTGTGTATTGCGATCCCAATTAATCCAATCAGTCCAACAGTAACAACACCAAGTTCCTTATACCCCATTATACTGAAAGGAGCATAAATCATAATTGGCCCAAATAAGAATGGAATTCCAATTAACCACTGAGCAGCTCCTGCTCCTTCGGAGTTCAAAGCACCCCCGCCTCTGAGACTTAGTTTTGTTGTATACAACATTGCCATATTCATGACAATGAACGTATTGACTCCGATATTATACAATGCACCAGCAAGATTGAAAAAAAGAATCTCCCACCCAAAGTATACGAGTGGTATACTGAATATAAACCATAATCCCGTCATGGATGCTAAAAGCCAGAATTTAGATTCAATATATGAACGAAGTGACGTAGGTTGAGTAAGGGTAAAGTCAAAATGGTCGCCCTGCCAACTGAACGTATATTGACCGTAGTTCCCCATGAACAATCCTGTACAAGCAATCGCCAGAAAAAGGAAAACTCCATAGTCACGATCTTTCATGACATAACATAAAATAAGTTCTTGGAAAAGAAACATTGTACTCATGAAAAAAACTTCTCTTGTTCGCTTGTTACGGAAAATCAACTTCAATTCAATTTCAATCCAAGCACCTGTCTGCCCGAAACTCCGTAAAAAGGAAATTTCACCTAAGTGAAAAAATTGATTCTCTGACAACTTACGTTCTTCTCGACAAAGCCTTTTCAAAATGATTTGATAGGCACTATAATGAAGAATCATAACCGTTAAGAATAGTGCTCCTATGGCCAGATCTTCCCGCAAAATGGTGTGGAAGAACTTCTCGGCCACAATCGACAACTTTATCCACGCAAAGTAATCTGCAAAAGCTATGAGGCTAGAAATGACAATAACGAAGAATAACTTCCATTCAGCCTTATTGGAAGTTAGTTTCATAAGAATTACCAGGTAATGAACGATTAGGCTAATGAACCATAAGGATAGCAGCCACATCCAGGCTTGCTTTGTACCATATCCAGGAGCAACTACACTAAATGCAAAATCACTGAAGAGTAAAAAAACAAAAACATTTACCACCTGAACTAACGATATTCCTAAAAAGAAATTGGCGATCTTACTCCGCTTAACAGGTAAATGAAGAAACGGTTGTACGTCCAGGGAAGGCAGACTCTGAATAAAATATCTGACAATAAATTCTCCAATGAAATAATAAACCAATAATCCGTTCAAAAAAGCAACAGCATCGCTTTCCTGAAATTTATTGACAACTAGCTCTTCAAGCGCACTTCCCAGAATAACAAAACATCCAATAATTGTAGCTGCAATAAATGCAAGAAGGATTTGAATGGCAATATCTTTCCCAAAAGAAGGAGACCGGAAAAACCGTTTGACAATAAGAGAAAAAAACACCAATGCTATTCTCATTTAACAAGTGTCATTCATTGATGATCTTTTTTCGTCAGAATAGGCATTGCTAACAACCACCAACTATCAACCATTACTCCTTCTTCAACTCTCCATTTACCGTTCGCCAAATTCCTAACGGATTCTCATCTTTTAGCTCCTCCGGCAACAGCGAGTTGGGAAAATTCTGATACGACACCGGTCGAACAAAGCGCTTGATGGCATCAGTACCCACTGCGGTAAACCGGCTGTCGGTAGTAGCTGGGAACGGCCCTCCATGTGTCATGGACGTGCATACCTCAACACCCGTAGGCACGCCATTGATGATCAGCCGACCGGCCTTTTCCGTCAGCACGTTCATAAGGCTTTCGTATTCGGTGATCTCCTTTTCATTTCCAATCACGGATGCGGTTAGCTGCCCATGAAGCGCATTGACGACCGCATGTAACTCGTTGCGATCGGCACATTTCACGATCAGTGAAAACGGGCCAAACACTTCTTCGGCCAGCACCGGGTTCTTCAAAAACTCGCGGGCTGCTACCGACACGATCGTAGGTTGGCCCTGCTGAGGGTTACCCGTGTCCGGTGACTGCGCCTCTACCGTGATCCCTTTCTGTGCCAATGCCCGTGCTCTGCGGGTAGCGTAGTTTGTGGCAATTCCGGAATGTAACATCGTGCCCGGCACTGTTTTACCGATCTCGGCCGCCAACGCTCCCATGAACTTGCTTAATCCCTCACTCTCGATGGCAATCACTAAACCCGGGTTGGTACAAAACTGTCCGATACCCAGCGTAATCGAACCGGCCAGCATCGCGGCTGTTTTCTCAAATCCGCTCACCAGCGACTCGGGCAGCAGCACCACCGGGTTGATGCTGCTCATCTCGGCAAAAACAGGGATAGGTTCCGGCCTTTGGTTTGCAAGATCAAACAGCGCCTTGCCACCGGCCAGTGAACCGGTAAACCCAACGGCTTTCGTTAACGGATGTTTTACCAGCGCCTGACCAACTTCAAAACCCGTTCCATATACATGCTGAAAGACACCGGCAGGCATGCCGGTTTTCTCCGCTGCCCGCGCGATGGCCCCTGCCACGAGTGTCGATGTTTCGGCATGGGCAGGATGCGCCTTTACGATCACGGGGCAACCTGCTGCCAGTGCAGAAGCAGTATCGCCACCTGCTGTGGAATACGCCAACGGAAAGTTCGCAGCACCAAACACCACTACTGGCCCGATCGGCACCAACATCTTGCGAATGTCCGGCTTGGGGGCAGGCATCCGGTTCGGCAATGCGGTATCCACACGTGCCTCCACCCAGCTTCCTTCTTCCACCAAATCGGCAAACATGCGACAATGGCCCGTGGTGCGGCCGCGTTCATTCACCACCCGAGCCTCCGGCAGATTCGTTTCGCGCATTACGGTAGACACCAACTCCCCTCCCAGTGCCTCAATTTCATCCGCAATTGCACGAAGAAAAGCCGTTTTCTTTTTTCCGGGTAAATTTTTGTAAGAAAGAAACGCCAGCTGGGCCGACTGTAGCGCGGCAGTAACTTGGGCGGGTGAACTATCGGTGTAAGCCATACCCCGAAAGTATCAACAAATAGGGCAAAACAACAACATAATTCATATGAACCCATTAGCTTTTCTTATCGCCAAGCCGAATGAGTAAGGCACTACCGTCGGCACAACGATTTATAGCTGCAATACTCGCAGCTTTTTTCATTCTCCGTTTGTTGAAGCGGTACACTTGGATCAAACAAGCGTTCAAGCAGCGTTTGGAGTCGTTGCTCGAATTCCTCGTGAAGCGGGGAAGAGTCCGCAACCGGATCTTTCCCCATCTTCAACCCAAACACAAACTCCTCTTCAAAAAGGTTACTTCGATTCATCAACCCGGGTCGAATCTTTTCGGCTGAGCGCCCACTTTTTACAAATCCCAATGCATACAGCAGTGTTTGAAAGGCCGCTTTGTTATGCTTTTTCCCATCTGAGAATAATGATTCTACATCTTCAAATTGGGTTTTGTCTCCGCCCGTTTTGTAATCGATTAAACGAACCAGGCCTTGCTTCCGATCTGCACGATCTATTTTACCGCCCACACGTACTTGTCGCCCACTCGCAAGCGGCACGGTAAAATCGAATCGTTGTTCCAACAACTCAATCGAAAAAGGCGCGTAGTCGGCATCCAACGCCAAAATCTTCCGCACAAACTCTGCCACCATCTCCCGAACCACCACGCGCTGACCTTCGTAGGTGACAGCTTCTTTTTCTGACAATGAGTAATGCTCACGAAACGCACGGTCAATCAAACCGTCTACCCTATGCATCGCTTGTTCTAAGTCATTCGCAGTCACTTCGGGTAGATCCTGCCAGTCCTCGTAAATCCAATGCACCACCATGTGCAGAATGTTGCCGAACACCCGGGCGTCTACATCGTCTTCCACTTCTTCGGCCTCCGTCAGGCGCACCACGTGTTTCAAGTAAAACCGTAATCCACACTCAATAAAATCATTCAGGCTCGTAGGCGACAACGCTGCTTCGCCTCCATCCAGAAAACGCTCCAGCTGTTTTTCTACGGCCGGATTTTTCGTGACTTGAATTGGCTCTATCTGGTGAACATGGATTTCGTTGTGAAGAACCCTTTGCTGAATTGTTAGCCCGGACTCGTGCAATAACTGTTGCACATATCGGCTCATCTCTCCATTACCAATCACATCGGGCTCTGTGCTGTAAAGCAAGTCGACCTCGCGAGGACGGTGCAGGAGCCGGTAGAACAGGTACGCGTACATGGCATCCTGATGATCATACGCAGGCAGACTATATGCTTTTCGAAGAGTATGGGGGATATACGACCCTTGCCGTTGCGCAGCCGGCAGCATCCCTTCATTCATGGATAGGATAATCACATGATCAAAATCGAGATTGCGGGTTTCGAGCACACCCATGATCTGAAGCCCACGCAACGGTTCGCCAGTGAAAGGGATTTTTTGTGATTGAATAATCTGCCGAAACAATTTCTGGAATCCACGCCAATCCGGCCATCGATCGCTTTCGCGGAAAATAGACTGCAAACGGGACAGGTGTTGATAAAAATGATACGCGTACTCGCGATCAAAATTTTGTTTATCCGAAAACGAAGCTCCCAGAAACTGAATCAGTTCTAACAGATACGCCACGGCACCCCGCGGCTCGACAGCCTGAAACAAGAGCGAAAAGAGTTGATGTGTACTTGGCAACTCGTTGGGTTCAAGACGTACGCGGTTGTTGCGGACGATGTAGTCCAGGTGTTGCTGCGCTTCCGTTTCCGCCAAACTCAAAACATACGCATGCCGAAGCAGGCTTATTACCTCACGATACAGAAACGAATTGTTTCTGCGTTTTAACTGCATTTCGATGGCGAGATCAAGCAGTGTGTACAAAGGAGTGGCGCGGAGCGGAAATCCCATCGTCACATTAATGCTGGGAATGTCCTCCGGTAATGAATGCATCACCGGCAAGAGCATCGACTCGTCTGGTAGCACGATCACAGTGCGATTCAATGCCCGATCACGATCTTCCGATGGTAGCGTAGCCAGAATTTCCTTCACGCGCTGGCCGACCAGTTTTGCCTGTCCGACGCGCTGGGACACCCCCGTTAATACGATTTGCTTCTCCGAGCGCACCATGTCCGGCCATTCAGGCGGCAGCGTCTTACCCAAGATGGGGTGCTTCCGGTACTGTCGCGCAAAATGGCCAGCTTCCTGTTCTATTTCTTCTGTATAATAACGATCAAAGTCCCAAAAAACCCGGGCACCCTGTGCCACATAGGCAGCAATCACTGCCTCTTCGGTGCGAGTGAGCGCGTTAAATCCTGCAAACACCGTGTTTTGGACGACATCCGCCGCAAGCGAATTTTTCTCCAACCGGGAGGCAACTTCGCGATGAATCATCCCCTCATAGCCAAGATCTTCTTTTGTTAATGCCTTCACGTAACGGGTGTACACGTCCGGTAGTTTCCGCCACACCCGCAAAAACGTTTCTTTATACTGACTCGGCTTTTCCTCAAAGTGAATCCAGAAGTCGGTCAAAAAATTCTTCTGCTCTTCGGTTAGATAATCAAACGTTTCATCCAGTTCCTTGAGCTTGCTGAGGTCTTTGAAGAGCCAGGTGGCATTTACCTGATATTTATCGATCTCGTCAAAATCGCGCAACAACATGTCGCCCCAGAAATAGAACTTATCAAACGGCTCTTGCTGGCCCAAGACCTGATTGTACACTTCGTACAACTTAAAGATCAACGTAAGGCGATCGGGTTCTTGTAAGTGAGTGGCCTGCTTAAAAAACTCTTCAATGCTTAGCAAACGAGGTGCCCAATGCGGCTTTATTAACAACTGTGCAAGGTGATGTTGAAAATAGACACCGGCCCTTCGGTTGGGAAAAACGAAGGTAAACCGGGCGAGCGACTCTGGTTGGTGTAAAGTCCATTCGGCCAACTCCTGCAAAAAAGATTTCATTCGAACAGGTTTAGTGTGGTTGCGCCTGTTACGGGTTCGATCTCCAGTGGCTGTAGGTAAACCAGATAGGTCTTTACATCGGTTAATCCCATCTGGCGAAGTACCGTTACGTACTCGGCCATCTGCGCGCGATCGGCTGCTTTCTTGTCGCCCGTCTTGTAGTCGATCAACACATTTTTGCTGCGTTGTGTCAGCCAACGATCCAATCGCAACGACGTACCGCCGGGCAACAAAATCGATACTTCTGTCTGCACG
>JBIIVI010000143.1:0-9010 GCA_044339555.1 Cyclobacteriaceae bacterium | reverse complement strand
ATGGCCTTTCGGTGAATAAAGTGCTCGATGCGCCCTTTGATTTGGGGGGGGCAACCCGCTTCGTTGAGGCAGTAATGGTTGGCTTCGCCTTCTTTGCGTTCCAATTTGGTTCCGCACTCCGGGCAGTGGGTGATGTACCGGATTGGAGCAGCGCCCGGTTTTCGCTGTGCCAGATCTACCCCTGTTACTTTGGGAATGATCTCGCCTCCTTTCTCCACAAAAACAAAATCGTTTTCATGCAAATCGAGCCGGACAATTTCGTTCGCGTTATGCAAGGAGGCGCGCTTCACCGTAGTGCCGGCCAGAAAGACCGGTTGCAATTCCGCCACGGGGGTAACAGCACCCGTGCGGCCCACCTGGTAGGTGATACCTTTCAGTTGCGTGCTAACATTCTCGGGCTTGTATTTGTAGGCGATGGCCCACCGCGGACTCTTGGCCGTAAAGCCCAGCTGCGCTTGTTGCGCCAGGTGATTCACCTTGATAACTACACCGTCCGTATCGAGCGGCAGCTCCTGGCGCTTGTGCTCCCAGTGATGAAGGTAGTTAATAACAGCCTCGATGTTCGGAGCACGCTGGTAGGTAGGGGATACCGGAAACTCCCAGCTCGCTAGTTGATGGATACCGGCACCATGCGTTTCGAATTGGTTTTCCATCCCCAGCAGATAATAGACATAGCAGTCGAGTTTTCTGCGTGCGACCTCAGCAGAGTCCTGAAGTTTCAACGTGCCGGCAGCGGTGTTGCGTGCGTTGGCGTACAGTTCTTCGCCTGCCTCTTCGCGGTTTTGGTTAAGGCGATCGAAGTTTTTTCGAGACAGGTAAATCTCGCCCCGGACTTCAAACTGCGCGGGCACGTTGGCGCCACGTACACGAAGCGGAATGGTACGGATGGTGCGAACGTTGGCAGTCACTTCATCGCCTTTTACACCATCGCCCCGCGTCACGGCCCGCACAAGCACGCCATTTTCGTACACCAGGCTGATGGAGACGCCATCAAATTTCAGTTCGCAAAAGTATTCATAGGGCTCGCCCGCGAGCCCTTTCGCCACGCGGCCGTCAAAGTCGCGCAATTCTTCCTCGGAGTAGGTGTTGCCGAGCGACAACATGGGGTACTGATGGAGTACCGAGGGAAACTCTTTGGTGATTTCGCCACCCACTCGCTGGGTAGGGGAGTCCGGCTGACGCAGCTGCGGAAATTGTTGCTCCAGCTGTAGCATCGATTCCAATAGACGGTCGAACTCGTAGTCGGAAATCACCGGTTTGTTTACCACGTAATACAGGTGACTATGGTGATTGATCTGATCGGTCAGCTCACCGATTTTTTTGCGGGCCTGTTCTTCCGTCATAGTTTCCGATGGCGTAAAGGTAGGTTAAGAATTGATCTCGTTTAACATCATGCAAGCTACGAGGGCCGCGGTTTCCGTTCGCAGCCGGTGGGGCCCGAGGCTTACTTTTTGAAAGCCATGTTGCAAGGCGAATTGAAGTTCGGCTTCTGTGAAATCACCCTCTGGCCCAATTAGCACCAGGTAGCGTTGGTGCCGGGCCGCGAGTTTGCTTAATGATACAGGATTGGCAAAATCTACATAGGCAATGAAGCGAGTTACATCCGCCAGCGGCAACAACTCAGAAAGAGTTTGGAGCGGGTTGAGCCGGGGCAACCACGATTGTTGCGATTGCTTCATAGCGGCAATGGCCACCTTGGTGAGTCGTTCGAGTTGGATGTGCTTACGTTCGGTCTTCTCTGTCCGCAGAAAGGTAATTTCCTGAATGCCGATTTCAGTGGCTTTTTCCACCAGCCATTCGAGGCGGTCGTGGTTTTTAGTGGCTGCCACTGCCAAGTGAATGTGATGATGAGGTGGTGGAATTTCGGTTTGCGCCACAATCGTAAAGGGACAGCGCTTGGATTGCACGTCCGTTAGGTCGGCCAGGCACCAGGCACCCGTTCCGTTACTCAGGGCCACGCGATCACCCCTGCGGAGCCGAAGTACGCGGGTGGCGTGCAGGGCTTCTTCTTCGCTGAGTTCGTGGCGGGAAAGATCGGGTACGTAAAAAACGTGCACCTGCTAGCTATACTTTTGGCGCAGGGTAGCCATCAACTCGATGTAGTGGGTCATGGCTGCGTCTTTGCTCATGCCTTTTTTAGCGGCCCAGGCATCAAACTTGGCGATGGCTTTAAAGTCGAAGCCCCCGGGGCGTTCGCCCGTAACATCGCCATCTGTACCCTGCTTGAAAAGAGCGTACAACTCCAGGAGTTCTTCGTTGCTGGGGCGTTGGGTAAGTTGCTGCGACTGCGCAATTGCTGCTTGAAAATCGTCTGTCAAGGCCATAAAAAAGGGGCTGATTTTGTCAGCCCCGAATATACTGGGTTCGTTTTTATTTCCGATTGGAAATCGGCACGTATTGGCGTAAGGTAGCACCGGTATACACCTGGCGCGGGCGACCAATCGGTTCTTTGTTTTCGCGCATTTCTTTCCACTGAGCGATCCAGCCGGGCAGGCGGCCCATGGCGAACATCACGGTGAACATATCGACCGGAATGTTTAACGCGCGGTAAATGATACCCGAGTAGAAATCTACGTTGGGGTACAGCCTGCGGTCAACAAAATACTGGTCTTTCAAGGCGCTTTCTTCCAGTTCTTTGGCGATGTCTAACACAGGATCGTGGAACTTTAGCTTCGCCAGCACATCATCGGCTGCTTTCTTGATGATTTTGGCACGGGGATCGAAATTCTTATACACACGGTGGCCAAAGCCCATCAGGCGGAAGCCGCTGTTTTTGTCTTTTGCTTTCTCCACCCACTTTTTCACATCGCCACCGTCTTTCCTAATGGCCTCCAGCATCAGAATCACCTCCTGGTTGGCACCACCGTGGAGAGGCCCCCACAAGGCATTGATGCCGGCGGAAATCGAAGAATAGATCGAAGCCTTAGACGATCCCACAATTCGCACGGTAGACGTGGAGCAGTTTTGCTCGTGGTCGGCATGCAAGATCAAGAGTTTATCCAAAGCGTTCGCCACCACGGGATCGGCCGTGTACTGCTCGGCTGGGAGTGCGAAGAGCATCTTCAAAAACCGGCTGCAATAATCTAAAGAGTTGTCCGGATAATTCACTGGGTGACCAACAGCATTTTTATACGCCCAGGCAGCAAACGTGGGCATCTTGGCCAAGGAGCGCACAATGCTCAGATAAACACCCTCAGCCGACCGATTTGGGTCAAGCGACTCCGGATAGAAAGCCGTTTGCGCACAGAACAACGATGCGAGCACACCCATGGGGTGGGAAGTAGACGGGAAGCCGTCCAGGATCTTCTTCACATCTTCATGTACGAGCGTATGGGTCTTAATGTCGTTGGTGAATTTGTTCAGTTGCTCCTGCGTGGGCAGTTCTCCGAAGATGAGCAGGTAGGCCACTTCCAGAAAAGTGGACTTTTCCGCAATCTCTTCGATGGCATAACCGCGGTAGTGAAGCACGCCTTTATCGCCATCCAAAAAAGTAATGGCGCTCTTCGTGGCCCCCGTATTCTTGTAGCCAAAGTCCAGGGTGATGTGGCCGGTTTTCTCCAGTAAATCGCTGATGTCAATGGCCTGCTCGTTTTCGGTGCCCTCTACTACGGGGAACTCGTAGGTCTTTCCATCAAGAATAATTTGTGCGGTCTTCGCCATAAAATTGGATGCTAATTCAAACGTGAAAATAGTAGTTACTCGGTGTAATACTTAACAGTTGAAAAACTTTAATTGTTACCCAAGATCAGTGGCATACCATCTTTTCCAGAGCCGATCACCACTACTTTTGAATTAGGGGACTCCGCCAGTTTTAAGGTGGCTTCAATCCCGCGCATTTTCAATAGTTCGCTGGTCAAACTGTTGTTAATGATGATATTAGCCCGCGATTCGCCTTCGGCTGCAATGCGTTTCCGTTCCGCCTCACTGCGTTCCTTGTCGAGCCGAAATTGGTAGGCCAACGCCTCTTGTTCTTGTTGTAACTTGCTTTCGATGGCCATTTTGATCTGTTCGGGTAGCAAAATCGAGCGGATCAATACCGCGGTGGCGTGCACATTGTTTTTGTTTAGGATGTTTTCGGTCTCCGAGCGGATGGCCGTTTCTACTTCGGCACGCTTAGTGGAGTAGATTTCCTCGGCCGAAAATCGCCCCATTACCTGGCGAACGGTAGACCGCACCTCCGGAATCACCAATACACTCACATAGTCTTTGGTAAACTTCTCGTGCACAAAACCAATCTTATCGGGAATGGGGTAGAAGCGTACGGTTACGTCCACGTGGATGCTCAGACCATTTTTGTCTAATACATCCATGTTTTCATCGCTCGACATCTCGTTTACTTTATACACATACACATCGTTCCAAGGGGCTTTTATGTGGAAGCCCGGCCCCATCACGTTTTCTTTGTCCAATCCCTTTCCAAATGGGTAGAAAAGAATCGCGCGTTCGGTCGCTTCGATGGTATAAAACAGGCTCGAGGAAAAGGCCATCACAAGGATAAAGCCAATGACGCCCAAAATGATAAAGGGTAATCGTTTGTTATTCATGGTTATTGATTGTTATTTTCTTCTAAACGCGGCAAACCTAGCAACTTGCCGATGATTAACATAGCATAGATACTACCCCAAACACCTTCGATCACACTAAGGTTTCGGATCAGGCGCGTGGGAGTTAAGCCTGCATCTACTCCGCCCAATACGCAAAAGCTGAAAGTAACGGCCTCCGTATAGTTGGGAACACCCAGCCCGAGCGGGATACCCAGGCTACCAGGTTGGGCAATACAGATGAGATCATACAGGCTACCAAAACAGATACCCACCAGCAAAAAGACACAGGCTGCCCCCCAAAGCTTATCTGAAGTAAGAAAACCGGTGGAAAAGATATCACGCACTGCAAATGAGATCACGGTTAGCTCAATCGTAAACAGCAAGGTGTGAATGATGAACAGGTAAGCTTGCCGGTTCTCGATTACAATAACCTTGTAGTAGGGAAACTCCACCAGGATGCCGGTACCCACAATGCCACCCAGAATTATCATAAAGCTCGTAAGCAGCCATTTGTTGGCGGTAAAGTTTCGGAGTAAATCCCACAGCAGATAGGCGTAGATGGCGCCAAAAAACGAAAGAATGGAGATGATGAGTTTTGAAACATCACTATCGGGATTGGCCAGGAGGGGCTCCGAAATGAGCAGACAAAGGACGATAATCACCACCAACAACAATACAAGGTTACGGTAGTCTTTTGCTTTCTCGCGCTGGAGCTCGGTGCCGGTTAACAGCTTGTTGAGCGAAAACGAAAACATCCAGCAATTTACACTTTTCGGCCTTGTACCCTGCCCGTCAGCCAAAATGCGATAAACGATTTTTGAGGTAAATTATAAAAAGCCATTATATTGAGGTTGTTGAGAAGACTGGGCTTCATACCGCTTGTTTTTTGGGCAACGCTGCTGGCGGCCCAAACCCCAACCATTGATAGTCTGAAACGGGTGCTGCGGGCTACCACGAATCCCCAGGAAAAAGTCGACCGGCAGAATGATCTGGTCATGGAATTGTATGACTGGGATTGGGCCGAAGGCTACGCCATTGCCCAAAACGCGTATGAGTTGTCGCGGCAAATCAACTATCCGGCGGGCAAGAAACGGGCACTCACCCTTCTCGGGGTAGGCTTTTATTTGCAGGCGCAGGTAGATACGGCCATCTATTATTTTCGGGAGTCTAATCGACTTTCGGAGGAAATCGAACCCACCAATCACGCGTACAATCTGATTATGTGGGCCGCTGTAAGTCGTATCCAGTCGCGCTTCAGCACAGCCGACAGTCTGCTTCGCCTGGCCGTGCGGTCGCTGGAGAAGCAGAATAACCAGTACTACCTCGCCATCGCCTTTCGGAATTTTGGTAAGCTAAAGAAAGACCTGTTTCAGTTGGGGGAAGCCGACCTCTTCTATCAACGGGCCCTGAGTATCTGGATTCTGCTCCAGAATCAAGAGGGGCAGCGCGCGGTTTTGTGGGATCTGGCCGAGCTTGAGATGAACCGAACGAACTATGAGGCCGCGCGCCAATATCTGGCACAGGCCTGTCACTCGGAGGTTATTCGAAAGGAGTTCTACCAGTGTTTTTATTTAGAAGCGAAACTCGAGATTGAAAATGGTCGCTTCAAGGATGCGCTTGAGTTACTCGCGCGGGCCATCGAAACATTAGAAGGTAGCGAGCAAAAGCTAGGGATTGCGCTAATCCGTTTCGCCATTGGCGATGCTTACAGCGAGCTTAGTCAATATGACCTTGCGTTACGAAATTACTTAACAGCACTGCGCACGTTGGAGGAAATTGGCGCCTTTGCGGAGCAGGCCCGGGTGCTGAGCAAAATTGCCTGGGTGTATAAGGCGCAATTTAACTACCCACTCGCGAAAGATTACCTCAACCAGTCGCTTGCGATCAGGCAAAAAATCCATGATCAATCCGGCATCTCTAATTGCTACAACATTTTTGGACTAATCGCCCTGCGGGAAAAGAAATATGCGGAAGCCATCGAGATGCTGAATCGCGCCTACGAAATCCGTGAAACGATTGGCTATCGCAAAGGGATGTTAGATGTGTTGTATAATCTTTCTTTGGTGTACACGGAGCTACGTGAGTTTCAACAGGCCAACGACTACCTGAACCGCAGCCTTGCTATGGCGAGTATGCTGAATCTGTCGTACGACATGGCGTATACCTACAACGCCCTGGGAGCTATTCAAACCCAAACCGGGGATTTTGTACAGGCGGAGAAAAACCTGGCATTGGCACGTGCGAACATTGGGCAGTCGGGTTCTAAGACGCTCATGAAGGCCTACCTGAACAATATGGGCGACCTGATGGAGGCCAAGGGCAATCATCGCGAGGCAGCCAAGTATTTGCGGAGCGAAATCCAGTTGATGGATTCCATGTATCAGGCCACCAGCCTCACGAAAATGGCCGAAATGCAGGCGGTGTATGGACTCGAGCAGAAAGACCAGCAAATCAAGGTACTGGCGCTTGAAAAAAGCCTCCAAGAGGAAGAACTGTCGCGCCAAAGTTGGTTTGTGATTTTACTGACTTTTGGAATTCTGTTGGTCGCGATTTCTACGGTTGTGTTGTACTTGTTTTATCGCCAGCGTACACAATCGAACTCAGAGTTGCTCCGGCTAAATCGCAATATTTCCGAGCAGAAAGAAGAGATTCAGACCCAAACCGAGGAACTTCTGGAAGCGAACCAAACCATCGCCAATATCAATGTCGACCTGGAAACGCGCATTGACCAACGCACTCGCGAGTTGATGCAAGCCTACAAGGAGTTAGACACCTTCTTTTACCGGTCTTCCCACGATTTCAGGCGGCCCATCACCACCTTCATGGGACTGGCGGAAGTTGCTAAGGTGACCGTTCAAGATGAGAGCGCCCTCCAACTGTTTCAAAAAGTAAGCGAAACCGCGATTAATCTGGATCGGATGCTGGTCAAGCTCCAGTCGATCAGCGAGCTGGCCGTTGAAGACCAATTAGCGCTTCCTATCGACATCAAAAAGATGATTGATGATTTGATCTTTACTCGGCAGAATGAATTGCTTGCGAAAGAAATCAAAGTGATGAATGAGGTGATTGGCCCAGAGACCGTTATTACGCAAGCCGGCTGGTTACGTTTGATCATCGATAATCTGCTGGAAAACGCTATTCAATTTGCTACTCCACTGGATCCGGTCATCAAAATCATGGTCATTAACGAACCGCACCAGTTTAACTTGTACATGGAGGATAACGGTGAGGGGATCGCCCCGGAGAATCAGGCCCGCGTTTTTGAAATGTACTTCAGGGGAAGTGTTCGATCGAAAGGCAGTGGTCTGGGCCTTTATGTAGTTAGAAAAGTGGTGGAGCGGCTACGCGGCACCATACAGATTTCCAGCCAGGCAGGGGCTGGCACCAAAGTACAGGTTTCGTTTCCGGTGAATAATATCAGCTCCTAAATAGACTCAGGTCCTAGATAGGCGGGGACTGTGAGCGTCTGTTGATCCAAAAAAAAGCCCCGCGAAGTTCGCGGGGCTTTTTGTTAAGAGACGAGGCTTCTGATTTACAACTTACAACGAGAAGCTACCGCCTGAGTTGTCGGTGGGCGGAGTTTCGGGTGCCGGAGCCGATGCCGGAGGGGTTACTACCACCGGGGCGGGAGCAGGCGCGGGTTTAGGAGCCGCTGGCTTTTTAGGCGCTGATTTCTTCTTGGGAGCGGCCTTTTTAGGTGGTGCCTTCTTCACTACTTTTTTCGTGGCCTTCTTTGCGACCTTCTTCACCACTTTCTTGGCTGATTTTTTGGCCGCTTTCTTTACCGACTTCTTAGCAGCCTTCTTGGCTACCTTTTTGGATGCCTTCTTTGCTTTCTTTTTTGCCATAGCAGGTATGAGTTAATGGTTTGGTGATTCAACGATTTTCACATGTTGAAGATATAAATTTAATTAAACTTTCAGCCCAATCGCAAAGAAAGCCGATGAAATTCTTTTATAATTCTATCGGTAACGCCCCGCCGGGCAACATCGGCCGGCTAACGTCCTACACCCCAATCGGGCTTCATCCGATTACATCAAAAATTCATGGCCATTTTTTTAGGATAAACAATTCTGTGTTTCCGCCTTAGCATGAGCACCGCCCAAAGCTCGACTTAACTCCCGGCATCTGCCATTTGTCAGGTCAAAACCGAAAAAACAGTTGATATTGTTGGTTGAATCCGAGAAAACCCAATACCAAAACGATTCGAGTATTCGGTAGCTACGGAGCCTGATACCTTGCTTTGCTTACCTCACTCGTACTTCAGTGACCGCACCGGATCAGACATGGCCGTTCTAAACGATTGGGCGCAGACCATAACTATAGTAATGCAGAAAAGGGCAAGAATTGGGATAGCAAACATCCACCCATCTACATCAATATGGTATGCAAATCCATCTAACCATTGGGATATGAACATGTAGCTAACAGGAATACCTAACCCAAATGCTATTATCATCAGCACA
>JBIIVI010000141.1:0-9056 GCA_044339555.1 Cyclobacteriaceae bacterium | reverse complement strand
ACCACCACCCTACCCCACATGCAAAAACGATGCTCGCCGCTGCCAGCCATTGAAGATACAACAGTCGTTTCCGGTTACGCGATGCATCAGCCTGAGCCAGCCGCGTGGCCAGCGAGTTCCAGATATGAGTGGGTGGTTGCTTTTCTTTGCCTTGAAAAGCTTCCTGCCACGCTCGTTCAAAAGGTTGCCTTTCCATAACGGCTCGTTTCTTTTTCCATTTTTTCCAATTTCGCGCGCAGCAATTGCTTGGCGCGGTTGTACTGCGACTTCGAAGTACCTTCGCTGATCCCAAGCATGGACGCGATTTCCTGATGCCCGTATCCTTCCACCGCAAACAAGTTGAATACCAGTCGGCTGCCATCGGGCAACGACTGCACCAGCGCAATCAAGTCGTCCAGATGAATTCCTGCCAAGTGCACGTCTTCCGACTCGGACAGCGCTACCTTTTCTACATCTACCATCGGCAACATGTACATCTTTTTACGTTGGATGTTCAGGCTACTGTTGATCATGATGCGGGTAATCCAGGTTTCGAGTTTGCTATCGCCTCGAAAGTCTTTGATCGCGTTAAGAACTTTGATGAATCCTTCTTGCAGCGCATCTTCGGCCTCCATTTGCGAGCGGGCATAGCGCAGGCACACCACCAGCATCCGACCAGCAAAGCGGTCGTAAAGTGCCTGTTGAGCACCCGGTTGGTTGGCGGCACACCCGGAAATGAGCTCAGCCTCGCTCTTCATCGGTCAATCATATCTTAGACAACCTAAACGCCGTAAGGGTTGGAATCATATTTGTACTAATTTTCGACATGATCTCAAATTCATCTGAGTTAACACAATCTTGGACTCCGAAAGGTCGGATTCTTTTGCTCTTTGCCCTTTGCCCGTTGTTATTATTTGCACAAAAGAAGCTGCGGTACGAAGATTACATCTACGAGGATCAGGTGCGCACTGTGCAAGTGTACCAGGCCGGTCCCACCAATAGTGCCTTTCGCCCGGCCGCCGCCCCCCTTCGGCAGCAACAATTGGTACTCGAATTTGATGACATTCAAGAATCATATAATAACTACTACCTAAGGTTTCTGCATTGTACGTTTGATTGGAAAGCTTCTGGTCTGCGCGATCTGGATTTCCTCACCGAATTTAACGAGTTTCCGATCAACCAATACACGTTTTCCAATAACACGCATTTGCCCTACGTGCACTACGCAGCACCCATCCCACCTGTGAAAGTGGCGGGCAATTACTTGTTGATGGTATATCGCGATGGCAACAAAGACGACCTGATTATCACCAAACGGTTATTGATCTATGAGAACCGCGTATCGGTAAGTCCGCTTTCCAACTTCGCAGGTGCGGGCACCCTGCTAGAAGACCGGCAACCGCTGAATTTTGTGGTGAACTACGGAAATCTGCAAGTTATCAACCCCACCGATATGATCCGGGTGGTGGTGCGCCAGAATCAACGGTGGGACAACGTATTGCTAAATCCGGAGCCCACCTTTGTTCGCGATAACCGCAGCGAAATCGAGTACCGCGTGTTTGATAGCAGTAATTCTTTTTTGGCGGGAAATGAATACCGGTTTGTGGATTTCCGCTCGCTGATTGCTCCCGGACAAAACGTGCAGCGGGTGAACCGCTCGGTGAAGCCGTACGAATTGTATGTGATGGTGGATGGTACCCGCGAAGGCCAGGTGTATGCCCAGTACCGTGATTTGAATGGCCAGTTTTTCATCGACAACCTTGATTTTCCAGAGCCGATGACCTCTGCGAATTATGTGTTTGTGAACTTTCTGCTGAAGTCGCCCCCACTTGCGAATGACTTATATGTGATGGGGCAGTTCAACCAATTTTCCCGCACGGCAGAAAACAAAATGGCCTATAGTCGCACGGCAGGCGGATACGAAGCACGCGTAGTGCTGAAGCAAGGTTTTTACAATTATTGCTATGTGATGGATGGCAGCGAGCCGAACAAGATCGAAGGCAACCATTTCGAAACGGAAAACACCTACGAAGCATTGGTGTACTACCGATCGCTCAAACCCTTTGCTGATTTATTGTTGGGTTACGCCACCTGGACAGTCAATCCGCGCTAGGCGTAATCAAACTCCGCATCGGCTACCTGCTGGATGGTGTCCGGCAGGGCAACATCTAACATGCCAAATCCCTTGTGGCAGGAATAGCCCAATCCGTTTTCGTAAACAAACTGTTGTACCGGCACCGGAGCGAACAACGTAAAAGGAAAGGTGTAGCCGCGCACTTCATACTTGATATCCGAATCAAAGAGCGGATAAATGCGTGCAAACTTTTTGTGATTCGCCTGAATACGTTGGAGGTAGTCTTTATCGGGAACGATTTGAAATTTGTAGAAATCGGCCAGTTGTTCCGCGGTAAACTGGCCACTCGCTTCCATCCGCGAAAGCGTGCTGTCGTACAACAAATCGGAAAACTCGTCTACAGTAGGTTGGATAAACCGTTTGCTTTTTTCGTCATTGAAGGCCGCGGGTAGCACCACTAAAGGCGAGAGGCACAAAAACTTCATCGACTCGGAAACCTGCACTTGCTCTTCCGGCTCTACACTTTCGGGTGTTAAGAGCAAACTGCCTATCATTAATTCCTTCTGCGCAAACAACACACTCACCAGATAATCAACGAACTCCTGTTCGGAAGCCGAAAACACTAATGTTACCCTGGAAGAAAAAAAGTGGAGGCCTTTGCGGCTGATTTTGGTCTGCCCCTTCAGGCCCGAAAAATTAAACTGCGTGTAATTAACAAACTTGGGATTGCCGCCCATGACAACCAACCCCTTGATGACCTGCGCCAGCAAAAACTGATGGTGGAACGGCACGTAGGCCCCCCGGTTTTGCAATGTAAATACGATGCGTAGTCTCAAGCGCTTCGTGATTTGTGGGATTGAACATTAAAAAATAGTCCCACCCAAAAATGGGCTTCAACTTTACAAGGGCTAAAGTATTAAAAATCAGTTAAATCAACACCCCAAGTGAAAGAAAATGTTTAATTCAGGTTAAAAAATATTGGTTTTTAGGAGCCAAAAGCGCGGCCCGGATTAAACGTTGAAGCGGAAGTGCATCACATCGCCATCTTCCACCACATACTCCTTGCCCTCCACGGCCAACTTACCGGCTTCGCGGCACCCGGCTTCGGATTTGAATTTCTGATAGTCCGGGATTTTGATGACCTCCGCACGAATAAAGCCCTTCTCAAAGTCGGTATGAATTACGCCTGCGGCCTGGGGGGCACGCCAGCCTTTTTGGATCGTCCAGGCACGCACTTCCTTTTCGCCCGCAGTGAAGTAGGTGATCAGATGGAGCAAGTGATAAGCGGCCCGAATCAATTTATTCAAACCCGAATCCGTTAAACCATACTCCTGCAAAAACAACTCGCGATCTGCCGCATTCTCCAATTCGGCAATCTGCGCTTCAATGGCGGCACATACCACCACCACTTCTGCCTCCTCCTGCTGCACATGTTGGCGCAAAGCCTCCACATAGGCGTTGCCCGTTAACACGGCACTTTCATCTACGTTGGCTACGTAGATCACGGGCTTGTCGGTAAGCAGTTGCAGATCGGCTACAGCCGCTTTGTCTTCTGCCTCCACACGTACCGTGCGCGCATTCTTCCCTTCCAGCAACGCCGTTTTGTACAGTAACAGCGTGGCCAACTCCTTCTTGGCTTTCACGTCTCCGCTTTTAGCGGTGCGCTCTACTTTGGCTATTTTCTTTTCAACACTCTCCAGGTCTTTCAATTGGAGTTCGGTGTCAATGATCTCCTTGTCGCCAATCGGATCAACTTTTCCGTTAACGTGAATGATGTTGTCGTTCTCGAAGCACCGTACTACGTGCGCAATTGCATCCACTTCGCGAATGTTAGCCAGGAACTGGTTGCCAAGTCCTTCGCCTTTACTCGCACCTTTCACCAAGCCGGCAATATCAACGAATTCAAACGTGGTGGGAATTACTTTCTGCGGATTCACCAGGTCGGATAAAATCCGGAGGCGATCGTCTGGCACAGAGATAACGCCCACATTCGGCTCGATGGTGCAAAAAGGAAAGTTGGCGGCTTCGGCTTTATTATTGGAGAGCGCATTGAAAAGGGTGGATTTCCCGACATTGGGGAGCCCAACAATTCCGCATTTTAGACCCATGGTACGTGCTGCTTAAAAATTAGGGCGCAAAGATAAAAGAAAAAGCCCCGATCGAAGGATTCGACCGGGGCTTTTAGGTTATAGGTCAGGTAAAAATCTCATTCCCATTTCAACTCCGTATTCAAGGGGCTTGACGCTGCCTCGGCTTCCTCGCGGCCGTTTTCGAATTTAGTGAAATCAACGCCGGGCATCAATTCGGTCTTTACATGGTTCATCGTATTATTCAGCGCTTCAACAAACTTGTGGAAGTCCTCCTTGTAGAGGAAAATCTTGTGTTTCTCGTACGTAAAACCATCGTCTTCTTTGTTGTAGCGCTTCTTGCTTTCAGTGATGGTGAGGTAATAGTCGTTCGAACGGGTTGATTTTACATCAAAGAAGTAAGTACGCTTGCCGGCCTTGACTACCTCGGAAAATATCTCTTCCCGGCCATTGTTCTTGTGCTCTTCCACAGGGTTAGGTCGTTTAGGGTTAAGGTTAGTAAATCTAAGGTAGCATGAAATAAATATATAACCAACAGCTCCAATAAATAGGGCTGGTTTTCGTTACTTAACCTTTTAGTGCAAAAAATCCCTTCATGGCAACCACTACCCTACTGAATACCGAAGCTGTGGGCGGCCTTTCGCTCGAATTACTAGCCAAGCAACTGGTGGAAGGTTTCATTACCGGCCTGCACAAATCGCCCTATCACGGCTTTTCGGTAGAGTTTGCTGAGCATCGGCTTTACAACGAAGGTCAGAGTACCCGGCACATCGATTGGAAGGTTTTTGCCCGTACGGATAAGCTTTTTACCAAGCAGTATGAAGAAGAAACCAACCTGCGCTGCCTGGTGGCGATTGACACGTCTTCTTCGATGTACTATCCGGCCGCGAACCGGGGCAAATTACGCTGGAGCATCTATGCCGCAGCTGCTTTGGCCCACCTGCTCCAGCGGCAGCGCGATGCGGTGGGCACGTGCTTCTTCCATGAGTGGATTGAAGCCTATTCCCCGATGAAGTCCACGCGGGCGCACCTGCAAAAACTATACATCCAATTTGAGCAGCTCTTGCGTGCTGATCCCGAAAAGCAAAAAACCAGTCGTGTAGCCAGCGCCATTCACGAGATCGCAGAAAAAACTCATAAGCGTTCCCTGGTGGTTCTATTCAGCGACATGTTCGACAGCGCTGAAGATTCGGACGAGATTTTCAAGGCCCTTCAACACCTGAAACACAACCGGCATGAGGTGCTCCTTTTCCACGTAAGTGATCAGGCCACCGAATTGCAATTTGAGTTTGCCGACCGTCCACACGAGTTTATTGACTTAGAGACGAACGAGAAACTAAAACTCAACCCACAGGAAATCCGCGCACGCTTTACTGAACAGCAACAGCTTTGGAATCAAACCCTCCGGCTGCGTTGCAACCAGCTAAAAATAGATTTCATTTCGGTCAACACCACCACCCCGGTTCAAGAGGTACTTCAGGCGTACCTGATTAAGCGACTCAAGATGCGGTAAACCCGCGCTTAACTTTGAAGTTGCTCGTTATGAAGCCACGCCTTTTTGGCCTGCAGCTCCTCCTTGGTTTCAACGTTGTCTGGATCGGGCACACAACAATCTACAGGGCACACGGCCGCGCACTGCGGCTCTTCATGAAAACCGGTACATTCAGTACACTTGCCAGTAACGATGTAATAGAACTCATTGGAAACCGGATCTTGCGATGCTTTGGCATCTAACCTCGTTCCATCTTCCAGCTCCACGGCAGTAAGTGCCGTTCCGCCCGCCCAGTTCCACTCACGGCCACCTTCATAAATTGCCGTATTTGGGCATTCCGGTTCACAAGCCCCGCAATTGATGCACTCATCCGTAATCATTATGGCCATAAAGCGCGTAAATCAGGTATTTTTGAAAAAATTATTTCAATCCGACTGCAAAAATACAGTGCGAATGGCATCAGTCAAAACACTGTTCAAGCGGAAAGGGTTTGCGCTTACTCATGAATATTTCTGAACGCATTGACGCATTTACCCGCCTGGGTACAGCCATGGAAACATTGGCGCCCGATGTAAAGGCCGACTTGTTTCTGCGCGCCACCAATGAAAACGCCTGGTTCACGACTGAGTCACTCCACCAAGCCTGGAACGGCATTTTACATATGCTGCGGCCGCCCAAGCTCGCACAACTCATGCAGCGGTATCCGCTTCCCTCGTCATCGAAAACTGTTGGCGTAACGATGGCTGGCAACATTCCGCTCGTGGGTTTTCATGATTTCATGTGCGTACTACTGGCAGGCCATCGAATCTGGATGAAGCCGAGCACCAGAGACTCCGTGCTGATCTTGTTCCTGGCCGAGCAGTTGAAACAACTTGCACCCACTTTCGCGGAAAAAATACAAGTGGTCGATCGACTTAACGGGGTGGATGCTGCCATCGCCACGGGTAGTAACAATACCGCCCGGTATTTTGAATATTACTTTCGATCGATTCCACATGTGATTCGCCAAAACCGAACTTCATGTGCGATCCTCACCGGCCGGGAACAACCAAGCGACTTTGAAGCCTTGGGGTTGGATGTGTTCACTTACTACGGCCTCGGTTGCAGAAATGTATCTACTCTCTTTGTTCCGGTGGGCTACTCCTTCACCCCTGTATTGGATGCGTGGCAAAGCTTCCGCGCATTGGCAAACCATCACAAATACGCCAATAACCTAGACTACCAAAAAGCGATTCTACTGGTGAACAAAGTGCCATTCCTAGATGGTGGCCATATCTTGCTTACGGAAAGTGCACAGTTCGTATCACCCATTTCGGTGGTTCATTATCGTACCTATAGCACCCACGAAGACTTAACAACGATGCTTGAGCAGTTGGCTGATTTCATTCAAGTGATTCTGTCAGCGGGCGGAGCCTATCCCAACAGCAAACCCCTTGGAGTAGCCCAACTGCCCGAGCCCGATGATTTTGCTGATGGCGTTGATACGCTCGCTTTTCTAACGCGCTTGTAATTAGGACTTACGCAGCGGCAGTGCGTCAAGACACCCCGGAGGTGTCAGACGCCTTCAAAAATCAAGGCACTGCGTAACATCAGGTAATTAGTTGCCTCGAAGAATTTCCACCCAGCCGGTAACTGCTTGGCCGCCAAAACTGAGCCGATAGAAATACAATCCTTCAGAAATTCCGTTCGCATCCCAGTCATTCTGGTAAGCAGCAGCCTGGAATACCGATTTGCCCCATCGGTTGGTGATCTCCAAGTTCGCCTCGGCCGGTAGATTACGGATGAAGAACGTGTCGTTGAAGCCATCCCCATTTGGCGTAAAGATGTTCGGCACAAATAGATTCGTATCCACCTTCACTTCCACGTTGTACTCCTTCTCGCAACCGCGAGCATCGCGCAATGAAACTTTATACACGCCTGCAAACAGATTGTTAACAACCAGCTCCATGCGTAGCGTCTGGGGATTGCGAGCCGCTGCACGCCAGTCCATCAAAAAGTTTTGTGCCGGGAAAACAGGTGTTATCAATTCCACGCGTACCTCGTACGGCTCAAATGAACTTTCCTGAATGCCAATGCGCATCGAACCGGTAGCTTGATCAGGGAGCGAGATTTCACGCTGCACGTACAAGGTATCCAAGGCGCGCGCAGGCCCTGTGATGGTGAATGTGCGCGGAGAAGAGGCAATGGGTGCTGTGCAGGCCGCCAACAAGGATGACTGGTTTTGAGTGAGCTGAATCCGGTAGGTGCCAGGCGCCAGGTTGGGAATGGTAAACGGACTCACGGACTGCGCAAAAGTGATTGCACCGGTGGGCAGGGCCACACCATCCTTAATCAACTCAAAATTGAACGGCAAATTCTGGGCGCCCCGAATGCCGGTGAGTTGAACTGCGCCATTGCTACCAAAACAGATTTCATCGGTTGCTGCTACCTGAAAGTCAACCGGCACAGTTCCCGCGAGATTGAACGGGCCAAGTTTTGTTTCGCAGAAAACGCCGGTTGTTCGAACCCACACGTACCAGAATCCGGACGAAAGATTTGGAATCACGACATTTAGACCACCCGGATTGAAGAAGCTATTGGGTACAACAATCGGATCCTGGGTATAGCCAATGGTATACGATCCGGGCGTAGTGATGCTAAAACTGATGCTGCCATTGAGTCCGCCACCCGTACAATCCGGAGGCGATACCACAGGTGTGGCAGTGGGAACAAAACCGGGGAACGATACCACCGCGTTAAAATCCCGAAAACAACCAGTGGCGGTTGTCACCCGCAGGACGTAGGTGTTGGCTGACAGGTTTGCCATCACTCCGTTTGCAGGCAGCGTGATGGGATTACCATTCAACCGGAACGTAAGCGATCCGGCGGGCAGTCCAGTAACTGCTATTGAGCCATCGATGTTGTTGCAGGACGCGTTGGTCGGCACTAGATTCGCGGTGATCGCTACTGCTGTCTCTGGCACCGCTACGATCACGGAAGAAAAGCAAGGATCGGATGCATTTCTTCGTACGCTAATCACGCGCTCGAAAGTGGGTGCGGGTCCTGCGGGAATTCCAGTCACCTGGTTGCCCGCCGTAAAGTCTTTCCATGGATCGGTGATGCCGCCATCAAACGACCACTGCAACACGTTGCCGGTTTCTCCGGGTACATCCAGCGTCAGTGCGCCTGTGGCCTCACCAAAGCACGCGGGACTAACCACGTTCGTGGCGGTTGGAACGCCCACTGTTCCGGATCGATCAATCGTAACCTGGCCGGTTTTTGTACACGCTGCACTGCCATATTCGATGACGTAGTCGTAGGTGCCGATCGGTAAGTTGTTAAAAGTAGAGTCGTTGAAGTTGGTGTGCGAGATCGTTTGATTGGTGGGTGAAATACCGGTGATGGCTATCTTGACTCCATCTGGATTGATCGCGGGCACAAATGG
>JBIIVI010000142.1:0-9056 GCA_044339555.1 Cyclobacteriaceae bacterium | reverse complement strand
CTGAAGGCCGAGTACGAAGCCCAAAAAACCCACACCTACACCCTACAGGGCGAATCCGATGCGCTGCGGCAACTGCACCGCACGCGGCAGGAAGAAGCTTTTCAGATCAACAAAACGGTCGAGATTCAGGAAATTCAGTTAACCTCCTTTCGTCAGGAATTAGAACGCACCACTTCCGACACTTCGCAACAAAGTGCCAGCCTCGCCGAGTTTGAGAAAAAACTGGTGTTGCTCCAAAACGACATTCACGAGAAAACCGCGTACCTCGGCAAACTGAAACACGAAGAGGATGAGGTGATCAATCGGATGGCTTCGCTGGAGAAGACCATCGACATGATCCGCGAAGAGATGACTGTTTCCGGTCGCAAGCTGGATGCCAAACAAAACGAATACCAGCTCACCAAGTCGCTGGTCGAGAATCTGGAAGGCTTTCCCGAAGCGATTAAATTTTTGAAAAAGAACGTGGGCTGGACCAAGAATGCCCCCCTCCTGTCGGACATTATTGGAACCACAGAAGAGTTTCGGGTGTCAATCGAAAACTACCTGGAGCCGTTCCTGAACTATTATGTAGTCGATCGCGAAAGCGATGCCTACGAGGCGATCAATATTCTGAGTGATGCCAGCAAAGGCAAAGCGAATTTTTTTATTCTGGATGCGTTCGAAAAGTTTACGCCTACACCTGTGCAGATGTATGCCAACGCCTTTCCGGCCACGCAGGTAATTGAATTTGACCCGCGATACACGAAGTTGATGATGTTCATTCTCGACAATGTGTACATCTGCGATGGCGATATCAAATCCATGCCCGATGATGGCAGCGTGTTTATCTCCAAGAGCGGGAAAATCACCAAGCGCAAGTTCAGCCTTTCGGGCGGATCGGTGGGCTTGTTCGAGGGCAAGAAGATTGGCCGCGCCAAAAATCTGGAGAAGCTCGACAAAGAAATCAAGGAACTCAGCAAAAAAGTCGAGGACATCCGCCACAGCCTGGTGGACAAGCAACGGGAATTGGAGCGGCTGCGCAACAACACCTGGAAGCAACAGATTGAAGAAGCGCAAAACGCCATCAAGCAAGTAAACGATGAATACATCTCCCTGCGCACCAAACAAGAGCAGTTTTCTAACCTGCTGAACAATGCAGACCTGCGCAAAGAAGATATTCAGGAAAAGATCGTAAACCTGGAGACCGAACTGACGGACCTCCGGCCGCGCGCACTTCAGGCGCAACAAGAACTAGCCCAGCACGAAGAACGGCTGCGCATGATGAACCGCTCGCTGGCCGAACAAAACGAATTGCTCAGCCAAAAGTCGGCCAGCTATAATGAGCAGAACATCTTCTTCCACCAGCAAGAAAACCGCGTAAAAAGCATCGACCAGGAAATTCGCTTCAAGCAAGAAAGTCTGGAAACCAGCGCGGGTCGTATTCAGGTGAACCAGGAAGAACTGCACAAGAGCGAAGAGGAAATGAATCGCCTGAGCAACTCGACACAGGTAAGCGATGAGCAGTTGCTACAGATGTATGCCGAAAAAGAAGAACTGGAGAAAGGGCTGAGCGAAGCCGAAAAGGAATATTACAACGGGCGAGGTGAAATTGATCAGTTTGAAAAAGATTTGCGTGAAATCCAGCATCAGCGTCAGCATATCGACACGCTGCTGATGGAATTGCAGCAACAACTCAACGAAAGCAAGTTGCAACTCGCCTCTGTGAAGGAGCGCTTGTCAGTGGAGTTTAATGTCGATCTGGATCAGGTTGTTGCCCAATCCACTCCGGAAGAAGCCGAAGCGTTGGCCAAAGCTGATGAAGACAAGATGCGTGCGGAGATCGGCAAGATTCGCGAAAAACTCGATAACATGGGGCCCATCAATCCCATGGCGATGGAAGCCTATACGGAGATCAAGCAACGCCATGACTTTATCATTGCACAAAAAGATGACTTGCTGAAAGCGAAAGAGTCGCTGTTTAGTACGATTAATGAAATCGAAGGTGTGGCCAGCGAAACATTCATGAAGGCCTTTACGGAGATTAAACAGCACTTTATCCGCGTGTTCCGCTCACTCTTTAATGAAGGTGATGATTGCGACCTGAAGCTGTTGGATCCTTCCAAGCCGCTGGAGTCTGACATTGATATCATCGCCAAGCCGAAGGGCAAACGACCGCTTACGATTAACCAGCTTTCGGGAGGAGAAAAAACCCTTACTGCCACTGCATTGCTGTTTAGTATGTACCTGCTCAAGCCTGCACCCTTCTGTATTTTTGATGAGGTGGATGCGCCGCTGGACGATGCCAACATCGATAAATTCAACAACATCATTCGCAACTTTAGCAAAGACAGCCAGTTTGTGATTGTTACGCACAACAAGCGCACGATGACGAGCACCGATGTAATTTATGGAATCACCATGGTGGAGAAAGGCGTGAGCCGCGTAGTGCCTGTTGACTTACGCGAGTTGGCTTAACGACAGTTTCATTATTTCGACATTTAAAAAGCGCCCTCCTGTAGAGCGCTTTTTTTATCTTCACTAAAAAAAACATGCGCTGGATCGGACGGAGACAAAGTACAAACGTGGACGACCGCCGGGGTAGCGGGCCACGTAGCAACTTCGGAGGCGGCCTGCTCTCCAAAGGTGGTTTGGGTATGATTGCCATTGTAGTGGTGATCAGTTTGATTCTCGGAAAAAATCCGCTGGCGTTGCTCCAGCAAACCGGTGGTCTGGAAGTGCCTAATGAAATTGGCGCCCCCTCCTACTCGGCTTCGCCCGAAGAGGAAGAACTCGCTGCCTTTACCAAAGTGGTCTTGGCCGATACGGAGGATGTCTGGAATCAGTTGATACCCAATTACCAGGAGCCGGTGCTTGTGTTGTTTTCGGGCCGGGTCGAGTCGGCTTGCGGTTTGGCCTCAAGTGCTTCGGGCCCCTTCTACTGCCCGGCCGATGGACAGGTTTATATCGACCTGAGTTTCTATCAAGATCTAAAAAATCAGCTTGGAGCAGGAGGCGACTTCGCCCAAGCCTACGTCATTGCACACGAGGTTGGGCATCACGTGCAACACTTACTAGGCATCACCAACAAGGTGCATCATCTGCGCGGGCAAGTAAGCGAGGAGGAATACAACCAGCTTTCGGTGAAGTTAGAACTGCAAGCGGACTTTCTGCCGGGCGTATGGGCTCACCATGCGCAGCAGATGAAGAACATCATTGAGCCCGGTGATTTTGAAGAGGCATTGAATGCCGCCAATGCCATTGGCGATGACCTGCTGCAACAACAATCGCGCGGATATGTTACCCCCGACTCGTTTACGCATGGCACCTCGGAGCAGCGGATGCATTGGTTCAGGAAAGGTTTTGAAACGGGCGACCTCGCTCAGGGCGATACGTTTAGCACGCCTTTGCTTTAGCCGAGTTCGGGTACGAGTTTGATTGAAAGTGAATTGATACAAAAGCGCAGCCCGGTAGGCGCTGGGCCGTCCGGAAACACGTGGCCCAGGTGGGCATCGCACACGTTGCACTCTACTTCTACCCTGCGCATACCGTAGCTAAAGTCCTGCGTGTATTTGATCACATTCGGTTCTACGGGCACCGTAAAACTCGGCCAGCCGGAACCGGATTCAAACTTGGTGCGCGAGTCGAACAGCACTGTTCCACATCCGCGGCAAGCATAACGACCAGGATCGTGGGCTTCGCAGTACTCGCCCGCCCAGGCGCGTTCGGTACCCTTTAGCCGCAGCACCTCAAACTCCTCGCGCGTGAGTTCCTGCTTCCATTGCTCGGCTGTCTTTTCCACCCGGCGGGGTGGAAGCGGATTGCCGTTGCCCGCATAGTTGATTACATCTTTCCACGTCATACACGTCAAGTAACAATGCTAGGTAGCGATGGTTCCCGGAACTTCCAAAATCAGCCCAAGCGCATTATTTTTGCCGTTCGATAAAATCAGGCACCATGGGACGTATTTTCGAAAAGCGTAAACACAAAATCTTTGCACGCAATGCGCGGCTCTCCAAAGCCTTCACCAAGATTGGGAAGGAAATTGCCATGGCCGTGAAACAGGCTGGTCCCAACCCGGATAGCAACCAGAAGTTGCGTGTGGCGATCCAAAACGCCAAGGGCTTGAACATGCCCAAAGATAAGGTGGAAGCCGCCATCAAGCGTGCCTCCTCCAAAGAGGAAAAGGACTTTCAAGAAGTCATCTACGAGGGCTATGCCCCGCATGGAGTGCCCGTGCTAGTTGAATGCGCAACCGATAACCCCACCCGCACCGTAGCCAACGTTCGCCTGCATTTCTCCAAGAATGGCGGCAGCATGGGTACATCGGGTTCCGTGTCGTTCATGTTTGAACGAAAAGGGGTCTTTAAATTCCCGGCAGGTGGTTTGGATTTGGATGCACTGGAACTTGACTTGATTGACGCAGGAGCCGAAGACATCGAAAAAGGCGATGAGGAAATCGTAATCTACACTAAGTTCACCGACTTTGGCACGATGCAAAAGTTTCTGGAATCGCAAAAGCTGGAAGCTACCAGTGCTGAACTTCAATTTATTCCCACGACCACGAAAGAACTGGCAGACGCTGAGTTAGACGAAGTACTAAAGCTGGTAAACACGCTGGAAGAAGACGAAGACGTACAAAGCGTCTATCATAACGTAGCTTAAATCGGGCGCCAGGTATTTTTCGGTTACCTTACTAAAAGCGAAGCAGTTTATAGTTCCGGTATTCCCCCGGGTACCAGCCGGTAAGGCCACCCACAGTTCGTTTCAACCAATCTTTGAAGTTCGCGTAGCGGACAGTCAGGTCTGGCTGGTAATTCCAGTTCTTGCGCGCGATGCGTTCCTTCATCACCGCAGGATGGGTTCCGGTAAATGGGGTGACCGGCTCGCGAAGTTCTTCAAACTTGTAACGATCCCAGGGTTTAAAGTAGCGCGCAATCCAGCCATCATCGTGGTACATTTTGATCTTGGAGGATTCTTTCTTCTGCAACGCCTCCGGCTCGCGCACGTAGCCATAATGATACACCTGCGCATCTATCAATTTCACGCGAAGCTTGGCGTTGGGCGTCTTGCGAAAACCTTGTGCATCGCGGTAGGAAAAGATGTCTTTTCGGTTGCGTACCAACCGGATTTCCCTGCGGTACCAGGAGTGCTGGAGTCCAACGAAATCGTAGCTGCCAAAAAAATGCGTATAGCGAAAAAGCAAGCCTTCTACTCGCGCATCGGCATGGTATTGTTGAAGCGCCTGGCGGATGGCGGGTAGGTATTTTTCATGTACGACTTCATCTCCCTGAATATAAAACGCCCAGTCGAATTCGGCAGGTATGGCTTGAAAGGCCTTGTCGGTTTCTACCGCTAACACCCGGCCACCAGCCCGCAGATTATCGTCCCAAGTGGTTTCAATCACTTCCACTTTGGGATCAATGGCGCGCACCGCGGCGAGTGTTTCATCAGTCGAGTTGCCCACCGCCACGATAAAATGTTCGCACAAAGGAAGAATAGACCGGATGGCTTCTACAAAAGGATAGTCGTAAGTAATGCCGTTCCTCACAAATGAAAATCCACACACCTTCATGCCGGTAAAGATGTAACTAGTTGGCGGAATGGACAATTTCTAATCGTGGCGGTTTGATCAAATTTTATAGTTTTGTAATTCGCTCTAAACCGAATTTTTTTGGATTTCCACAAAACTACCCGAAAACACACCCCGTATTCTTTGGTCCTGCTAGTGTGCTTCTACGCGGGGCCGGTAGTAGGCCAGGATGTAGAATCTTTTGGTGTGTTTGGTGGCCTTAACTTCCCTTTTACAATTGATCAGGGCCTCAATAAAGACCCCCGCTTTTTTGGTAAGTTTTCGATTCGGGGTACTCCCGTGGGCGCGGCTTATGGCTACGACAAGATTGGCTTTGGATTCGTTGTAACCCCCCAATACATGCAGGTGGGCCAAACGTTTCTGATTCAAAATAGGGTGGGGGGCGAAGTAGGCAGACGCGAGGTAAACATGAATTATTTTTCTATTCCTGCCGCGCTCAAGATTCACATGTCCGACCTGGCCTTTTTCAGGTTAAGCCTGGTGGCGTCAATCGCTCCAAGTTTCTTGATACGGGGTCAGGAAGTGATTACTCATGAGGCTGCCAAGCTGCGTTATCCGGCATCGGTGTTGGTGCCAGCTGAACCCGGCTATTCTGAAACGTTTGATGGCGTTTTTGTGCCCGCGGTAGACAAGCAGGTGTACGTGGCAAACAATAAGTTTAATTCGTTCAATTTGTTTGCCGCTATTGGATTTCGATCCGATTTCGAGTTCAGCGAAAATTGGGCCCTGAACTTCGATGGCCGCGCGAACTTTGGAATTTTTGATACCCGAAAATCCAGTTACCTGGATCAGCTTCGCGCGCCCGATAATGTTCCAGACCTATTTGGGCAGCGCAGAGAAGTGTTTTTGTCGTTGACCATTGGCATCTCGCGGACGCTGACCATTAAAAAGGATTTTAAACCAAAACCTACCAGTCAGCGCGGGAGTTCCTACAAAAGCATCCCCTACAAAAAGCTGCCGAAGCCAAAGAACTAAAATACGCGGATATCTACTCGGCGGTGTGCGTTTATATCAGCTACCGTTTTAGCGGAAGTGCTGGCCACTTCCTCGCCATAACCCAATACCGAAATCCGGTCATCGGGCACGCCCATCTGGTGCATAATGCTGCGGATCTTTTGTACCCGCTTCATCGATAGTTGCAGGTTGTAAGCAGAACTACCCTTGGGATCTGTGTGGCCCTCAATTAACACCATCCGCCCTTGTAGCGCATACTCTACCGCTAACAAAAAAGGCTCCATTTCTTCGATGGAAACATCTGCTTTATCAAAGTCAAAGTAAAGTGGGCTGAGGGCGATGGGGTCACCGTCCTTTTTGTTTTGAAGGTGCTGCTCCACTTGCTTGCGGATTTCCGCATGCTTCTCCGAACTCGGCACAGGCAAATGATTTTGGATCAAGACTTCGTCCTCAGTCTTGTCAAAATTGGGTAGCGGCTCCGGCCGTGGATCGGCTACAGCCAGCACGACCTCCTGCTGAACCGGGATTTCATCGCGCACAAAACCGGGCGGGTCTACTTCAGCCATGGGTGGATATTTCACCTTTCGCGCTTTCGCAGCTGCTACGCGAACATGGGGCTTCTGTGCCCATTTCTTGCGAAGCAGGTCGCAGGCGTTTTCGGTTCGTTGAATTTGCGTGCGGTAACGAGCTTTAAAATATTGCGCCTTAAGTCGGTTGTAATTGGACTGCGCGGGGGCGGCATACGAGATCAAAATCGACAAGAGAATGAACGCAAACAAAACGCCCATTTGTTTGAGGCGCTTGCGAATGTTTACTTGTGCCTGTTGCTTTGATTCCATAACGCATTGGTTTGGTGTATCAAAGGTGGCAGGATGTGGCTGGCTGTTTACCGGGTTTCAGTTGCAAACCTTACATAGCTAATAATGAACCCGACATTCCGCGACTGCCAAGGAGCATCTTCAAATAATAACCCAGTTAAACGCCTGTTTATCAAAAATTTACAGGTGAGAGGCTTATCCGCGTAAAGTAATCCCGCGGCTAGATCGAGTTTACAACTCGTTTACTTTCAGAAATTCAAGCACCTCGTTACGGATTTCCTGATGCGAGCGGTCGTCATCATACACCGCTGTTTCAATCGCCTTCAGCACATCGGGTACCGTCTCTTTCGAAAAACCCAGTTCTTGGGCATAGATGGACGCAAGTTCCAGTTCCACATCTTCCACAACATCGTCCAAATGAATCATGTAAACCAAATGGTAAACGGCCTCCATTCGGCCCACCTTGGATTCCGGAATCTGAAAGCGGCTAATCTCCGAAATGCGGTGCCCCGGCACCAAATCATGGGGTGTCAAATGCAAATGAAATCCCCATTTCAGCAGGCAATGCACGAACCGCGTTTCGACAGCCGATGAGCGCGAGAAAAGCGCCAGAATGTTGAAATAGCTGTTCTTAACATTTTGGGCCGATTCTGCTGAAAGTAACTCTGGGCTTTTCATATTCAATGCTGCAAGTTAAGCAATCCACTACGCACTACGCGGCCTTACTTGCCTCTTGTTCTTTCAGCGCACGCCGCAGAATCTTGCCCACGTTGGTCTTAGGCAGTTCGGTACGAAACTCAATGTGTTTCGGCACTTTGTAGTTCGTCATGTTTTCGTGGCAGTAGGCTTTCAATTCCTCGACGGTTAATGAATCATCCTTTTTCACGACGAAGGCCTTGATCACTTCGCCGGATTTTTCATCCGTTACGCCAATGCAGGCTACTTCCAGCACTTTTTCGTAGCCCGCAATTACGTTTTCAATTTCATTGGGGTACACGTTGAAGCCGGACACTTTGATCATGTCTTTCTTTCGATCGACAATCTTGAAAAAACCCTCCTCGTCCATGATGCCGATGTCGCCTGTACGGAACCAGCCACCCGGGAAAAATACCCCTTCGTTGTCTTTCTGCCAATAGCCGCGCATCACCTGCGGCCCACGGGCACAAATCTCACCCGGGTGACCTTGGGGCACCGGATTCCCATCGTCATCAAAAATGGCGACTTCTGTACTCGGCACAGGAATGCCAATGGTGCCGAGCCTATGCTTACCATTTAGCGGATTGCAGCACAATACGGGCGAGGTCTCGCTTAGCCCATAACCTTCTGCCAATGGTTTGCCCGTTACCTCCAACCACTTTTTCGCCACCACATCCTGTACCGCCATACCACCACCGATGGCGCCTTTCAGGTGCGAGAAATCCAACGTTTTGAATTCAGGGTTGTTAAGCAGCCCATTGAACAGTGTATTCACTCCAGTCATGATGCTAAACTTGTGCTTACGCAACTCCTTCACAAAACCAGGGATATCGCGCGGGTTGGTAATCAGCACGTTCTTTACCCCCGTGCTGATCATCAGTACCCCATTCACCGTAAGGGCAAAAATGTGGTACATGGGGATGGCCGTGATGATGATGTCTTGGCCGCCTCCCTGTTCCATGTAGGGTCTGAACCAGTGCGTAACCATTTCGTTGTGCGCGATGATATTGCGGTGCGAT